>CAMNHF010000031.1 GCA_946538975.1 uncultured Clostridia bacterium | reverse complement strand
TCCGCTACGACGCGATGTGCGCGGTGGGCTGCCGGGACGGTGAGCCGACCTTCGTGCAGGCCGCCTTCCTCACCGCGGGCGACGAGATTCTGCTGCCGGAGCCTGCGCGCTGGTACCGCCTGCCGGAGGCGGACTGGATGGCGCAGATCGAGGAGAGCGACCGGCTGGTCGGCGCGGAAAGCAAGCCTGCGCCCGGCCGGGAGCGCGCGGTGCTGATGGGCATCGAATCCGAGGAATCCCTGCAGGAGCTGGCGCGGCTGGCGGAGACCGCCGGCGCGGAGGTCGTGGGCGCCTTCCTGCAGAAGCGGCCGAAGCCGGACACCGGGCTGTTCATCGGCAAGGGCCGCGCGGAACAGCTGGCGGAGGAATGCCAGGCCCTGGAGGCGGACGTCTGCATTTTCGATGAGGAGCTCAGCGGCATCCAGATGCGCAACCTGGAGGACGTGCTGCGCGTCAAGATCGTCGACCGCACCGCGCTGATCCTTGACATCTTTGCCCAGCGGGCCGCCAGCGCCGAGGGCAAGCTGCAGGTGGAGCTGGCCCAGCTGCAGTACCGCTCCACGCGGCTGATCGGCCAGGGCCTGGTGCTGAGCCGTCTGGCCGGGGGCATCGGAACCCGCGGCCCCGGCGAGAGCAAGCTGGAGATGAACCGCCGCCGCATCCGCGAGCGGCAGACGCTGCTGCGCCGCCGTTTGGACGAGGTGGAGAAGCAGCGCGCCATCCGCCGCCGGAACCGGGAGCGCAACGCCCTGCCGGTGGTCGCCCTGGTCGGCTACACCAACGCGGGCAAATCCACCCTGCTCAACGCGCTCAGCGGCGCGGAGGTCTATGTGCAGGATCAGCTTTTTGCGACGCTGGACACCGTCGGCCGCCGCATGGAGACCGCCGAGCACACGCCCTATCTGCTGGTGGACACGGTCGGCTTCATCCGCAAGCTTCCGCACTCGCTGATCAGCGCCTTCCGCTCCACCCTGGAGGAGGCCGCGCAGGCCGACGTGCTGGTCATTGTCTCCGACGGCGCTTCGCCGGAGATGCTGCAGCAGCACGACACGGTGCTGGAGGTGCTCGCGGAGCTGGGCGCGGAGAGCGAGAAGCGCATCGAGGTCATCAACAAGTGCGATCTCGGGGACGTGGCGCCGGCCATTCCGGGTGCGGTCATCATCTCCGCGAAGGACGGCACCGGCCTGGACGAGCTTGAGGAAGCGATTGCGAGGAGCCTCCGCCAGTCGATGGTGCAGACGGTGGCCGTGATCCCCTTTGCCAAATATGGCCTGATGGCGGAGATCCGCCCGCTGGGCCGCGTGCTGAACGAGGAATACACCGACAGCGGCGTGCGGCTGACCATGCTGATGGAGGCCGCGGACCGCAGCCGGCTGATCGCCCGCTATGGCGCGGAGCTGTTTGAGGAGGAAGCGTCATGCGAAAGCTCGACCTGAGCACCTATCCCCGCCGGGATGCCTACGAGTTCATGGGCAGCCTGTCCTACACCCTGGTATTCCCGATCGAGGTCACCCGGCTGCGGCGCTTCTGCAGACAGGAGGGCATCTCCTTCTACATGGGCATGTGCTGGTGCGTCACCGAGGCGATGAACAGCGTGGAGGCCTTCCGCTGCGGCATGGCGGACGGGGAGCCGGTGGTGTACGACGGGCGGCATCCCAGCTTCACCTATCTGCCGGAGGGCGCGGAGCAGTTCCGCATTGTCACCGTCCTGCACGAGGCGGACATCGTCTCCTTTGCCCGCCACGCGAAGGAGGCCGCCGAGCGGCAGACCGTCTTCATCGATATGGAGAAGGAAAAGTTGCCGCTGATCTACCTCTCCTGCGTGCCCTGGATGCCCATCACCGCGGTGTGCGGCATCCACGCGCCCACGCCGGAGGAGACGGCGCCCCATGTCACCTGGGGGCGCTGGGAGGACAACGGCGGCAGGTTCACCCTCCAGCTGAGCGTGGAGGTCAATCACCGCTTTGTCGACGGCCTGCACATGAGCCGCTTCTACGAGGCGCTGCAGCGCGTGATCGCCGGACTGGACGTCCGCGAGGCGTAAGGCGGCGCGGATTCCGTTCCGGAGAGCGCATATGCCATTCCATTCCCGTTTCCCTGCAACCATGAGAAAGGCGGCGGTTCCATGCAAAGAATCGTGAACATCGTCATCACGGGCGGCCCCTGCGCGGGCAAATCCACCGCGATGAGCTGGGTGCAGAACGCGTTCACCAAGAAGGGCTGGACGGTTCTGTTCGTGCCGGAGACGGCCACGGAGTTTATCACGGGCGGCGTGGCCCCGTGGACCTGCGGCACCAATCAGGATTATCAGCAGTGCCAGATGGAACTGCAGCTGACGAAGGAGCGCCTCTTTCAGCAGGCTGCCCGCACCATGCCGCAGGAACGCATCATGATCGTCTGCGACCGCGGCGCCATGGACAACAAGGCCTACATGACGCCCGAGGAGTTTGACGCGGTGCTGAAGCATCTGAACCTGCACGAGGTGGAGCTGCGGGACCGCTACGACGCGGTTTTCCACCTGGTCACCGCGGCCAAGGGCGCGGAGCAGTATTATTCCCATGCCAACAACGCGGCCCGCTACGAGACCGTGGAGGAGGCCGTCGCCCTGGACGACCGCCTGCTGGCCAGCTGGATGGGGCATCCGCATCTGCGCGTGATCGGCAACAGCGTGGAGTTCGAGGAGAAGATGATGAAGCTGATCGCGGAGATCAGCGCCTTCATCGGCGAGGAAAACCCGATGGAGATGGAGCGGAAGTATCTCATCGAGTATCCCGACATCGCCTGGCTGGAGAGCCAGCCCAACTGCCGCCGCGTGGAGATCAGCCAGACCTATCTCAAGACCGAGAACGGCGACGAGGTGCGCGTCCGCCAGCGCGGCGAAAAGGGCCACTACATCTTCTACCAGACCATCAAGCGGCGCATCAACGACCTGAAGCGCATTGAGATGGAGCGCCGGCTGACGAACAATGAGTACGTCAACCTGCTCATGGACGCTGACCCGTCGCTCCACCCGATCCGCAAGACCCGCTACTGCCTGACCTGGATGAGCCAGTACTTCGAGATCGACGTCTATCCCTTCTGGTCGGACAAGGCGATCATGGAGCTGGAGGTCCGCGACGAGAGGCAGGAAGTGGTTCTGCCGCCCTTCATCAAGGTGATCCGCGAGGTCACCGGCGATCCGGCCTACCGCAACCGGGCCATCGCCGCCATGCCCCTCAAATAAGCAAAAAAACACGGGCCGCACAGTGCAGTCCGTGTTTTTCATGCTTGCAGGGTGGATTACGCCTTGGCGGCCAGCCACTCCTGGGCCTTGTCGGCAGACAGCCGCTTGATGGTCTCCTCGGGATACTTGGAGGCTTCGCCGCCGGCACCGTAGAGGAAGTACTTGCCGCCTTCCGTCTGGTACAGGCTCTCCTCATAACCCGCCGGATCGCCGAACGCCCCGGAGGTGCGCTTTTCGATCAGCTTGGAGGCTTCGGTGTCATATTCGACCTTGCAAATGACCTTTTTCATGGTGTGTTTCGTTCCTTTCGTCGTGGAATGCCGAATTCTTACCAGATACGACATCCGGATTCTTTTTCGGAGGAATCCCTCCGAGCGCATATGATAACACAAAATACAAAAAAATCAAGGGTTTTCTGAATATTCCGCATATCAACCGCGTCCCCGTGCCTGAGAGAAAGCATCCGCCCGCGTCCGCCTGCATGGAAAACGCATGAGTTCTGCATGAATTAGCCGCAAAACACAGCATTCGCGAAGCTCCTGCCGCCCTCTGCCGCCGCAGCGCGCGTTCGGCCGTTTCCTTGACAGCAAACAGCCTGCGTGATAGAATATCAGGGAAGATCGGGGAGAGGGGAGTAGCGCCCATGTCGAAACTTCGCGGCGCTTTGCGGCGGGAACGCGGCGAGCTGGCAGTCTTCGCAATGCGCTGCCTGCTTTACGCAGGGCTGTTCTTCCTCTTTTTTGGTCTTCTGAGCATTGAGAACTGGCAGCTGAAGAACATCTCCCGCACCCTGGCCACCACGCTCATCACCTGGAGCGCCATGACCATCGGCATGTATGCGGTCTATGGCGGCTACGATGTGCACAAGCGCAAGAGCCGCCCGGTCATCGGCAGCCTGCTCCCGGCCAATGTGCTGACCGACCTGGTCACCTTCCTGCAGCTGCAGGTTATGAATGTCAACGAGCACAATCACGACCGCCTCACTCTCTTCGGGGAAGACTTCAAGTGGCTGCTGCTGGCCATTGTGCTGCAGAGCCTGTTCATCATCTTCATGGTGCGCTTCGGCAGCTGGCTGTATTTCCACCTGACGCCGCCGCGGAAATGCCTGCTGGTGCTCTCCAACCTGGATCACCGGGCGGAGATCGAGAAGAAGATCAGCCGCTACCGCCTGCAGTGGCAGGTGACCGACGTGGCGCTCTACAACGCGCCGGACATCTCGGAGCGGGTGGCTGCGGCGGAGGTGGTCTTTCTGGCGGAGCTGCCGGAGAACCGGCGGCTGCGGCTGATGAAGCTGTGCTACGACCATCACCGGGACATGCTCTGCAAGGCGCAGGAGACGGACATCATGCTGGCCTCGGCCCGGCCGATCATCGTGGACGACGCGCCCTTCCTTGAGATGGATTACCGCAAGATGACGCTGGTGCAGCGCTTTACGAAGCGGCTTGCGGACATCGTCGTCTCCGCGCTGGCCCTGCTGATCTTTTCCCCGGCGATGGCGATCATCGCGCTGTGCATCCGCATCGAGGACGGCGCGCCGGTCATCTTCCGCCAGGAGCGGCTGACCGCCGGCGGCCGGCGCTTCAGCATCTGCAAGTTCCGCACCATGCACAACGCCGTGAAGCCGGAGGACTTCTCCGCCGAGTGCGACGACAAGCGCGTGACCCGGGTGGGCGCCTTCCTGCGCAAGTACCGCCTGGACGAGCTGCCCCAGTTCTGGAACATCCTGCGGGGCGACATGTCGCTGGTCGGGCCGCGGCCGGAGATGCTGGCCAATATCGAGCGCTACAAGAATGCGCTGCCGGCCTTCGTCTACCGGGAGAAGATGAAGGCGGGCCTCACCGGCTACGCGCAGATCGAGGGGCGCTACAACACCTCCGCCGAGGACAAGCTGATGCTCGACCTGATCTACATCGAGAGCTTCAGCCTGTGGCTGGACGTGCGGCTGCTGCTGCGGACGGTGACGGTGTTTTTCAAACCAGATTCCACCCAGGGCTTTGCGCATAAGCCGGAGGGCGAGAATAGGACTGAGGCCACAGAGGAAAACGGAGGGAAAGCTTCATGAAAACGACACTCCTGATCATGGCGGCGGGACTGGGTTCCCGTTACGGCGGCAACAAGCAGATCGACCGCATCGGGCCGAACGGCGAGATCCTGATGGAATACTCCATCCATGACGCCCTGGCGAGCGGCTTCGACAAGGTCGTCTTCGTCATCAAGCGGGGCATGGCGGAGTCTTTCCGCGAGATGGTGGGGGACAAGATCGCGAAGAAGTGCGAGGTCGCCTACGCCTTCCAGGAGTTCGACAGCCTGCCCGGCGGCTTCCTGCCGCCGCCCCAGCGCACCAAGCCCTACGGCACCGTGCACGCTGTGCTGGCCGCGCGGAATGTGATTCACGAGCCCTTCGCCGTCATCAACGCGGACGATTACTATGGCCGCGACGCCTTCAGCGCGATGGCGGAATCCCTCCGCGCGATGCAGCAGCTGGACGGCGGCTGCCCCAAGGCCGCGTCGATGGTCGCCTATGACCTGCACAACACCGTTTCCGAGAACGGCACGGTCACCCGCGGCGTCTGCGAGAAGGACGCGGAGGGCCATCTGGTCAGCGTGACGGAGACCTACAAGATCCAGCCCGCCCCCGACGGCACCATCCGCGACTACGAGCACAGCGAGGAGGGCCGCATTCTCGATCCGAACGCGCTGGTCTCCATGAACTTCTGGGGCTTCACGCCGTGGCTCTTCGGGACAGCCGCGCGGCGTCTGGAGCAGTTCCTGAGCGATGGCGAGGGCGACCCGCTGAAGAAGGAGTATGTCCTCCCGCTGCTGGTGGATCAGCTGATGCACGAGGAGGGCCTGCAGGTGCAGGTGCTCAATACGCACGCGGTCTGGTTTGGCATCACCTACCGCGAGGACAAGGCCTATGTGACGGAGGAGCTGCGCAAGCTGCACGAAGCCGGCGTGTATCCGGCCGCGCTGTGATTCATTGAGGGACAACAGGGAGGGAACACCCATGCACATTCTGCTCACCGGCGGCGCCGGGTATATCGCCACGCACACCTGCCTGCAGCTGCTTGCGGCGGGACACACGGCCGTCATTGTCGACAACTTTGTCAACAGCAAGCCGGAGGCGGTGCGGCGCACGGAAGAGCTGGCCGGGAAAAAGGTGGAGCTGATCGAGGCGGATGTGGCGGACCGCGCGGCGATGGAGGCGGTTTTCAGCGCGCACCATTTTGACGCGGTGATTCATTTCGCCGGTCTCAAGGCGGTGGGCGAGAGCGTGGAGCAGCCGCTGCGCTACTACCGCAACAATCTGGATACAACGCTGACGCTCTGCGAGACAATGGCCGCCCATGGCTGCAAGCGGCTGGTGTTCTCCTCCTCTGCCACGGTCTACGGCGTTCCCGACAAGGTCCCGCTGCGGGAGGACATGTTCTGCAAGGGCTGCACGAATCCCTACGGCTGGACCAAGTACATGATCGAGAAGATCCTGCAGGGCGTGTGCAACGCGGATCCGGAGTGGAGCGTTGTGCTGCTGCGCTACTTCAACCCGATCGGCGCGCACGAGAGCGGCCGCATCGGCGAGAATCCCAACGGCATTCCGAACAACCTGATGCCCTACATCACCGCCGTGGCAGCGGGCCGTCTGAGCCATCTGAATGTCTACGGCAATGATTACAAGACCCACGACGGCACGGGCGTGCGGGATTATCTGCATGTGATGGATCTGGCGGACGGCCACGTGGCCGCCTGCGATTACGCGATGGCCCACAGCGGCTGCGAGATCATCAACCTGGGCACCGGCATCGGCTACAGCGTGCTGGACATTGTGAACGCGTTCGAGCGGGTGAACGGCATCAAGGTGCCCTATGTGATCGGGCCCCGGCGGGCCGGCGACGTGGATATGGTCTACGCCGACCCGGAGAAGGCGAAGCGCCTGCTGGGCTGGAGCGCGAAGCGCAATCTGGATGACATGTGCCGCGATTCGTGGCGCTGGCAGAAGAATAATCCCAACGGCTACGAAGCGTGAATCCGCTGCGCGGGGCAAAAAGCCTCCGCGCCTTTTGAAGTAAGGCAGGTGAGGGTGTGAAGACGTATCTGGCTGCAATCGGGGAGGGCGGCGCGCGCATCGCGGAAGCGGTGGTCTGGACGGCCATGGCCAATATGTGGCCGGCGGATTCCCTGCGCATCCTGCTCATTGGCGCGCACCCGGAGGAGGACGCCGGCGCCCACCGCCTGGTGCAGGACTATATGACCCTGCACACCCTCTGCGCCACCGCGGAAAAGCCCGTGCTGCAGACCGCCGTGACGCTGCGGCACTGGCCGGAGGACAAGGAAGGCCAGAAGCTGCGCTCCTTCTGCACCAACGAGACCGACCGCCTGCTGCTGCGCACGCTGTTTCCCGCGGCCGCGGCCGATTCCGGCGATCTGGGCGGCTACGCGCCGACGGTCGCGCTGAACTGGGAGCGCCTGCTCTGGGAAAAGAAGGAAGACGAGCTCTCCGAGATGGCGAAGGAGGCGGACACCGCCCAGGTGATCCTCTGCGGCAGCCTGTGCGATGCGGTCTGCGCGGCAGGCATCCGCGCGCTGATGCGCTGGCTGCGGGAGCAGAATCCGGCCTGCAAGCCGCTGCTTGTGCTGCACCTGGCCATCTCCGATACGGACAACGACGGCCTGGCCAAGGCGTCCCTGCCGCTGATTGACGCGGATCCGGCCCGAATGGCGCTGATCGCCCTGTCGCAGGACTGCCGGGAGCAGCGCACGGGCGGCCATATCGCCGACTGGCTGGCGGCCTATGCGATGCGCAGGCTGCTGCTGGGCGAGGAGGGGCCGTTCTCCTTCCGCCTGCCGCTGGGCCCGGAGAGCTGGGCGATGTTCGACGCGGGCGATACGGCCTGGCAGCGGAGCTGGGAGAGCCTGATGCGCTCCGCCTATCTGGCACTGATGGACTACATTCCCGTCACCCTGCACCTGATCGACAGCAAGAACCCCTTCCGCAGCAGGGGCAATGCGTGGTTCACGCAGCTGTACCGCAGGAAGGGCAAGCTGACCGCGGAGGACCGCGAGCGGCAGAAGGAGGAGCTGAGGACGCTGCGCCGGCTGTTCACCAGTCTGGTGCGGTGGATGCAGCAGACACAGGACTCGCTGCCCGCGCCGCTGCGCTTTGCGGAAGAGCTCTCGGGCAGCTACGAGGCCGCGCGGGAGCACTATATGGCCCTGCTGCGCAAGGCCGGCGACCTGACCCAGCTGCGCTATGACATCAAGCAGGGCGGCCTGGATGAGGGGATGCCGATCCAGCGGCATCAGACCGGCGAGAGCGAGGCGGAGCGCGCGCTGCGGCAGTCCGAGGAGATGCAGAAGGAACTGGTCGCCCTGCAGATGGATCAGCGGGCGAAGGACGCGGAGATCGGCGGAAGGCTCCGGCGGATCCTGCTGGAGGACGCGGTGGCGCAGACGCGCGAGGAAGCCGACGCCGTGCGCGCGGAGCTGAAGGCAGCGGAGGAGAAGATTCGCGAGGCGGAGGAAAAAGCCAAGGAGGACGAACTGCCGCAGATCGCGATCGCGCGCAGCAGCCTGCAAAAGCTGGCCCATCACCTGATCGCGCTGGACGGGCGTCACGCGTGGGCCCAGCAGGACCTGAAGAAGGCGATGCAGGACGAGAACCGCCTCAACCCGCCGAAGATGGCCGAGGGCCGCAGGCTCGTGAGCGGCGGCCTGTTCTCCGGGCGGATGCTGGCCAGGCTGATCGAGCTGGAGCGCGCCACGCCCCACGAGACAAAGAATCTGCTGGCGGAGCTGGAGCCGATGTGGTTCTGGCCGGGGGTCAGCAGGGAGCGCGTGGGCGAGCAGATTGCCGCGCAGCAGGAAGGCGAGGCTGGCCTTTCCCCCACAGGCGTGCTGATGCGGCGGATCCTCCTGTGCTGCCGCCGAAAGCCGGATGAGACTGAGGTTGACCGATGACAGAATTGAAGCAGCATGGTCTGGTGACCCTGCCGGACGAAGGCGGCACGGTCGCGATCGAGGCGGGATTCGGCCTGCGCAGAGCGGCGGATCCGGCTGCTTTTGCCGTGCAGACAGCAGCGGCTGTCGGTGCGGCCGGCGATGAGCCGCCGACGGTGCTGGCCGGCCGGGAGCAGCTGCGCAAGTCGCTGGCGGAGGGACACAGCGCGGCATGGCGCGGCATGCTGGCGGTGGCGCTGCTGATGGACGCCTGGCTGCGACCGGAGCACATCCGCCTGATTGAGCTTCGCGAGGATGCGTCGCCCATGACCGGCGCCGTACTGCGCAGTGCGGGCCAGGACCGCATCACGCTGGTGCTGCTGGAGCGGGACGCGCGCCGCGTGCCTTTTGGTCTGCTGGACAGAGACTTTGGTCTGATTCCTGCCGTGGATACCGCAGAGGTTCCCGAGCTGCTGCCGAAGGAGGTCGTCTGGTACGACCCGGAGCGCAGGCAGTTTCAGGACCCCGTGTCCTTTCTGGGCGAAAACGACCGGAGTCTGCTGTCATCCCGCCTGTCCCTGCTGGCGGATGGCGCCGGCGAGGAGGGCGCTGCCTGCCTGCGGAGCTTCATCGAGGATATTCAGCGGGAAAACGAGCAGAAGGCCGCCGACGCCCTGCAGGGCGAGATGGCCCGCGGCTGGGAGATTCGCGTCCGCGCGGTGGTCGGCCTGCTGAACCGGCCCAGCTACCGGGAGATGACGGAGGAGGTCTGTACCCGGCAGAGCGGCGCGTGGAATCCGCTGCTGCAGGGACTGGGCATCGTGGAGGCCCCGGTGCATCAGCCGGAGGAGACGATCTGGCGCTGGCGGGGGCAGGCCTTTGCCCGCAGCAGCACCCAGCTGGGGCTGGAGAGCATTCTGACCGAGCACGACGAGGAGCTGCTGGAGGAGCTGGACCTGGAGCAGCAGCTGCTGGCGCGCCATTCCGCGGCCTACCGCAATTCGCTGCCCAAGCGCTTTTCCGCCTTCCTGGAGGAGATCGAAAGGCATCGCGCGGACACCGGCACTGCGCCGCTGCCCGGCGCGATCGTGAAGCTGATGAACTGGCACCGGCAGGCGGAGAACAACGCGGCCGCCCTGCCACAGCAGATGGACGCGGCCTGGCCGCCCGAGCGGGAGACCGCTGCCTTTGGGGAGATCCTGCGGGAGATCCTCGGCGAGGGATGCGCGGAAGCGGCCGCGCAGGCGTTTTCGGACAAGCTGCTGCTGCTGCCGGGCGGCACCCAGGGAGACGTACAGCTGGATACCCTGCTGCGGGCGAATGTCGGCGGCGAGGAGAGCGCGATCCTGCTGCCCATCTCCGACCGCCTGTGCGAATACATGGCCCGCTATGGCCAGCCGGAGCAGGGCCTGAGGATCGACGGCACGCGGATGACAGCCGGCGCCATGGGCGCGGTGACCGTATCGCTGCTCTTCGCGGGGCAGGGCATGCTGCGGCTGCATCATACCTTCCCGGCCGCGGAACAGATCCGTGTCGGCCATGAGGACTGGCTGCAGTGCGGCCTGTGGCCCTCCGCCGGCCTGGAAGGCTGGCGCTGCTGGTATCTGAGCATCGGCGGCGAATGGCAGGCGCGGCTGATGCGGGACCGCGTCTGGACGGAAACCGAGAAAAAGAGACCGTGGTCTGTTACTGAGACGGATACCTTCCCGCGGTTCATCTCTCTCTTCCGCGGAGAGGACTGTGTCGGCGCACTGCTGAACCGCACGGAGGGCCTGCAGCCGATGCCGGTCGCCCTCGCCCGCTGCGGCCTGGATCTCTCCACCGAGTGCGCCGCGATCTCCATGGACATGGGCGGGCTGCAGATGGGCATTCAGCTGCCTGATCTGCTGCGGCCGCTGGCCATGGGCTGGAAGCGGGAGATGACGCCGGCCTTTCCCGCCGGCCCCGTGGGTCCGATCTTCCCCGCGTCGGTATCGCTCTGGGATGAGGCGGACAGCACGGAACCCTTCCTGAACGGCGCGGTGCAGTCCGCGGAGGAAGCAATCACGACAGAAAGCGACCATGGTCTGCTCTGGCGCCTGGACGACAAGGCCCGCCGCGCCCGCCTGCTGCTGATGCGGGAGATGGCGATGCTGGCCTCGCTGCAGGCCGCGATGAAGGGGGCGCAGGAGATTTCCTGGCGGCTTTCGCTGCCCGACGGCATGGACAAGGAAGCCTATGCCCGCCTGCGCGCGGAAGCCCAGGATGCCTTCGGCTGGGCGGAGATGAAGACCGGCGTGCGGCAGACCCGGGGCGAGAGCGGCCGGCAGTTCAGCGCGTCCGCGGCGGAAAATCAGTGGATGCGCCGCACCCTGCAGGGCTACGGCGGCTATGGCGTGATGCACCTGGACGCGGCCGGCTTCACGGCCTCGGCCTACGTGCCGGGCGTGGAGCGCCCCGCTGTGAAAATGCAGCTGGAGGACGGCTTTGCGGCGATGCTGGTGCCGGCTTTCACGCATCACCCCGACCTGTTCCGCGATGACTTCGCGCAGATGACGCAGAATGCGCCTTTTGTCGACTGGCTGTATCGCCCGATTGAGGACGCGGCGCGTCAGTCCTCGCGCATCTGGCAGACCATCGACGCCCTGTACCGCCTGCGCGGCGCGGACACCGACGCCATGATGCGCGCGCAGCGCCAGAGCGGCGGCATCAGCGCCTCGGAGGCACTGATCCTTCTGGGCTATGCGGAGCGCTTCACCCTGATGGGGCTGGCGCTGGAGAAGCTGAGCCGCGACACGATGCTCTACGGCACCCTGCCGCCCGGAATGCAGCTGATGCTGACCGGCAGCGGCTGGCTGCCGCTGCAGCGGATGAACCCTGTGGTGCTGCAGCAGATGCAGGCCTTCCTGCGCTTGTGCATGAGCCGCTCCAATCCGATCCGCAGCATCCAGCTGCTCTTTTCCCGCGCGCCGGGGCTGGACGCCGCCCTGGGGCTGCTCTCGCCGGAGCTGCGCGAGGAGGACAGCCCGTATGTCGAGCGGATGAGCGGCGCGTGGTCCACAGGACAGCTGCTGGTTCACTTCATGCTGATGTTCCGCGCCGCTTTTCCGGAGGCCAGCGGCCTGCTGTTCGACGGCCTGTTCGACGGCAGCGGCGGCCTCTATCAGGACACCTATGACGGCATGATCTGGCTGGCTAAGGAGCATCAGGAGGAAACGGAGCTGGCCTTCCTGAGCTGCATGGACACGGTGCTGCTGGACACGCTGGACGCCGCGGCCGGCAGACGAATCACGGACAAGAAGGGAGACCGTCAGCGATGAAGGACAAGGCAGCCGCGCCGGAGAGACGGGGAAACACCGCGCGGGAATTCCTGATGATGACGTTCGGCACGCTGATCATGGTGGCGGGCATCTACTTCTTTAAGTACCCGAACAACTTCTCCACCGGCGGCGTGAGCGGCCTGTCGGTGATCATGGCCCACTACTTTCCCGGCATCACGCCCGGCACCTTCGGCCTGGTCATCAATGCCCTGCTGCTGGTACTCGGCTATCTCACGCTGGGCCACTCCTTCGGCTACAAGACCGTCTATGTCACCCTGCTGCAGAGCGGCCTCATCTGGGTGCTGGAGCGGGTGCTGCCGATGGACGGCCCCATGACGGACGAGCCGATGCTGGAGCTGATCTTCGCGGTCAGCCTGCCGGCGGTGGGCTCCGCGATCCTGTTCAATATCGGTGCGTCCAGCGGCGGAACGGACATCATCGCGATGATTGTGAAGAAGCATTCCGCGCTGGACATCGGCAAGGCCCTGATGCTGTCGGATCTGGTGATCACGCTGATGGCCTGCGTGGCCTTTGGCATGAAGACCGGCCTGTACTCCGTCCTCGGCCTGGCGATCAAGTCGCTGATGGTGGACATGGTGCTGGAGAACATCCACATCCACAAGTGCTTCCACATCGTGACCTCCCATCCGGAAAAGATCGAGCACTACATCACCGAACACCTGAACCGCTCCGCAACCCGCGTCCACGGCGAGGGCATCTACACCGACGAGCCGCGCACGCTGCTGCTGACCGTGGTCAACCGGCGGCAGGCTGTCGAGCTGCGCCGCTACATCCGCACGGTGGATCCCACGGCCTTCCTGCTGATTACCAATACCGGCGAAATCATCGGCAAGGGCTTCAGCGGCACGGACTGAGCCGCGCCGGCGATGAAGAAAGGATGCCTGATGGAAGCAATCACGAGCGCAAAGAATCCGAAGATCCGCCTGTGGAAGGCGCTGCGCACCGCCAAGGGCCGCGCGGAAACCGGCTGCATGCTCCTGGAGGGCGGCAAGCTGGTGGGCGAGGCGCGGGCCGAGGGCTGTGTTTTCCGCGCGCTGCTGCTGACGGAGGAGCGCCGCGGCGAGGTGAAGGAATGGGAGAGCCGCTGCCCTGTCTTCCTGCTCACCGACGCGCTGATGAAAACGGTCTGCGAGACGATGACGCCCCAGGGCATCGCCGCGGTGATCGACCTGCCGGAGAGGGGCGGCTCCCTCGCGCAGGCGCGGCGGCTCGTGGTGCTGGACGACGTGCAGGATCCGGGCAATGTGGGCACCATCCTGCGCACGGCGGACGCGGCAGGCTTTGACGGCGCCCTGCTCAGCCGGGGCTGCGCGGATCCCTGGAGCCCGAAGGTTGTGCGCGCCACCATGGGCAGCCTGTTCCACATCGGCATTGCCGTGACGGACGATCTGCCCGGGGCGCTGGCCGAATTGCGCGGGGAAGGCGTGGAGATCCTCTGCGGCCAGCTGGACGGCGAGACCATCCGGCTGGGACACAATGGCCTGGCGAATCGGCGGCTGGCCGTCATCATCGGCAACGAGGGCAACGGGGGATCCGCCGCCGTTCGCGCCCAGGCAACGCGGGCTGTGCGCCTGCCGATGCGGGGCCGTGCCGAATCCCTGAACGCCGCGGTGGCCGCCGGAATCCTCATGTACTGGGCGATGGAAGAGGAGGAGGGAGATTGAGCGCGAATCTGTCGAAACCCCTCCGGAGATGCCTCCCGCTGCGCATTGCGCTGTGGGTGCTGATCGCCGTCCTCCTGTGCCTGATGTTTTACTTTTCCGGCCAGGACGGCAGCCAGTCCAACAGCACCAGCGAACCGCTGGCCCGCTGGCTGATGCCGCGGCTGGATCTGCGGCTGGAGAAGCGGGATGCGAAGCAGACACGGGTCGTGCTGGAAATCAGCCAGCGGATTGTGCGCAAATTCGCGCATTTCAGCGAGTATGCGCTGCTGGCCTTCCTCCTGTGCATCCTACTGGAGACCTACGGCCTGCGCGCCTCCGGCCTGTGGGCCTGGCTGCTGACCGTGCTGTGGGCTGTCGGCGATGAGGCGCACCAGTTCTTTGTGCAGGCGCGTTCCGCGGACTGGTGGGATGTGGCGGTGGACGGCTCCGGCGGGCTGGCCGGGGCGGTATGCGCCTGCTTTGTGGTCGGCCTGCTGATCCGGCACCGCCTGCGGAAAGCCGAACGGCTGGCCCGCAGCGCGCAGCGGAACGGCGAAGAGGAGACGATGCGGGCATGAGATGGATGATTGCCTCGGACCTTCACGGGTCGGCCTGGTGGTGCGAACGGCTGGCGGAGGCCTTTGCAGTGGAGAAATGCCAGCGACTGCTGCTGCTGGGCGATCTGCTCTACCACGGGCCGCGCAATGATCTGCCGCGGGATTACGCCCCGAAGGAGGTCATCCGCCGGCTGAGCGAGCTGCGGCAGGTCATCCTGTGCGTCCGCGGCAACTGCGACACGGAGGTCGACCAGATGGTGCTGCCCTTCCCGATCATGGCGGAATATGCGCTGCTGCAGGCGGGGGAGCGGCTGATCTTCGCGACGCACGGCCACCATTTCCATGCAAAAAACATCCCGCCGCTGCAGACGGGGGATGTGCTGCTCCACGGGCATACCCATGTGCCCTGCTGTGAGCAGGTGAACGGCATCTGGGTGATGAACCCCGGCTCCGTGGCCATCCCCAAGGAGGACAGCTGGCATGGCTACATGCTGCTGGAGGGGGATACGTTCACGTGGAAGGATTTTGACGGCGCTGTTCACATCGTTCGGCGGCTCAGCGAATAAAACGCTGCAGCGGAGCCTCCAGACGGCGGGTCAGGAAGGCCGCCAGGGCGATTTTCACCGCGTCAAAGGGGAGGAAGGGCAGCACGCAGCTGCCGAGCGCGGCCATCAGCGGCACATGCTGCAGGGCCATGAACCAGACGGTTCCCAGGGCATAACAGCTGAGCACCCCGGCGGCCATCGCGGCGCAGAGCACTGCGGGGCCCCGTCCCCAGCGGCGAACCACCAGGCCGATGCAGAGCACGCAGGGGAGATAGCCGACGATATAGCCGCCGGTGACGCCAAAGAGCCTGGCAGCGCCGCCCGAAAAGCCGGAGAACACCGGCAGCCCGATCAGCCCCATCAGCAGATAGCAGCCCATGCTCAGCAGGGCATAGCGCACCTCCAGCAGACCGCCGCACAGCAGCACCGGCAGCAGCGACAGGGAGACCGGCACCAGGGAGATCGGCGTCACGATGTTGACCTGGGCGCAGACGGCGGTCAGCACAGCGAACAGGGCGCACAGCACCAGCTGCACGGTGGGGATGCTTCGGGATGCAGTCTTCATGATGAGAACCTCCATTGCGTAAACCATAATTACGCCTACGGTTTACGCATTATACCACGATCCCTGAGAATGTCAAGCGGAAGGAGGAAGGACCCGGATGAGCGTGCGGAAGAACGCGGCGTACAATGTGGCGTACCGCGTGTTTTCGATCCTGCTGCCGCTGGTGACAGCGCCGTATCTGTCCCGCACCGTTGGCACAGCCGGCGTGGGCCTGTACTCCTACGCGTGGAACATCAGCTATGTATTCGTGCTGATCGGCCTCTTGGGGCTGGAGAACTACGGCGTCCGCGCCATCGCGCAGGCCCGGGAGGATCCGGAGCGGCTGAACCGGGTGTTCTCGGGGATCTGGAAGATGCAGCGCCTGGTCGCGGGCGCAGCGCTGGCCGGCTGGCTGATCTATTCCCTCCTGATTGCAGGGGAGGAGAAGCAGATCGCCCTCTCCCTGACCTTCATGTCCGTCAGCTGCCTGTGCAATCTCGACTGGTGCCTGATGGGCCTGGATCGCTTCCGCCCGATTGCCCTTCGCAACACCGCGGTGAAGCTGCTGGCGGCGGCCTGCGTCTTTCTCTTCGTGCACAGGCCGGAGGATCTGTGGATCTACGGGCTGGCGTGGTCGCTGGCCACGCTGGCGGGCTGCTGCAGCTGCGCGCTGAGCCTGCGCGGCGTCGTTCGCGTGGTGGCTGTGCCGCTGCGGGAAGCCCTGCGCCATCTGAAGCCCTGCGCGGTGCTCTTCGCCGCGGTGCTGGCCGTCAGCGTCTACCGCACGATGGACAAGGTGATGGTCGGCGCCATCGCCGGCATGGCGGAGAACGGCCTGTATGAGAACGCGGAGAAGATCGTATACTGCCTGAGCGGCTTCATCTCCGCCATCGGCACGGTCATGCTGCCCCGGGCCTCCGCCCTGCAGAAGGCCGGAAAACGGGACGCCATCCTCCGCCAGATGGACATGACCATGCAGGGCATCCTGTGCATGGTGTGCGCGATGGCGTTCGGCCTGTGCGCCGTCGCCGACCGTTTCTGCGTGCTGTTCTACGGGGAGGACTTCGCAGGCAGCGGCCCCATGATGAAGGGCCTCGGCTTCTCCCTGATCCTGATCGGCTTTGCCAATGTGGTGCGCACGCAGTGGATTCTGCCGCAGGAGCGGGACAGGATCGTGCTGCGCAGCGTGCTGTGCGGGGCTGTGGTGAATTTTGCGGTCAACAGCCTGCTGATCCCGCGGCTGGGCGGCATGGGCGCCGTGATCGGCACGCTCTGCGCGGAGGCCGCCGTGCCGCTGACGCAGGCCTTCTACCTGCGGAAGGAGCTGCCCTACCTGCGGTATCTGCGCCAGCTGCTGGCCTGCTGTGCGGCCGGGTTTGCGATGATGCTGGCGGTGCGCGCGGCGGATGGCCTGATCCCTGGGGCGGGCTGGCTGCACCTGGGCATTGTGGTGGCCATCGGCGCGGCGGTGTATGGCGTCCTGACGCTCCTCGTGTGGAAGCTGACCGGAAGCAGCCTGCTCCGCCTGGCCGGGCGCAGGCTCGGCGGCCGGTGACGCGGGCGCGATCCGGCGGAAAGGAGACTTGTGATGACGCGAAAACCTGCGGCGCTGCTGCTGGCGCTGGCGCTGATCTGTTCACTGGCCGCCGCGGAGGGCACCGGCAGCGTCTGCACGGGCGCCTGCTCGCTGCCGTTTGACTTCTCGCCGGGCAGGCCGCCGCTGGAGGAAGGCTTCATCGGCGAATGGGAGTACAGCGATCCTACGATCCATGTGGTGCTGACCACCGGCCGCGAGGAAGACTGCGACTGGTGGATCGCCGATGTGCAGATTGCCCATGCCTCCCAGCTGCGCACGGCTGCCGCCGATAATTTTCAGTCGGAGATGACCATACCCGCCGTGACGCTGGCGGACCGGATGAACGCGGTGGTCGCCTGCAACGGAGACTTCTGGTTCTACACGCACCGCGGCTATATCGTCCGCCAGGGCCAGCTGGTGCTGAACAATCTGCATGGCGGCCGGGACGTGCTGCTGATCGCGGAGGACGGCGATTTCTATGTGGAGCACAAGGCTCGCGCGGGCTCGGTGATTTCCACGATTGAGGGCAAGAAGATTATCAATGCGCTCTTCTTCGGGCCGGTGCTCTACGAGAATGGCGCGGTGGGCACGGAGATGCGCTACAAGGACATGGCCTGGCAGGAGAAGGCGCAGCGCATGGCCATCTGCCAGGCGGGGCCTCTGCACTACAAGCTGATCTGCTGCGCGGCGCCCTTTCGAGGCTCCGCGGGCATGACGCTGCCGCAGTTTGCGGACTTCGTCGCCCGGCAGGATGTGCTGCTGGCCTACAACCTGGACGGCGGGAATTCCTGCGCCCTGGTCTTCCACGGGCAGAAGATCAATGACCGGGAGAATCAGGAGCTGCGCGACCTGGCCGACATCGTGTACTTTGCCTCCGCCTATGATCCGGAGGCGCAGGAGGGGAACCCGTGAATGCGCCATATCTGACCTGCGCGCTGGGCAGCGCGGCGGTGTTTGTGCTCATGGATCTGCTGCGCGTGAGGGCCGCTGGGCTGCCTGTGAAGGCCTGGCTGCTGCCGCTGCTGTGCGGCGGCGCGCTGTGTGTGCTCATGGCGCGGGGCTGCTATCTGGCGGCCTTCGCGGAGAGCCAGTTCGCGCGCTACGGTGCTGCTGCGCTGCTTCGGCTTGAGCCCCGGGAGCTGTCCATCGTGGGCGGCGGGCTTGGCCTCAGCCTGGGCATCTGGCTGGGCGCGCGCTGGGCGGGGGTGCGGGGCGCCGCCTGTCTGGACGCGATGGCGCCGGCGGGGCTCCTCCTGACAGCGGGCCTGCGGGCCGCGGAGTGCTGGCAGGGCAGCCTGGGGCTGGGCCTGCTGGTGACGGATGAATTTACCGCCTTCCGGCGCTTTCCCTTCGCGGTGGCGAATGCGTATCAGGAATGGTACTGGTCTGTGTTCCTGCTGGAATGCCTGCTGGCGCTGGTGACCGCGCTGGTCTTCCTCCGGCGGAAAGCGGAGCCGCTGCCGGGCCTCACGTTTGAAAGGGCCGTCTTTGCCCTGTGCGCGCCGCAGATCCTCTGCGAAAACCTGCGCGCCGTGTGCATGCGCTGGGGCTTTGTGCGCATTGAGCAGGTAGCCTGCGCCGTGATCGTGCTGGCGCTGCTCTTCCGCTCCTGCCGGAAGACCGCCGGCCTGCGGAGCCTCTGGCAGCGGTACTGGCCCTGCGCTGCCTGGCTGGCCGGGGTGGGCGTGATCATCGTCATGGAGTTTGGGCTGGACAATAAGCTGCCCATTCCCAATCCGCTGTGCTGGCTCGGCATCATTGCGGCCATCGGCCTTGCCTTCTGGCTGGAGCACAAGGCTGTGCGGCGGCGGAAGGCGATGCCGCTGGGAAGCCCTGCGCATGGGGCCCGGTGAATCTTTGAAAGACAAAACCGCCGCATGGATCATGATCCGCTGCGGCGGTTCTGTTATGTGGTCGCAAAATCTGCTCTGCTTTCCGTCAGCCTTCGATGCCATGCAGCCGTTGCCCGCGGCGGCTTTTTCATTCGTCCGGCCAGGAATCCTCGAAGGGCTCGTAGACGCCGGTGCGCATCATCCGGTGCAGCACCTCGAAATGCGGATGGTCGCGCCAGCCGCCGGCGGTGGGCTTGCTGACCGCGTTGATCTGGCAGCTGGGCAGGGCCTCGCGCAGAGCCTTCAGAACGGCCCTGTCGATCCGGCCGTCGCTGTCGGTGCTGGTGGTCGTCGCGTGGAAGATCCACAGCCGCTTCAGGCTCTTCATCCCGTACAGGGGGGAGAAATCGCGGATCCGGTTGTAGCCCAGGTTGAGATCGGTCAGGTGCTCCAGACCGGCCAGCGGGCTCAGATCGGTGACGCGGTTGGAGAACAGCTCCAGATACTCCAGATGGCTGAGGCTCGCGATCGGGCTCAGATCGGTGACGCGGTTGCAGGCAATGATCAGCACGCGCAGCTCCGGCAGCTCCGTGAGGAAGGAGATGTCGTCCACGCCGTTGTGGCCGAAATCCAGCGCGCGCAGCTGCTTGCAGTATTTCACGGCGGAGATCTGCTCAGCGCTGTGGGTGGCGGCGCCGCTCATGTGCAGGGTGGAGAAGGCCGTGGCGTCGGTGCGGATGACATGATCGGCGAAGGAGATGGTCCAGCCGAAGGCCACCTCCGGGTAGCGCGCGGTCAGGGCTTCGCACCAGTCGGCGGTCACGGTCGTGGCGAACATATCGCATTGGCGGAGCGCCTGCAGCTGATCGAGGAACGCCTCCAATTCCGCCAGATCCGTCACGACGACATCGCCGAAGTCGACAGTGCTGCTGCCGCGGGCCACCGTCAGCTCGCCCTCATGATAGGAGACTAGCTGCGCCGTCAGCGGCCCGGTTTCGGCTGCGGCGGTGAGGCAGCAAAGGCTGAGCAGGGCGGCCAGCAGCGCGGCGGCAAGTCTCTTCATGCGCGGCACCTCCGCGTCACGGCCTGCCGCCGGCCGGGGCATAGCGGCGCAGGATCGCGTGCAGCCCTTCGATGGCCTCGGGCGTGGTGGCCCAGCTGGTCGCGAAGCGCACGACCGTGTGCGCGGCGTCCGCCGGCTCCCAACTGGTGAAATCGACTTCCTGCCCGAGGCTGTCCAGGATCTCGTTGGGCAGCACGACAAACACCTGATTGGTGGGCGAATCATAGCACTGGCGATAGCCCAGCTCGTCCAGCACGCCGCGCAGCCGGTCGGCGCAGGCCTGGGCGTGGCGTCCGATCTCCCCGTACAGGCCGCCGCTGAAGAGCGCGTCGAACTGCAGCCCCAGCAGGAAGCCCTTTGCCAGCAGGGCGCCGTGCTGCTTCATGAGCGTGAAGAAGCCGGGCAGCAGCTCCGGTTCCGGAACCACCACCGCCTCGCCGAAGAGCGCGCCGCACTTGGTGCCGCCGATATAGAACACATCGCACAGCCGGGCGAGATCCCGCAGGGAGACGTCGTTCTGCGGGCAGGCCAGCGCATAGGCCAGCCTCGCGCCGTCCGCGTACAGCGGCAGATGATACTGCTCGCAGACCTCCCGCAGCGCTTCCAGCTCGGCCAGGCTGTAGAGCGTGCCGAACTCCGTGGGCTGAGAGATGTAGACCATGGCGGGCATCACCATGTGCTCGTGGCTCGCGTCCTGCCAGTAGGCCGCCAGGTACTGCTGCAGGTCCTCCGCAGCCAGCTTGCCGCCGCGGTGGGGGAGGGTCAGCACCTTGTGGCCGCCCGCCTCGATCGCGCCGGCCTCGTGAACGGCGATATGGCCTGTGTCCGCCGCAACGACGCCCTGCCACGGCCGGAGCAGCGCGTCGATCACCGTGGCGTTGGTCTGCGTACCGCCGACAAGGAAATGCACGGCGGCGTCCGGCTTGCCGCAGGCCTCGCGGATCTTCTGCCGCGCCGCCTCGCAGTGTTCATCCGTGCCGTAGCCGGGCGAGGACTGCAGATTGTATGTGGTCAGGCGCTGCAGAACCTGCGGATGCGCGCCTTCCTGATAGTCGCAGGCGAAATAGAGCTTATCCATGGGGATCCTCCTTGATGTGATGGACAGAGCCATCAGCGGAATTTCGGCAGCTTCGGTTCGATCCGGTGGACATACAGCAGGGTGGCGGGGCCGATCAGGCGGTCATAGAGCAGCAGGCACAGGATCATCACGGCGTATAGCGCGGCGATCATCGCGGTGCCCGTCTCCCGGAATTCCGCGCCGAGGGCGGGCAGCGGGAACACCAGCAGGAGCAGCGCGTACATCACCGCGACGGCGGCTGCGAACAGCAAGGCCTTGAGCGGCAGCTGCCAGCGGCGCGGCACCTTCTTGTCGATGTCCCACTTGGCTGCCGGATACCAGCCGATGAACAGATAGAAGAAGGCGGCCTCCCGGTCAAAGCCGATCACCAGCACGATGAGCGACGTGGCCAGCCAGCACAGCCAGGCCTGGCGCCGGCCGCAGGAGAGGCGGACGGGCAGGAGCAGCAGGCCTGCGAGCATGGGCGCCGCGTAGGTGGCGATGGGGATGATGCCGCCGGTCAGCAGCAGGGCCGCACTCAGGGCGGTCATGATGCCGCACAGCGCGATCTGCAGGTTCTGCCGGTGGGCGGACTGCCGTCTGGATGAATCAGGCAAGAGAATCCTCCTCAAGCGTGGAAAACATGAAAAGAACAGGCTCCGACGCTGCCGCGGCTTGCGGTTTCGGCGGGATTTGCCTATAATGCCTGTCGTATGCCGTGAAAGGAGATGCGTCGCCGTGAGAATGCTGCGGAAGGTACTGCCGAGAACCATGCCGGTGATGGCGGGATACCTGTTTCTGGGCATCGCCTTTGGCGTCGCGATGAAGGCAAAGGGCTTCGCACTGGGCTGGTCGGCGCTGCTGAGCGCCATCGTCTATGGCGGCTCGCTGCAGTTCGCGATGATCGAGCCGCTGACGCAGGCCTTTGCGCCGTTGACCATCGCCGCACTGTCGCTGCTGGTGCAGGCCCGCCATATCTTCTATGGCCTGAGCATGCTGGAGGCCTATCGCCCGACAGGCCGGTGCAAGCCCTATCTGGTCTTCGCGCTGACGGACGAAACCTACTCGCTGGTCTGCCACGAGCGGCCGCGCCGGGAGGACGCCGCGCGCTGGTATACCTGCATCTCCGTGCTGGATCACGCCTACTGGATCATCGGCACTGTGCTCGGCGGCCTGCTGGGCGCGGTGATCCCCACGGAGGCGCTGGCCGGCATCGACTTCTCCATGACGGCGCTGTTTGTCGTGATCGTGACCGAACAGAGCATGGACTCCTTCGCCGCGGTGAAGGCCGGGCGGATGTCCGTGACGGAGTCCCTCTTTGCGCCGCTGACCGGCGGCATCGCCACCCTGTTCAGCCTGCTGACGGCGGGAAAGGGGAGCTTCCTGCTGCTGAGCATGGCGCTGATTCTCGCGTCCTTCGGTCTGCGCTGGCAGGCGTCGGAGAGGAGGTGCTTCACCGCGTGACGGATCTGCAGATTCTCCTCAGCATTCTGATCGCCTCGGCGGTTACCATCGCGGTGCGGGCGCTGCCCTTTGCGGTCTTCAGCGGCGGGTGCCAGCCGCATCCCTTTGTCGTCTGGCTGGGACGGCAGCTGCCGCGGGCCGTGATGACCATGCTGGTCATCTACTGTCTGAAGGACGTGAATCTGACCGAGGCGCCCCACGGCCTTCCGGCGCTGATCGCGGTGGCGGTGACCGCCGCCCTGCACGTCTGGAAGCGGCAGATGATCGTGTCAATCTTCGGCGGAACGGCGGTTTATATGCTGCTGCTGCGCCTGCTCCCCGTCTGAGACATCCCAGGCCTGATAGCTGACGCCGTCGGGCAGGTATTCCATCTGGCCGTTGGTCAGCTGGGTCAGGGCGGTGACAGCCGCCTCTGCGTCCTCCTCCCGCACCAGCAGGGTGAACACCACGGTGGCCGCGTAGGTCACCTCGGTCAGCTGCACCGGCAGGGAGGCAGCGCGGTAGGTGACGCGGTCCCACAGCGAATAGGGTACCTCGCACAGGTAACGGGCGGTGGCCTCCATCATGACCGGCCGGGCAGCCTTCAGCGCCGCGGCGCAGCCCTGGGTATAGGCCCGCACGAGGCCGCCCGCGCCCAGCAGGATCCCGCCGAAATACCGCGTGACCACCACACAGCAGTTGCAGATCTGCTGTTTTTTGATGACCTCCATCATGGGCAGACCCGCGGTGCCGCCGGGCTCGCCGTCGTCGCTGTACCGCATGATGCCCATGTTCGCCCCGATCGTGTAGGCATAGCAGTTGTGCGTGGCATCGCGGTATTTCTCGCGCTTCTCCCGGATGAAGGCGAGGGCCGCTGCCTCGCTGTCCACGGGGGCCGCGTGGCCGATGAAGACGCTCTTGTTGATGACGAACTCATCGCTGGCGCTCTGCCGGATCGTGCGGTAACCGCTCATGCGCCGAGCTCCTCGGCGATGACCTCGCGCAGGATCGCCATGCCCGTGTGGATCTGCTCAATGGTGCTGTTGGAGAAGTTCAGCCGCAGGGTGTTGTCGTGGCCGCCATCCACATAGAAATGAGTGCCCGGCACATAGGCAACCGAGCGCTGCACGGCCTTTTGCAGCATGTTCAGCGCGTTCAGCCCCGCGGGCAGCTCACACCAGATGAACAAGCCGCCGTCCGGCCGGTAGAAGCGGGTGCCCTCGGGGAAGGAGGCCAGCTCCTCCAGCATGGCGTCGCGCTGGGCCCGGTAGCCGGCGCAGATCGTGCGGATGTGCTCCGGCAGCAGATTGCGCCGCAGGAACTGGTCGACGATGGCCTGATTCAGGTTCGCCGTGTGCACGTCCGTGGACTGCTTGCCCATCGTGCACTTGCGGATGATGCTGCTGTCGCCGGCGATGAAGCCCACGCGCAGGCCGGGGGAGATGATCTTGCTGAAGGAGCCGAGGAAGCAGACCCAGCCTTCTGCGTCGAAGGACTTGATGGAGGGCAGGGCTTCGCCGTCATAGCGCAGATCGCGGTAGGGATCGTCCTCCGCGACGACCACGCCGTACTCGTTGGCCAGCTCCGCGATGCGGCGGCGGCGCTCGGCGGAAAGGGTGCGCCCGGTGGGGTTCTGGAAGGTGGGGATGACATAGAGCAGCTTCGGGTGATGCGTCCGCATGGCTTCCTCCAGGGCATCGGGCAGCAGGCCTTCCGCGTCGCTGTCCACGGGGATCAGCTTGGCCTGATACAGCCGCATGCACTGCAGATTGCCCAGGAAGGAAGGATTCTCCACCAGGATCGCGTCGCCGGGGTCGATCAGCGCCTTGCAGAGCAGATCCATCGCCTGCGTGGAGCCGGTCACGGGCAGCACGGCGGGAATCTCGCAGCCGACAGCCTTTGTCACATAGTCCTTCAGGCTCTCCACAAAGGGTGGGAAGCCCTCGGTCGCGCCGTACTGCAGCAGCTGCTTGCCGCGGCTTCGGAGCTGCTCGGCCGCGATCTCCGCCGCCTCTTCATCGGGCAGGGCTGCAGGGGAGGGATTGCCGCCGGCAAAGGAAATCATGCCGGGCACCGCGATCAGCTTGAAGATCTCGCGGATGGCGCTGCCGGTGATGCTGTCAAAGCGGTGGGCGAAGGAAATGCTTTCCAGTTTCATGAGAACACCTCCTGAATGATCCCCTCCATTATACCAGCTTGCGGGGCGGGAATCAATCGCCGCGGCGCCGGCGGGTGTTCTTTTGCTGAACATT
>CAMNHF010000030.1 GCA_946538975.1 uncultured Clostridia bacterium | reverse complement strand
CGGAGCATCTCATTCTGCCAGCTCATCACCAGCTGCGGCGTGATGGCGTTCATCTTCAGCCTGCCGAACCAAGGGACGAGCTTTGTCCGGATGATATGATCCTTCGTGTTCCAGGTGTTCTCCTTGAGCCGGGTGCGGATGTCCTCCGTATAGTGCTCCACAAAACTGGCGAAGGTCATGTCCAGCGCATTCCCAAGGGAGCTCATCTGTTCCCGCTCCCAGGCCTGCGCCTCCCGCTTGGTGGTGAAGCCGCGCTTGGAAGTCTGCTTCTGCTCGCCGGTCCAGTCCGTGTAGCGGTAAATGACGCGCCAGGTGTTGGTCTTTTCATCCTTATAGACCGCCATTGTCTTCCGCCTCCTTTCGCTTCGGCGCTGCTGTTGTCCGTTCCAGAAGATAGCTCCGGCTGATCCTGCCGGCAATGGTGAGCACACCCTGCGCCTTGAGCTCCTGGTTCAGCCGGTGGATCACCTTGTAGGCATGGGATTTGGAGATGTGCAGGAGCTCCGCCGCCTCCGTCACTGTGAGAAAGGGTTCATTCATCTTGACCTCCATGATTCAAAACAGAACTTGATTTTACTAAGCTTATCTGCTATACTGTGGCCATTCAAACGAAGGGAGATCTTCCAATGGCCACTGGTGAACGCATCCGCCGCTTCCGCAAGCGTCTGGGAATGACGCAGCGTTATCTCGGGCAGCTGCTGGGCTTCCCGGCCTCCTCCGCCGATGTGCGAATGGCGCAGTATGAGTCTGAGGACCGCAATCCGAAGGCCGACTTGACGGCACAGATGGCGTCCATTTTCGGTGTCTCGCCTCACGCCATCGCGGTGCCGGATATCGACTCCTACGTCGGTCTCATGCACACGCTTTTCACGCTGGAGGACCGCTATGGCTTCCGTGTGGAGGAAGCTGACGGTGAAGTGTGTCTCCGGGTGAACTTCCGGGAGAATCCGCAGGCTGCAGAAATCCACCGGATGCTGTACGAATGGCAGGCAGCGGCCAACGCGCTGCAGAAGGGCGAAATCACCCGGGAAGCCTATGACCAGTGGCGCTATAATTTCCCCGATGGCGACACCACCCGGCGGTGGGTGAAAGTTCCGTCCCAGAGACTGATGGACGACCTGGCTGCCGGACTTCAGGAACACGCCGACGACGATCATGAATGACACCTCCATCCTTCCGAAAAAATGCATCAAAACAGGGCTAACTGACTTTCACAAAATCAGTTAGCCCTCATTTTCGGAATGATGGATTTTTGTTGCCAAATTGTTGCCACGCGGGGATCTGACCGCCCGGAAACCCTTATTTCATGCGGGTTTCAGGAATTCGGACCTTATTCCCACTCAATCGTCGCAACCGGCTTCTCGGACACATCCCAGAGCACGCGGTTGACGCCGGGGACGGTGGCGATGATGCGGTCGCGGATGGTGCACAGGACGGGGAAGGGGATCTCCGGGACGGTCGCGGTGACGGCGTCCACGGTGTTGACCGCGCGGACGACCACGGCCCAGCCCATGTAGCGCTCGCCCTTGCCGTCGACATACTTGATGCCGGTGGACTGGAAGTCCGGAATGGCGCAGAAGTACTGCCAGGGGGTCTCCGGCAGCTTGCCGATCTCCTCGCGGACAACGGCGTCAGCCTCGCGCAGGGCCTCCAGCCGGTCGCGGGTGATGGCACCGACGCAGCGCACGCCCAGGCCGGGGCCGGGGAAGGGCTGACGGTAGACCATGCTGTCGGGCAGGCCCAGCGCCTTGCCGACCACGCGCACCTCATCCTTGTACAGGTACTTCACGGGCTCAACCAGGGCAAACTTCAGATCCTCCGGCAGGCCGCCCACATTGTGATGCGCCTTGACGCCCTCGCTCTCCAGAATGTCGGGGTAGATGGTGCCCTGGGCGAGGAACTCGATGCCCTCCTGCTTGCGGGCCTCCTCCTCGAACACGCGGATGAACTCCGCACCGATGATCTTCCGCTTTTCCTCGGGATCGCTGACGCCGGCCAGCTTGTCCAGGAAGCGGTCGACCGCGTCCACATACACCAGGTTGGCGTCCATCTGGTCGCGGAACACAGAGATCACCTGCTCCGGCTCGCCCTTGCGCAGCAGGCCGTGGTTGACGTGCACGCAGACCAGCTGCTTGCCGATGGCACGGATCAGCAGCGCCGCCACGACGGACGAATCCACGCCGCCGGAGAGGGCCAGAAGCACCTTTTTGCTGCCCACCTGTGCGCGGATCGCGGCGACCTGTTCTTCGATGAAGGCCTCGGCCAGCGCGGCACTGTTGATTCTCTGAAGGGAATCGGGACGCTTGTCCTGCATGAAGCATCGCTCCTTTTCTCAGTCGGGGGGGAGAAGAATATACGGATTTGTTGTTTCGCGGTCGGCGCCGCGGTTCCTGCTTTCGTCGGAAAATTTTGCTGATTCACACGACGCCCTTGCGCATCCACACGCCGGAGCGCCAGCGGATGAGGAACATCGTGATGCGGAAAACCCAGTCGATCTGCATGGCGATCCACACGCCGACCACGCCCATGCCCAGCGGGATCGCGAACAGCCAGCCGAACACGATGCGGAACGTGACCATGGAGAAGATGGACACGGCCATGGTGTAGCGGGTATCGCCGGCGGCGCGCAGGCTGTTCGGGAAGACGAAGGACAGCGGCCAGAGCACCACGCAGCCCGCGCCGTGGATGGCGATGACCCGCCGGGCCAGCAGCTCGGTCTCGGGGGAGAGGTGGAAAGGCTTCGCGATCCACGGATTGAGCAGCAGGATGGCGATGTTCAGCGCGCCCATGCACAGATAGCTCAGCTTCATCAGGCGTTTCGTGTAGTGCCGGGCCTGATCGAACTCCTTCGCGCCGATGCAGCGCCCGATGACGGTGATCATGCCCAGACCGATGGCGTTGCCGGGGAGGCAGTGGATGGTGCTGAGGGTGTTGCCCACCGCGTTGGCCGCGATGGAGACGGTGCCGAAGGTGGCGATCATCCGCACCAGCAGGAGCTTGCCGAACTGAAACATGCCGGTCTCCAGCCCGTTGGGCACGCCGATGCCGAGGATCTTGCGGATGAGGCCGCCATCCAGACTCAGCTGCCGCAGCGGGGGCAGCTTCAGCGGGCAGTCCTTATGGTGGAGGGGGATCAGGATGATGAAGCAGCCTGCCATGCGGGAGATGAGCGTGGCCAGGCCCGCGCCCATCACCCCCCAGCCGAGGCCGTAGATGGTCAGCGCGTTGCCGGCCACGTTCAGCAGATTCATGGCGATGGAGGTGTAGAGCGTGGCCTTCGCGTTGCTGACCGAGCGCAGCAGGGCGGCGGAGCCGTTGTAGGCCGCGAGGAAGGGATAGCTCAGCACGGAGAGCAGGAAGTAGATCATTGCCGCGTCCATCACGTCCGCCTCGATGGCCCCGAACAGCAGCGACAGCAGCGGGCCCCGCAGCGCCACGCAGGGCAGGGCGACGCCGCAGGAGGCGATCAGCACCACATGATACAGCTGGGAGGCTGTGCGGCTGGCCTGTCTGCCGTCGCCCTTGCCCAGGTACTGCGAGCAGACCACCGCGCCGCCGGTCGCCAGGGCCGCGAATACATTGATCAGCAGCACATTGATGGAGTCCACGAGGGATACGCCGCTGACCGCTGCCTCCGAGCAGGAGGAGACCATCACGGTGTCCATCATGCCGATTGTGACCGCCAACGCCTGCTCCAGCAGCAGGGGGATCAGCAGATCGCGCAGATCGCGCCGGGAAAACAGCATGGCAGCCTCCTTCAGCCGAACAGGGCCCGCAGCGGGAGATAGGCAAGCGGCAGGAAGATGGCCGGCAGCATATTGCCCACGGGGATGCGCTTGTCATAGATCAGGTTGAGGCCGATGCCGGCGATGAGCAGCCCGCCTACGGCGCTCATCTCGGTGACGACCGCGTCGGTCAGCACGGGGGAGAGCAGCCCGGCCAGCAGCGCAATCGTGCCCTGATAGACGAACACGGACACTGCGGAGAGTCCCACGCCGATGCCCATCGTGCTGGCGAACACGATGGCGGTGACGCCGTCGATGATGCCCTTGGCGATCAGGGTCGTGTGGTCGCCGCGGATGCCGCTGTCGATGCTGCCCACCACGGCCATCGCGCCGACGCAGTAGATCAGCGAGGTGGAGACAAAGGCGCGGCTGACGCCCTCGCCGGCGGCCTGGCCCAGGCGGTGCTCCACCCAGCGGCCGAGCCGGTCCAGCTGCCGTTCCAGATCGATCAGCGAACCCAGCAGCGTGCCCACGGCCATGCAGAGGATGACGCCGAGGGTATCCGTGGTTTTGACCGCGCCCATCAGGCCGATGAGCACCGTGCTCAGCCCCATGGCCATCAGGATGGCCTGCTTCACGCGCTCCGGCAGCCCCCGGCGCAGCAGCAGCCCGACCGCCGTGCCGGCCAGGATCAGCGCGGCGTTGATCAGTGTGCCCAGCATAAATACCTCCGATAATTGGAAAAAGCCCGTCCGGCGGTCAGGCCGGACAGGCGCGTGTCCAGGAGATTACTGAACGGCTTCTTCAGTGGTTGCGTCCACCACGGGGTAGACGGAGATCTGCCGCTTGTCGCGGCCCAGACGCTCGAAGCGCACGGTGCCGCTGACCTTGGCGAACAGGGTGTCGTCCTTGCCGATGCCCACGTTCAGGCCGGGATGGAACTTGGTGCCGCGCTGGCGCATCAGGATGTTGCCAGCCTGGGCGAACTGACCGTCGGCCCGCTTCGCGCCGAGGCGCTTGGACTCGCTGTCGCGGCCGTTGCGGGTGGAGCCCATACCTTTTTTATGGGCGAACAGCTGCAGATTCAACTTCATCATGGTGATTCCCTCCGCTCTTTGATGGAGAAATGGATGTTTGCCGGATAGTTGGTGGAAAGATCGTGCAGGCCCTGCCGCAGGAAGCCCATCAGCACCTGGGCGTCATGGCGCTGTTCGCCGCTCAGCCCCTTCGGAAGCCGCACCCGCAGGGAACCGCTGTCCCCGCCGGTCACCTCCGGCACAAGGCCCGCGACGCTCTCCAGCGCGTTCAGGCAGGTAATGGAGAGCACGGAGGCCGCGGCGCAGACGATGTCCTGCCCGCTGTCGGCCCAGCCGGCATGTCCGTCCAGCTGATAGCCGGTGTACTGTCCTCCGGCGTCCCGCCACAGGATCGCGCGGATCATGGCTTACGCGTTGATCGCGGTGATTTCCACCTTCGTGTAGGGCTGACGATGGCCGGTCACGCGGTCATAGTTCTTCTTGCTCTTGTACTTGCCGATCTTGATCTTCTGGCCCTTCACCTGGGCCACGACCTTGCCGGTCACCTTCGCGCCGTCGACGACCGGATTGCCGACCGTCACGCCCTCGTCGCCGCCCAGCATCAGCACGTCGAAGCTGATCTCAGCGCCCGCTTCCTGATCCACCTTGTCGATGTAGATCACGTCGTCCTTGGATACCCGATACTGTCTGCCACCGGCTGCAATGATTGCATACATCTTGCAGCACCTCCTGTTTCATACTCGCCGGGTCAGGGTTGCGTTTCCGCATTGCAAGAGACCCCACCCGAGCGGCTTACCAAGAAAGAGTATCACAATGCCTGCGCGATGTCAAGATTTTTCCCGGCGAAATTTGGCGAGAATTGCGGGCTCCGCGGGCGTTCCGGCCCTTCCGCTCTCCGGGAATCCCGGGCAGCTTCGGAGGAGGGGAGCGCTTCGCCTTCTGATTCCGTCCGTCTGCGGCTTGACATGTTCCTCCGGATTGCTTATCATTTGATTATCAAAAGCCCGCACGGGCAGGGAGGTTTTCACATGGCAGTCAAGGATCCGAACTGCGGCTACTGCATGCGCGATGAGCATCTCGACGCCTTTGGCATCTTCATCTGCGAGCTGAGCGTCTCCTCGCTGATTCTGTTCCGGGAGCAGAGCCATCCGGGCCGCTGCATCGTCGCCTACAAGGACCATGTCAGCGAGATCGTGGACATCAGCGATGCCGAGCGCGACGCCTTCTTCGCCGACGTTGCCCGGGCCGCGAAGGCCATCCACGCGGCCTTCCATCCGGACAAGATCAACTACGGCGCCTATGGCGACACCGGCTGCCATCTGCATATGCACCTGGTGCCCAAGTACCGCGACGGCTTCGAGTGGGGCGGCGTGTTCGCGATGAACCCCGGCCGAACCAGCCTGACCGACGACGAATACGCGGCCATGATCGAGAAGATCCGCGCCAATCTCTGAGCCTGAAGCAGCACCGGACACCGCCGCGGCAGAAGCGGCGGTTTTTTGCGTGTCCGTTTTGCGCGGAAAACAGACAAAAAGCAAAAGCGGGCCTCCGTGTTGATTGACAGTGCCTCCCAAACATGCTATGATGCACATGAACGCGTGAGAGGCGCGCGGTACATCAGTCACCCGGCGGAGGAGCGGGGCTCCGCGGAGGCCGGGCAAAAGGGTGCCGCGCCGAAAGGCGGTTCAGCCCCCGATGGGCTGCCTTGGACGCCGACCGAACAGGCCGGCGGCTGTCGCCGGAATCGGCGGAGTGCTCGCGGCGCAGGAGGCGTATGCCTTTTTGCCGCCCGGGGCCTGCCGCCTTGGGGCTTTTCTTTACAGAGAGGAATGAGGACTATGAGCGAGCTTTCGTACCGCGTGGGCATAATCGGCGCGACCGGCATGGTCGGCCAGCGCTTCATCCTGCTGCTGCAGGGCCATCCCTGGTTCCACATCACGGCCCTGGCGGCCTCCGCGGCCAGCGCCGGCAAGACCTACCGGGAGGCGGTGGGAAACCGCTGGGCTTTTGACTGCGAAATTCCGGCGGAAGTGGCGGACATGACCGTCATGGATGCATCTGACGCGGCCAAAGTGGGGGAGAAGGTGGATTTCGTCTTCTGTGCGGTGAACATGAAAAAGGACGAGACCCGCGCCCTGGAGGAGGATTACGCCCGCCACGAGATCCCCGTGGTCAGCAACAACAGCGCCTGCCGCGGCCTCGAGGATGTGCCGATGGTCATCCCGGAGCTGAACCACGCCCACATCGGCGTCATCCCGACCCAGCGCCGCCGCCTCGGCACGACGCGGGGCTTCATCGCGGTGAAGCCGAACTGCTCCATCCAGAGCTATGTGCCCGCCCTGACGCCGCTTCTGGACTTCGGCCCGGAGAAGGTCAGCGTGTGCACCTATCAGGCGATCAGCGGCGCGGGCAAGACCTTCCGGACGTGGCCGGAGATGGTGGACAACGTGATCCCCTACATCGGCGGCGAGGACGAGAAGAGCGAGCAGGAGCCCCTCAAGATCTGGGGCCGGCTGGTCGATCGCGGGAACGGGCCGGTCATTGAGAACGCGGCCCTTCCGGTCATCAGCGCCCAGTGCCTGCGCGTGGCCTGCTCCGACGGCCACATGGCGGCGGTGTCCGTCGCCTTCCGCGACAAGCCCGCCCGGGAGCAGATTCTGGAGCGGTGGGCGAACTTCGAGACCGAGGCCCAGCGGCTGGCGCTGCCCAGTGCGCCCAGGCCCTTCCTGCAGTATTTTGACGATCCCGCCCGCCCCCAGACCCGGCTGGACCGCGACTTTGAGCGCGGCTTCGGCATCTCCATCGGCCGGCTGCGGGAGGACAGGATCTTCGACTGGCGCTTCGTCTGCCTGAGCCACAACACCGTGCGCGGCGCGGCCGGCGGCGGCATCCTGACCGCGGAGCTGCTCTGCCGCAAGGGCTGGATCTGAGGCGCATCCTCTCCGCACACAGGCACAACATCCGACAGAGAAAGGCGGTATGACCATGGACGCGCTGTTTCGGGGCTGCGGCACCGCACTGATTACGCCGTTCAAGAACGGTGAAGTGGATTATCCCGCGCTGGACGCGCTGGTGGAGAGCCAGATTGCCGCGGGCGTGGACGCGCTGATCGCCGCGGGCACCACGGGCGAGCCGGCGACCATGACCTGGCAGGAGCACCTCGACGTCATCCGCCGCGTGGTGGACGTGGTGGCCCACCGCGTGCCGGTCATCGCCGGCACCGGCAGCAACTGCACCCGGGAGGCTGTGGACGCGGCGCGCCAGTCCAAGGAGTTCGGCGCGGATGCCCAGCTGGTGGTCACCCCGTATTACAACAAGACCAGCCAGGAGGGCCTGGTGGCGCATTTCTATGCCATCGCGGACGCCGCGACCCTCCCGGTGATCGTCTACAACGTGCCCTCCCGCACGGGCATCAACATCGGGCCGGAAGCCCTGCGCGAGATCTGCCTGCACCCGAACATCGTGGCCGTCAAGGAGGCCAGCAGCGACGTGGGCCAGGCGCTGGAAAAGCTGCGCGTGGTGGGGGAGAACGCGGTGTTCTACTGCGGCAACGACGACCTGGTGGTGCCGACGATGGCCTGCGGCTTCCAGGGCGTGATCTCCGTGCTGAGCAATGTGATGCCCGCGGAGACGACGCGGATGGCGCACTGCATGCTGCGCGGGGAGAACCGCGAGGGCGCCGCGCTGCAGATGCGGATGCTGCCGCTGATCAACGCGCTGTTCTGCGAGACCAGCCCGATCCCGGTGAAGGCGGCCATGGCGGCCCTGGGGCTGTGCGAGGACGAGCTGCGCCTGCCGCTGGTGCCGATGCAGCCGAAGAACCGCGAGCGGCTCTATGCGGCGATGCGCGCCCTGGACCTGCCTGTGCGGGTCTGACGGAGGTTTGTAATATGAAGATACTGCTGAGCGGCGCGGCGGGTCGGATGGGCCGCGCGGTGGCGAAGCGGGCCGCGGAGCTGGGCGTGGAGATCGCCGCCGGCGTGGATGCCCAGGCCTGCGAGCTGCCCTTCCCGTGCCACCGGAGCTTCGCCGGGGTGACGGAGCAGGCGGACGCGATCATCGACTTTTCCCGGCCGGAGGTCCTCCCGGAGCTGCTTGCCTGGGCCATGGCGCACCATGTGCCGGCCGTACTGGCCACCACCGGCTATACGGAGGCGCAGCTGCGGGAAATCGACCGTGCGGCGCAGGTGATCCCGGTGTTCCGCTCGGCCAACATGAGCCTGGGCGTGGCGGTGCTGCGCCTGCTGGCGATGAAGGCTGCGAAGGCCTTGGGCGAGGATTTTGACATCGAGATTGTGGAGGCCCATCACAACCAGAAGGCGGACGCCCCCAGCGGCACCGCCCTGGCGCTGCGCGACGCGATCTGTTCCGTGCGCCCCCTGCGCACCGTCTATGGCCGGGAGGGCCGGCAGGCCAAACGCAGCCCGGACGAGATCGGCGTGCATGCCCTGCGCGGCGGCACGGTGGCGGGGGAGCACGAGGTCTGCTTCTTCGGCCCGATGGAGCGCATCCGCCTGAGCCACAGCGCGGAGAACCGGGAGGTCTTTGCCGCCGGCGCGCTGCGGGCGGCCGATTTCCTGCGGGGCGTCGGGCCGGGCTTGTACAGCATGGACGACATGCTGGAAATCATCATGTAGCGAGGAGCTAACAATCGGGAGCGAATGGTCATGTGGAAACTGACAGAAGCGGCGGTGGAGGACGCGGAGCGGATCAGCGCCCTGTACGCGGAGAGCTGGCGCACGGCATACCGCGGCCTGATCGCGCAGCACTACCTCGATCGGCTGCCGGACACCTACTGGGTGCAGCCTCTGCGGGCCTGGCTGACGGACGGCCGGATGAACGGCCTGATGCTGGAGGATGAGGAAGGCCGCGTGATGGGCGCCATCATCTATGGCCGCAGCCGCGATGAGGGCCTGGCGGACTGGGGCGAGATCGTCGCACTGTACCTGCTGCCCTCCTGCGCGCGGCGGGGCGGCGGCACCCGGCTGCTGCGCGCGGCGCTGGACGGCCTGCGGCAGGACGGCTTCGCGGACATCTTTTTGTGGAGCATCGAGGGCAACCGGCCCGCGGAGAAGTTCTACCTGAAACACGGCTTCCGCCCGACGGAGGACGAGATCGAATACCAGATCGGCGGAGAGAACGTGCGCGACCGGCGCTGGGTCATGGAGCACAACTCCTCCGCGCGGTAAATGAATCAGAGACGGCGTGACGCAGCAGTCGCGCCGTTTTTCTGCGCAAAAAAACGGCCGCGCGGGATGAGCCGCGCGACCGGGATGAACGAATTTGCCTTTTACTTCACCGCGTCGGCGAAGGCGTCGAAGAACTCCGGGCAGACCCACACGCCGCAGGCGCCCAGACGGCTGCCCTTCACGGCCAGCTGCACCGTCGCGCCGTTGTCCAGGGCGATCAGCAGGCTCTGCTTGCCGCTGACCGAGCCGTCGCTCTCGAAGGAGGCGTTCTTGACCAGGATGGTGTACAGCTTCGTCAGCGCGGCGCCGTCGGTGACCACGCCCACGTCGCTGAGCGCCATGGCGGTGATGTGGCCCGAGAGCTGCAGCGTGTCCTTCAGCCCCTCGCGCCGCTGCACGGAATCGCCGTTGAAGCTGACGCGCTGATAGACGCGGATGCCGCCGTTCACCTCGGCGGCCACCAGCGTGCCGCCCATGTCCTTCACCGCGTAGACGGCGGTGCCGACAGGCAGGTTATTGCTGAGAATGCAGTCCGAGGAGGACAGGGCCGGCTCCGTGGTGTATTCCTGCACGCTGCCGAGATTCTGCCCCAGGGCGCTGTGCTTCACCGCGTCCTGATTGGTCAGCAGCCGGTACCAGCGTCCGTCCACGCGCACCAGCGGGAAGGCCCCGCTGCCCGTGCCGGCCCAGATGCTCTTGTAGCCGGGCACGACGCCGTTCATCTGCACCTGGATGTTGCCGTTGCCCAGATCCGCCCGCTCCGCGCCGACGCTGCCGCTGCCGGCGGGCTGGCTGATGATGATCGGCCCGGTTCCGCCGCGCACGCCCGGGATCGCCAGGGCCAGCACCAGCGCGCACACCGCCGCGACGGCCACGGCGGGAAGCCAGCGCCTCGCCTGCTTCCGGGGAGCCGCCGCCTCAGCGACAATCCGCTGCTTCATCTCCGCACCGGCTGTGAGGCCGGCCAGCGACGCATCCGCGATGCGCCGGAGTTCCTTCAAATCTTTCATCAGCTCTGCGCCTCCTCGTCCCCCACAGGCTCCTGCAAAATCCCTTCCAGCTTTTTTCGCGCGCGGCTCAGCCGGGAGGAGATCGTTCCCTCCGGCAGATTCAGCATCTCCGCCATCTCCGCGATGCCGTAGCCCTGATAGTAGTGCAGCAGCACCACCTCGCGGAAGCCGGCCGGCAGGGCGTTCACCGCGCTCATGATCGCCTGCTGCTCCGCCCGCTGTCCCAGCTCGTCCGGGGCCGGGTACAGTTCGAAGGCCGGGCTGCCCAGCACCACGCGCTTCACCCAGCTGCCCCGCCAGATGTCCCGGCAGCGGTTCAGCGCCACCTTCAGCAGCCAGGCCTTCTCACTGCCCTCCCGCAGCTGGGGGTTGGTGACCATCAGCTTCACAAACACGTCCTGGCAGACATCCTCGGCCTGCTGCCGGTCGCCGAGATAGAAATAGCACACGCGCAGCACGTCGGTCGCGTACAGCTCATAGAGCTGGGAGAAAGTGGCGGTGCTGACAGCGGCCGCCGGGGCGTCACCGGTCATGGTCAAAGCCTCCTGCACTTCCGCCGCCTCCGTTTCCTTTCCGGTTTCACTCATCAAACGAAGCTGCCTCCCTTTTTCTTCCCGGACCGCTGCGGATTTTCCGGAAAAATTGCGTAGATAGCATTCGACCGGCGGCGGCCTTTTTCCTGCCTCGAAAAAAAGAACACAAACAGTACGGGCTTTTTCAGGCGGATGTGTTATGATTACAGACGAAAACCTGCAAGGAGTGACTGCGTATGGAACTGACCTTTTGCCCTGCCCGTCTCGCCGGCGAGACGGCGGCCCCGGCCTCCAAGTCCGAGGCGCACCGCCGGATGATCTGCGCCGGGCTGACCGCGGGGGAGACGGTGCTGACCGGTTTCATGCCCTCGGAGGACATGACGGCCACCATGAACTGCCTCTCCGCACTCGGTGTGGGCCTGCGGGAGGAGAGGGGCACGCTGACCGTGGCGGGCGGGGCCAGGCCGCCGCTGATGCCGCTGATGGACTGCGGCGAGAGCGGTTCCACGCTGCGCTTCTTTGTGCCCGTTGCCCTGGCGCTGACCGGCGGCGGCGTGTTCCGCATGCACGGGCGGCTGTCCCAGCGGCCGATGGACGTTTATCAGGACCTGTTCGTGCCGCGGGGCGTCCGCTGGCACATGCGGGAGGGTGCCGACGACGCGGCCGAGCTGTCCGTTGTCGCCGCCGGCGCGCAGATGCAGGCCGGGAGCTATGTGCTGCCCGGCTCGGTCAGCAGTCAGTTCGTCTCCGGCCTATTGTTCACCCTGCCGCTGCTGCCGGGGGAGTCCGAGCTGACCGTGACGCCGCCGGTGGAATCGGCCGCCTACATCCGCATGACCGTGCAGACGCTGCTGGACAGCGGCATTGAATTGGAAGAAACGGAGCCCTTCCACTGGCGCATCCCGGGGATGCAGCGCTACGCGGCGAAGAGCGGTGCCCTGGAGGGCGACTGGAGCCAGGCGGCCGCGTGGCTGTGCGCCGGTGCGCTGGGCGCGGACATCCGCGTGCGCGCGCTGCGGGCGGACACCCTGCAGGGCGACCGGGCGATCCTCCGGCATCTGCAGGCCCTGGGCGCGGCGGTGGAGGAGAATGAGGACTTTGTGCGCGTGGCCGGCGGCCGCCTGCACGGCGCCGAGCTGGACATGCGCGACACGCCCGATATCGCGCCGATGGTCGCGCTGGTCTGCCAGCTGGCGGAGGGCGAGAGCCGCCTGAACGGCTGCGGGCGGCTGCGGCTGAAGGAGAGCGACCGCCTGCGCGCCACGGTGCGGATGCTGAACGATCTGGGCGGCCATGCCCGCGAGGACGGCGATGCCATCGTGATCCGCGGCGTCGGCGGCCTGCGCGGCAATGTGACCGTGGAGGACGAGCACGATCACCGCATGGTGGTGCTGGCCTCGCTGGCGGCACTGCGGGCGGACGGCCCCGTCACCGTGCGGGACGCGGAGGCCCTGAACAAATCCTGGCCCGGCTATCCGGAGGCCTACCGGGCGCTGGGAGGGGTGATCGGTTGAGCAGCGCGTTCGGCAGCTACCTGCGGCTGTCCCTGTTCGGCCAGAGTCATGGCCCGGCCATCGGCATCACGATCGACGGCCTGCCCGCCGGAATGACCATTGATATGGAAGCGCTCTGCCGCCAGATGGCCCGCCGGGCGCCCGGCCGCGGCAGCCTCTCCACAAAGCGCAGCGAGGCAGACGAGGCGGAATTCCTCTCCGGCGTGCTGGACGGCGTGACCACGGGCCAGCCCCTGTGCGCGGTGATCCGCTCCACCGGGATGCGTCCGCAGGACTACGCGGGCGGCGTCGACCTGCTGCGGCCGGGGCACGCGGATTACAGCGGCCATGTGCGCTATTTCGGCTTCGAGGACTGGCGGGGCGGAGGCTCCTTCTCCGGCCGGCTGACCGCGCCGATCGTGCTGTGCGGGGCCCTGTGCCGCCAGTACCTGAAAGGGCAGGGCGTGGAGATCGCGGCCCATGTGCTGCGGGTGGGCGACGTGGAGGACAGCCGCTTCCCGGAGGACATGGCGGGGGACTTCGCGCCGCTCATGGAAATGGAGCTGCCGGTGCTGGACGCGGCGGCCGGTGAACAGATGCGCGCCCGGATCCGGGCCGCTGCGGAGGCCGGCGATTCCCTCGGCGGCGAGGTTGAGTGTGCGGTGACCGGCCTGCCCGCCGGGCTGGGCGCGCCGTTTTTCGACAGCGTGGAGAGCGTGCTGAGCCACCTGCTGTTCAGCATCCCGGCGGTGAAGGGCGTGGGCTTTGGCGGCGGCTTCGCGCTGGCCCGCATGAAGGGCAGCGAGGCCAACGACCCCTTCGCGATTGCGCAGGGCCGCATCGTCACCGAGGGGAACCGCGCCGGCGGCGTCAACGGCGGCATCACGAACGGCATGCCGGTGGTGTTCACCTGCGCCTTCCGCCCGACGCCCTCCATCGCGCGGCCGCAGCAGACGGTGTCCCTTCAGCGGATGGAGGCGGAGACGCTGAGCATCCGCGGCCGGCATGATCCCTGTGTTGTGCCGCGGGCTGTGCCGGTGGTGGAGGCCATGGCGGCCATCGGCGTGATGGAATTGTGGAAGGAGCGGCAGGCATGTCTGCAATCGTCGCCTACCCGGGAGTGACCGGCAGCTTTTCCGCCTGCGCGGCGCAGGAGGCCTTCCCGGACGGCGTCTGCGAGGGCTATCCGACCTTTGCGGAGGCGGCGCAGGCGGTGGTGGACGGCCGGGCGGACTACGGCCTGCTGCCGGTGGAGAATTCCTTCGCCGGGGCCGTGCTCCCTACCTACAGCCTCCTGGAGGGGCTGCCCCTGCACATCGTGGGGGAGACCATGCGCGCCGTGCGCCACAACCTCCTGGGCGTGAAGGGTGCGGCGGTGGAGGGGCTGCGGCGCATCTCCAGCCATCCGCAGGCCATCGCCCAGTGCGACGCCTTCCTGGCCGGGCTGAAGGACGTGATGATCGTCCCCTCGGCCAACACCGCGATCAGCGCGCGGGAGGTGGCGGAGGCCGGGGATCCCGCCTGGGCCGCCATCGCCAGCGAGGAGGCCGCCCGGCAGTACGGGCTGGAGATCCTCCGGCGGGACATTCAGACCGCCCGCAGCAACACGACCCGCTTTTTCATCCTCTCGCGGGACGACAAGCCGCTGGACTGGCCCAGCAAGGCCACGGTGGTGTTCAAGGTCCGCAATGAGATCGGCGCGCTGGCCCGGGTACTGGATTCCTTCGCCCGCAGCGGGCTGAACATGACGCGCATCGAGAGCCGTCCGCTGCCGGACTCGCCCTTTGAATACTTCTTTTCCGCCGATTTCTTCGGCGCGATGGACAAGGCGCATCTGAACCGCGCCATGGAGGAGGCCCGCCCGCACACCGGCGAATTGCGCCTGCTGGGCATCTATCCGCCGGCGAGACAGCCGGAAAGGGCATGAAAACGGGGGCTGCGGCCTCCGCTTTTGCGTTTCTGCGGAAAATACTTGTTTCAGCAAAAAAAATCTGCTACAATGAAGCGCACTTCCCGGAGGGCCGGGGAGCGTGAGGAGGGGCAGCATGATCCAGACAGGGGCTCTGATCCGCGAGGGCAAGACGAAGCGCATCTACGCGACCGACGATCCGCGCAAGGCGGTGTGTTATTTCAAGGACGAGGCGATCGCCTACCGCGGGCTGAAGCGGGGCCGCATTCTCGGCAAGGGCGAGGTCAACAATGTGATCAGCCGCACTTTCTTTCAGCTGCTGCGGGATAACGGGATCGAGAACCATTACATCGAGCAGGTGGACAGCCGCCAGAGCCTGATCTGGCGCTGCGACATGCTGGCTGTGGCGGTCAAGGTGCGCAACCGCGCCGCCGGCAGCGTCATCGAGCGGCTGGGCGTGCCGGAGGGGACGCCGCTCACGCCGCCGGTGGTGGAATTCATTTACCGCGACGGCGCCTATGACCGGCTGGTGAACCTGTCCCACATACTGGCGCTGAAGCTGGCCACCCGCGAGGAGGTCCGCCAGGTGACGGAGACGGCCCTGCGGGTGAACGAGATCATCGGGGACTATATGCGGACCATCGGCATTGAGCTGATCGACTTCCAGCTGGAGTTCGGCCGCTTCGAGGGCAGGATCCTGGTCGCGGACGAGATTTCGCCGGACGTGGCCCGCTTCTGGGACGCCCGCACCCACGAGCCGATGGACATCGACTGCTTCCGCCACGACATCGGCGATGCCGAGGAGGCCTATCACGAGCTGCTGCACCGGATGATGGGCATGGAGGGATGAGCGAGTGAACAGACTGAAAGTCTGCCTGACGCTGCTGCTGTGCCTCCTGCTGGGCGCGGGCGGCGCGCTGGCGGAGATTCCGGTGTACTTCGGCGAGGAGCCGCCGGCGGACTGGGAGGAGCGCGAGCTGCTGCGGCTGTATGTGTTCAACGCGCCCAGCAACGACATCATGCTGCTCACCTGCAGCGGGGAGAGCATGATGGTGGACGCGGGCCGCAAGGAGAAGCGCATCCCGCTGATGCACGCGCTGGATGAGCTGGGCTTTGTCACGGACGGCCGGGCCTGGGTCGACACTCTGCTGAACACTCACCCCCACGACGACCACATCCAGGGCTATCACTCCCTGCTGTACTATGACCAGCTGCAGGCGACGGAGTTCCTGACCAACCTGCCGCTGGACTACCGCAACGAATGGCTGCAGAAGACGCTCCGGCGCCTGGAGGAGGACGGCATCCCGGCCCGCACGCTGGCGCAGAACGAGGTGCTGCATCTGGGCGGCGCGGAGATCACGGCCTTCTGGTACCAGGAGGCGCCCGAGCTGAACGGCCGCAGCGTTGTGCTCCACGTGACCTACGGCGGGGCCAGCCTGCTGCTGACCGCCGACATCAGCGGCGCGGCGCAGAAGGCCCTGGTGAAGCAGGTGCCCGCCGACTGGCTGCGCTCGGACGTGATGAAGGCGCCGCACCACGGCATCACGGCCTGCGTTGCGGACTTCCTGGACGCGGTGCAGCCGCAGTTCGTCTTCATCACCAACAACAAGAGCCGCACGGCCAAGTGCACCGCGCAGCTCTCCCGCCGCAGGATCGCCTACACCCAGGTGTCGCTGGGCCGTATCGTGCTGGAGACCGACGGCACGGTCTGGTACATCCGCCAGTACAAGGACAAATTCTGATTTGCAGCCTGCCGTTCAGGCAACAGGGAATGGCGCTCCCCAGGAGTACACATACCGTGAAAGCTCCCCATGCCCCAAGAAAAGGCCTTTGGGGAAAGATGGAGGTCCGGGGGAAGGAAAGCCCTTTTCCGCCCGGGAAAGGGTTTCCTTCCCCCGGAAGCCGGAACCTGTAACAAGTTTTTCGCGGAAAGGCCGCTGTGTCTTGCATCCGCGGGAAAAGTGTGCTACACTGATTTGGTAACCATATGACATGCATGGCGTGTGTCATGGATGACACAGGAGGGAAATCCAATGAGCTACACCTGCGAGAAAATCGCTTCCAACAAAGTCAAGCTGACCTTCGAGATCCCCGCCGCGGATTTTGACGCCGCGCTCGAGAAGTCTTACCTGAAGAACCGCGGCCGCCTGAACGTGCCCGGCTTCCGCAAGGGCAAGGCTCCCCGCCGCATGATCGAGACCATGTACGGCGAGAGCATTTTCTATGACGACGCCTTCGACCTGATCTTCCCCGACCTGTACCGCGAGGCGGTGGAGAAGGAGGATCTCAAGGTGGTGGACCGCCCCGAGCTGTCCATCGACCAGATCGGCCGCGGCCAGGACCTGAAGGTCACCGCGGAGGTGTTCGTGCGGCCTGACGTCACCCTGGGCCAGTACAAGGGCGTGACCATCGAGGTCGCCCCCGAGAAGGTGGAGGAAGCGGACATCACCGCCCGCATTGAGCAGGACCGCGCGAAGGCTTCCCGCGTCGAGGAGATCCTGGACCGCCCCGTGGAGAACGGCGACACGGTCAACCTGGACTATGCCGGCACGGTGGACGGCGTGGCCTTTGAGGGCGGCACCGCCGAGGGCCAGACCCTGCAGATCGGCAGCGGCAGCTTCATCCCGGGCTTTGAGGAGCAGATGGTCGGCATGTGCGTCGCCGAGGAGCGTGACCTGCACGTGACCTTCCCCGAGGAGTACCACGCCAAGGAGCTGGCCGGCAAGGAAGCCGTGTTCCATGTGAAGGTCAACTCCATCAGCCATACCGAGATGCCGGAGCTGGACGATGATTTTGCCGCCGATGTCAGCGACTACGCCACCTTCGCGGAATACCGCGCGGCGATCGTGAAGGAGCTGGAGGAGAAGGCGGCGGCCAACACCCGCACCGCCATCGAGAACGCTGCCGCCGACAAGGCCGTGGAGAACGCCGAGGTCGACATCCCCTCCGCCATGGTTGACGAGGAACTGGACTACATGGTCCGCGTGATGGAAATGCGCATGCGGTACCAGGGCTTCACGCTGGAGCAGTTCCTGCAGATGATGGGCCAGACCCGCGAGCAGTTCGCGGACAGCTACCGCACCGAGGCGCAGCGCCGCGTGAAGATGCAGCTGGTGCTGGAGGCGATCGCCAAGGCCGAGGGCATCGAGGCGACCGAGGAGGAGCTGGAGGAGCGCATCAAGGCGCAGGCCGAGCGCATGGGCAGCGAGGATCTGGAGGCCTTCCGCAAGAGCCTGAGCGAGGATCAGCTGAACGCCCTGCGGGAGGAAGCGGTTGTGCAGAAGACCGTCAGCATGCTGGCGGACAGCGCGGTGGTGACGGAGCCCGCCCCCCAGCAGGAGGAAGCGCCTGCGGAGGAAGCTGCGGAGGAAAAGCCCGAGGCCTGATCCCGCGCTGATCATAAGGAGAAAAAATGGAGAAAATCAAGGATTGGGTCGCCACTCCGGTGGTGATTGAGCAGAGCGGCCTGGGGGAGCGTTCCTACGACATTTACTCCCGCATGCTGAAGGACCGCATCGTGTTCCTGACCGGCGAGGTGACCGACGAGCTGGCGAATTCCATCGTGGCCCAGCTGCTGTTCCTCGAGGGGCAGGATCCGGACGCGGACATCGTGATGTACATCAACAGCCCCGGCGGCTCCGTGACGGCGGGCATGGCGATCTATGACACCATGCGCTACATCAAGCCGCAGGTGCGCACGATCTGCATCGGCATGGCGGCCTCCATGGCGGCCTTCCTGCTGATGGCGGGCGAGAAGGGCAAGCGGCAGGCGCTGGAGAATTCCGAGGTCATGATTCACCAGCCCCTGGGCGGCGCCCGCGGCCAGGCGACGGATGTGCAGATTCAGGCGGAATGGCTGCTGCGCACGAAGCGCAAGATGCTGGCCATGATGGCCGAAATGACCGGCCAGCCGCTGGAGAAGGTGGCCGAGGACTGCGAGCGCGACCATTTCCTGAGCGCGCAGGAAGCCCTGGACTACCACATCATCGACAAGATTCTGGATCCGAAGGACCGGAAGTGAGCCAGCTGACGGCAGGCGCCAAGACGCCTGCCGTTCTTCCCAATTTCAGCCATCGCGGAGGAAGCATATGGCCAACGACAGCACACGCACGACGCAGCGCTGCGCTTTCTGCGGACGCACGGCAGCCCAGGTGGATCTGCTGATCGCCGGGGGCAACGTGTATATCTGCAACAATTGCATCTCGGCCTGCCAGGACATCCTGGACCGCAGGGCCATTGGCGAAAACCGGACGGACAGCTCCCGGCGCTTCAGCACGGGCAAGCCGCCGGCTCCGGCGGAGATGAAGGCCGTGCTGGATGAGTACGTCATCGGGCAGGACCGGGCCAAGCGCGCTCTGTCTGTGGCGGTGTACAACCATTACAAGCGCCTGAACGCCGGCAAAAAGCGCCGCACCGGCCAGACGGAGGACGCAGCCGGCGAGGTGGAGCTGCAGAAGAGCAATATCCTGCTCATCGGCCCCACCGGCAGCGGCAAGACCTACCTGGCGCAGACCCTCGCGAAGGTGCTGCGGGTGCCCTTTGCCATCGCGGACGCCACCAGCGTCACCGAGGCCGGCTACGTGGGCGAGGACGTGGAGAACATCCTGCTGCGGCTGATTCAGGCCGCGGATTACAACATCGAGGCGGCCCAGCGCGGCATCATCTACATCGATGAGATCGACAAGATCTCCCGCAAAAGCGAGAACACGTCGATCACCCGCGATGTCAGCGGCGAGGGCGTGCAGCAGGCCCTGCTGAAGATTCTGGAGGGCACCGTGGCCTCCGTGCCGCCCCAGGGCGGGCGCAAGCATCCCCAGCAGGAAATGATCCACATCGACACGACGAACATCCTCTTCATCTGCGGCGGCGCCTTCGACGGCCTGGTGCCCATCATCGAGAACCGCACCGGCAAGCGCACGATGGGCTTCGGCGCGGAGGTGAAGAGCGTGCAGGCCCCGGACGTGAGCCGGGCGCTGAAGCAGGTGCAGCCGGAGGATCTGGTCAAGTACGGCCTGATTCCCGAGTTCGTCGGCCGCCTGCCCATTGTGGTCACCCTGGATCAGCTGGACGAGGACGCCCTGGCCGAGATCCTCACGAAGCCGAGAAACGCCCTGTGCCGCCAGTACCAGAAGCTGCTGGAGATGGACGGCGTGGCGCTGACCTTCGAGGACGACGCGGTGCGGGCCATCGCCCAGTTGGCGATCCAGCGCAAGACCGGCGCGCGCGGCCTGCGGGCCATCATCGAGGATCTGATGCTGGACACGATGTTCGAGCTGCCCGGCCGGAAGGATGTGACCGGCTGCGTGATCACGGGCGCCACCGTGCGCGACCACGAGCCGCCCCGCCTCACCACGGGCAAGCGCAAGACGATGGACAGCAGCTCCGGGCAGCCGACGGAGAAGGACGGCCCGAACCTCGAGCTGGTCTGACGCGCCCCCTGAACATTCACAACGCGGAGAAGGATGCGGGAGCGGCTTCTCCGCGTTTTCGGCAAAATAAGGGAGACAACGATGCCTAAAAAAGTGGACGAAATCATCTCTTTGCCGTTCATTCCGCTGCGCGGGCTGACGGTATTTCCCCAGATGGTGATCAATTTCGACGTGGGGCGGGCTCGTTCGGTGAACTCGCTGAAGGCGGCCATGCAGGGGGACAGCCGGATCTTCCTCGTCACCCAGAAGGACGCGGAGCAGGAGGAGCCCGCCCGGGACGACCTGTACAGCGTAGGCGTCATCGCGTCGGTCAAGCAGATGATGACGCTGACGGGCGAGCTGGCCCGGGTGCTCGTGCAGGCGGAGGCCCGCGCGGTGCTGGAGGAGGTCAGCGACCGGGACGGCACGGCCTGGGCCTCCGTGCGGCGCGTGCCCGCGGAGCGCCACCGCAAGAATCTCGCGGTGGACACCGAGGCGCTGATGCGCACGGCGCGCACCCTCTTCACGCAGTACATCGAGACCAATGAGCAGCAGATGGCCGAGATGGGCGCCGCGATCAACGACCTGGAGATGCCCGGCCAGCTGGCCGATGCCATCGCCGCCGGCGCCCTGAACCGGCTGGAGGACCGCCAGGAGATCCTGGAGACCCTGCCGCCCAAGGAGCGGCTGGAGAAGGTCTGCCTGATGCTCCTGCGGGAGACCGAGCTGGCGGATGTGGAGAAGCGCGTGCAGGCCCGGCTGAAGAGCCAGGTGGAGCGCAACCAGAAGGACTATTATCTCCGCGAGCAGATCAAGGCCATCCAGACGGAGCTGGGGGATTCTGAGACGGGCGATGTGGAGGAGCTGCGCGCCCAGATGGAGCGCACCCCGCTGAACGAGGAAGCCCGCCGCAAGTGCGAGAAGGAGATCGAGCGCCTCAGCCGCATGGCCCCCGGCACGCCGGAAATCGGCATGAGCCGCACCTACATCGAATGGATTCTCGACCTGCCCTGGGGCAAGATGACCGAGGACAATCTGGATCTCAACCGCGCGCGGCAGGTGCTGGCGGAGGATCACTACGGCCTGGAGAAGGTCAAGGAGCGCATCGTCGAATACCTCGCCGTGCTGCAGATGAAGCAGGACATGAAGGGCCCGATCCTGTGCTTCGTGGGCCCTCCCGGCGTGGGCAAGACGTCGATTGTGCGGGCGATCGCGCGGGCCGTGGGGCGCAAGTTTGTGCAGATGTCCCTGGGCGGCGTGCGCGATGAGGCGGAGATTCGCGGCCACCGGCGCACCTACATCGGCGCCATTCCCGGCCGAATCATCGCGGGATTAAAGCAGGCGGGCACGGTGAACCCGGTCTTCCTCTTCGACGAGATCGACAAGATGGGCATGGACATCCACGGCGACCCGGCCAGCGCGATGCTGGAGGTGCTGGACGCCGAGCAGAACAGCGCCTTCCGCGACCATTACATGGAGCTGCCCTTCGACCTGAGCCGGGTGATGTTCATCACCACCGCGAACACGGTCGACACGATCCCCGCCCCGCTGCTGGACCGCATGGAAGTGATCGAGGTGCCCTCCTACACCGAGGAGGAGAAGCTGCAGATCGCCTCCCGCCACCTGCTGCCCAAGCAGATCACGGCGCACGGGCTCAAGGATGACGCGGTGAAGATCGACGAGGCCGTGATGCGCAAGGTCATCGAGGGCTGGACCCGCGAGGCCGGCGTCCGCACGCTGGAACGCACCCTGGCACAGCTGATCCGCAAGAGCGCGGTCACCATGCTGGACACCGGCGTGGAGACCGTGAACATCACGGACGAGGTGCTGCATGAGTATCTCGGCGCGCCGCGCTTCACCCGCGAGATGCCGGAAAAGGAGCCCCGCGTGGGCGTGGTGAACGGCCTGGCCTACACCACCGTCGGCGGCGAGATGCTGGAGGTGGAGTGCGCCACCATGACCGGCAAGGGCACCCTGCAGCTGACCGGCCAGCTGGGCAGCGTGATGAAGGAGAGCGCGGAGGCGGCCTTTACCTGGGTGCGCGCGCACTCCGGGATGCTGCGGCTGAAGCAGGACTTCTACCGGGAGACGGACATTCACATCCACGTGCCCGAGGGCGCTGTGCCCAAGGACGGCCCCTCTGCCGGCGTCACGATGACGACGGCGCTGGTCTCCGCCCTGACCGGCACCCCGGTGCGGCAGGATGTGGCGATGACCGGCGAGATCACCCTGCGCGGCCGGGTGCTGCCCATCGGCGGGCTGAAGGAGAAGGCGCTGGCCGCCTACCGGGCCGGGATCCGCACGCTGATCATCCCGCGGGAGAACGAGAAGGATCTCGAGGAGATTCCGCCGCACGTGCTCAGCTGCTTCCGGATCGCTTCGGCGGACTGCATCGAGGATGTGCTGGCGCAGGCGCTGACCCGCTGGCCTGTCGCGGCGGATGAGGATCAGAGCAATGGCTGACAAGAAACCCTATCCCTACGCCAAAAAGGCGGAGAAGAAGACCGACTTTGAGATCAAACAGGCCGAGTTCATCACTTCCATGGCGGAGTATGGCGACTTCCCGGGCCGGGGCCTGCGGCAGATCGCGGTGGTCGGCAAGAGCAATGTGGGCAAGAGCACGCTGATCAACAAACTGACCCGCCAGAACAAGCTGGCCCGCACCAGCGCCACGCCCGGCAAGACCCGGCTGATCAACGTGTTCCTGCTCAACGGCGACTTCCACCTGATCGACCTGCCGGGCTACGGCTTCGCGAAGGTCAGCAAGGCGGAGCAGGAGCGCTGGGGCGTGATGATGCAGCGCTACTTCGAGGAATCCGGGGAGCTGCTCCACGTGCTGACGCTGGTGGACATCCGCCACGAGCCCACGGAGGACGACGTGCAGATGAACACCTTCCTCCGGCAGATGGGCATCCCCTTCACCGTGGTGGCCACCAAGGCGGACAAGATCTCCCGGGCCGCGCGGCTGAAGCAGCTGGCCCCGATCTGCCGCGCCCTGCTGGTGCAGCCCTGGGAGGTGATCTGCTTCTCCGGGGAGGACGGCACCGGCCGGGAGGACCTGCTGGCGAAGCTGGAGCAGATTCTGACGCCCGCGCAATGACATAAGGCTGCCTTCGGGCGGCCTTTTTTGACGGAATCCGGGCGGATCAGGGCCGGACATTCGCTTTTTTTGCGGATTTGCAGAATATTTCGCGAAAACCTTGCATTCTGCGCAGTTTCCGTATATAATGGCCTCAGGAAACCGGATTGTGCCAATTCCACAACTGAGAAAGGAAGGATACCATGAATAAGAAGGAACTGATCGATGCCGTCTATGCGAAAGCAGAGGGCAAGCTGACCAAGGCGGCCGCGCACGACGTCGTGGACTTCGTGCTCGCCTCCGTCACCGAAGGCCTTGTCTCCGATGGCAAGGTCGTGCTCCCGGGCTTCGGCACCTTCGAGGTGCGCGCCCGCACCGCCCGCGTGGGCCGCAACCCCCGCACCGGCGAGAAGCTGAAGATCAAGGCGTCCAAGGCGCCCGCCTTCAAGCCTGGCAAGGGCATGAAGGAAGCTGTCAACGCCAAGAAGTCCAAGAAGTAATTCCCCGCGCATGCACGGCCCGGCTGCTCCGCTTCGGAGGGCCGGGCTTTGCGCTGTTTTGGGGCCGGTGGCGTGTGAGGACGTTTTTTTGCCGCGGATAGCCCTTTTCTTTCCGGGAAAAATCCTGTATAATGAAGCTGACGCGTTGCGCGTGACAATGAGAGCAGGAGGGATTGACCATGTCTGTGATCGATCGCATCAAGGAAAAAGCAAAGACGAACCTGAAGCACATCGTGCTGGCGGAGGGCGACGAGCCCCGTACCGTCCAGGCCGCCGCGAAGATTGTGGCGGAGGGACTGGCGAAGATCACGCTGATCGGCGTACCGGAGAAGATTCAGGCTGTGGCCGCGCAGACCGGCACCGACCTGAGCGGCGTCGCGATTGTGGACCCGGCCCAGTGCGAGAAGAGCGAGGCCTATGCGCAGAAGCTGTGCGAGCTGCGCCAGAAGAAGGGCATGACCATTGAGCAGGCCCGCGACCTGGTCTATCACAACACCCTGTATTTCGCCACGATGATGCTGAAGATGGACGATGCGGACGGCATGGTCGCCGGCGCGATCAACTCCACCGGCAATGTGCTGCGCCCCGCCCTGCAGATCATCAAGATGGCGCCCGGCATCTCCACCGCCTCCAGCTGCTTCATCATGGAGCTGCCCACGAAGGAATACGGTGACGACGGCGTGATGCTCTTCGGCGACTGCGCTGTGAACATCGAGCCCAACGCGGACGAGCTGGCGGCCATCGCCATCGCTACCGCGAACACCTGCAAGAGCCTGCTCCAGGCCGAACCCCGCGTGGCGATGCTCTCCTTCTCCACCAAGGGCAGCGCGAAGCACGACGTGGTTACCCGCGTGCAGGAAGCCACCGCGAAGGCGCATGAGCTGGCCCCCGATCTCCTGCTGGACGGCGAGCTGCAGGCCGACGCCGCGCTGGTCGAGGCGGTCGCCAACCTGAAGGCGCCCGGTTCCCCCGTCGCCGGCAAGAAGCCCAACGTGCTGATCTTCCCCAACCTGGGCGCGGGCAACATCGGCTACAAGCTGGTGCAGCGTCTGGCGGGCGCGAAGGCGATCGGCCCGATCATCCAGGGTCTGGCCAAGCCGGTCAATGACCTCTCCCGCGGCTGC
>CAMNHF010000029.1 GCA_946538975.1 uncultured Clostridia bacterium | reverse complement strand
CCATGCCGGAGACGGTCAACTTCTGGGTGATGTTCTACCGCAAGGATATTATGGAAGCGCTGCACATCGACATCCCGGACAGCATGGATGAGGTCCGGCTGATCCTGCCGGAGCTGCAGCGGCGCAACATGAACTTCTACTTCCCGACTGCGGGCATGGGCGGCATGAAGGTCTTCCCGGGCACGCTGCCGCTGATCCTGCAGTCCGGCGGCTCCATCTACGGCGAGACCATCGGCGAGACGATGCTGGATTCGGACGCATCGCTGAAGGGCTTCCGCGAGCTGACGGAGCTGTTCACCATCTACAACCTGCCCACGGACGTGCCTTCGCCCGGCTTCTATCAGCAGTTCCGCGACGGCACCCTGCCCATCGGCATCGCGGATCTGGCGTCGTACAACCTGCTGCTCAATGCCGCGCCGGAGCTGGACGGCCTGTGGGACATCTCGCTGTTCCCCGGCCTCACCCAGGAGGACGGCACCGTGTCCCGCTGGACCACCGGCGGCGCGGAAACCATGGCCATCCTGTCCCAGACCGACATGCCCGACGAGGCCTGGACCTTCCTCAAGTGGTGGTCCTCCGCCGAGGTGCAGGGCGAGTTCGGCAGCCTGCTGCAGTCCACCTACGGCTCCGAGTACATCTGGCCCACCGCGAACCGGGACGCCTTCGCCGAGCTGCCCATCAAGAGCAGCCACAAGAAGGTCATCCTCCAGCAGATGGCCTGGATGACCGAGGCCCCGTGGGTGCTGGGCACCTACATGCTGGAGCGCGAGCTGTCCAACGCGTTCATCTCCGTGGTGGTGGACGGCACCGACGCGCGCCGCGCGCTGGACACCGCGGTGAAGCGCATCGACCGTGAGACCTACCGCAAGCTGGAAGAGTTCGGCTACTACAAAGACGGCGTGATGCTGCGCGAGTTCCCCACACCGGATGCGGCTGTGGTGGAGGAGGCCATCGAGGCCTGGCGGCAGCGTCACCCGGAGGCAGAGGAGGCGGCTGAAGAGTGAGAACGAAGAAGAGCACCCCCTATCTCTTCCTGGCGCCTTACCTGGTGCTGTTCACCGTGTTCATCATCGTGCCGACGGTGATGGCCATCGGCCTGAGCTTCACCAACTACAATGCGGTGCAGACGCCGCAGTTCGTCGGCCTGACGAACTACATCAACCTGCTGACCCAGGACACGATCTTCCTGCAGTACGTCCTGCCGAACACAGTGCTGTTCGCCATCATCGTGGGGCCGGTGGGGTACATCCTGGCGTTCTTCCTGGCCTGGTCGCTGTCGCAGCTGCCCAAGCTGCCCCGCACGATCCTGGCGCTGATCATCTACTCTCCGTCCATGACGATGGGCGTGGCGATGACGGTCATGTGGCGCGTGGTGTTCCTCGGCGACCAGAGCGGCATTGCCAACTATGTGCTGACCCAGCTGGGCGTGATCACGGAGCCGATCGTGTGGATGCTGAACACGGATTACATCCTGCCGATCGTCATCATTGTGGCGCTGTGGTCGTCCATGGGCGTGGGCTTCCTGGCCATGCTGGCGGGCCTGCTGAACGTCAGCCCCGAGCTGTACGAGGCCGCGGCCATCGACGGTGTGCGCACCCGCCTGCAGGAGGTCTGCTACATCACCATCCCCGCGATGAAGCCGCAGATGCTCTTCGGCGCCGTGATGGCGGTGGTGGGCGCTTTCCAGTCCGGCAACATCGGCGTGATGCTGACCGGCTCCAACCCGACGCCCCAGTACGCAGCCCAGCTGATGGTGAACCACATCGAGGACTACGGCTTCACCCGCTACGAGATGGGCTACGCAGCGGCGGTCTCCGTCGGGCTGCTGGCGCTGATCTACGCGTTCTCGTTTGTGGCCAACAAACTGTTTGCATCGAAAGACGAGTGAAAGGAGGAGGGCACAGATGGCTGTCGGAGGCACCAAGGTCAACCCGAAGAAGTTTCACCGGAACCAGATCCCGCTGTACCTGTACCTGATCCCGATCGCGGTCTTCATGGGCGCGCCGATCGTCTACATCATCAACCACGCCTTCAAGCCGATGGATGAGCTCTTCGCTTTTCCGCCGCGCTTCTTCGTGACCCACCCGTCGCTGGACAACTTCTGCAATCTGTTCAAGACGACGGCGGGCTCCACCATCCCGATTTCCCGCTACATCTTCAACTCGCTGATCGTCTGCGTGGCGGTGGTCGTGCTGTCCATCCTGATCTCCACGATGGCCGGCTTCGCCCTCAGCAAGATGAAGTTCCGCCTCAAGGGGCCGATCTTTGAGGTCAACAACCTGGCGCTGATGTTCGTGGCCACCGCCGTGACGATTCCGCGCTACCTGACCATCAACACCATCGGCATCCTGGACACCTACTGGGCGCACATCCTGCCGCTGGTGGCCATGCCGGTGTGCCTGTTCCTGATCAAGCAGTTCATCGATCAGGTGCCGGACTCCCTGCTGGAGGCGGCGCAGCTGGAGGGCGCCAGCGCCTGGACCATCTACCGCAAGGTCGTGATGCCGCTGACCAAGCCGGCCATCGCCACCGGCGCCATCCTCGCGTTCCAGGCCGTATGGACCAATACCGAGACCTCCAGCCTGTTCACCTCCGCCGAGGGCATCCGCACGCTGCCGTTCTACATGAACACGCTGACCGCGGTGGGCACGGTGCAGGGCCAGGGCATGGCCGCGGCCGCCGCCCTCATCATGTTTATCCCCAACCTGGTGCTCTTCATCATCATGCAGTCCTCTGTGATGAACACCATGGCCTACAGCGGCATGAAGTGAGGAGGGGCAGCATGAAACAGAAATGGAAAAGGCAATGGCTGCCGCTGCTCGCCGCAGTGCTGCTGGTTCTGCAGCTGGGCACGGCGCAGGCGGCGGTGCCGTACCGTACCTTCACCCTCGGCGTGGACGAGGATCTGGTGCAGACACAGACGGCCTATGAGCCGGTGCGCGCGATGACCCGCTTCGGCGAGGAAACGCTGAAGACCCCGGCCGACATGCGCATGGGCCCGGACGGCAATCTCTACATCGCCGACACCGGCAACAAGCGCATCCTCGTGGTTACGACGGCCGGCGACTACGTGAAGACGATCGGCGACAAGAAGACCCTCAAGAGCCCCGAAGGCGTCTTCGTGGATGACAGCCTGAACGTCTACGTCGCGGACAACAACGGCCGTCAGGTCGTGGTGTTCGGGCCCGACGGCGCCGTCATCCGCACCTACGAGCGCCCCACCCACCCGCTCTTCGGCGAGACGTCCCCCTTCAAGCCGACCAAGCTGGTGCTGGACAAGCGCGGCAACCTGTACATCGCCTCCACGGGCAACACCAACGGCATCATTCAGATCTCCCCGAACGGCGAGGGCGAGTTCCTCGGCTACTACGGCGCGAACACCTCCACGGTCAACTGGCTGACGGCCATCAAGAAGGCCGTGCTCTCCGAGGAGCAGCTCGCCACCATGGCGGACATCGTGCCGACCTCGGTGAAGAACCTGTGCATTGACGAGAAGGGCATGGTCTACACCGTGTCCCAGTCCAGCGACAACAGGTCCCTGCGCCGCCTGAACGTGGCCGGCAAGAACACGATCACCGTGGACTGGACCGTCGATCAGCTGACCGCCGTGGCGGTGAATGCCTCCGGCTCCATCTTCACGGCCAGCGCCTCCGGCTACATTCTGGAGTACACCTCCGAGGGCAACCTGCTCTTCGAGTTCGGCGCCTTCGACAACGGCGACCAGCGGATCGGCACCTTCAAGTCTGTGACGGGCCTGGTCGTGTCGGATGATTACACCATCTACATTCTGGACGAGGTGCTGGGCAGCGTGCAGGTGCTGCGGCCGACGGAGTTCACAGACCTGGTGCACGAGGCCTTCACCCTGTTCCAGGACGGCAAGTACGCCGAGTCCAAGCGGCCCTGGACGGAAGTGCTGCGGATGAACAGCCTCTTCACCTACGCGTCCACCGGCCTGGGCGAGGCGCTCTACCGGGAGGGCGAATTCGGCGAAGCGCTGACTTCCTTCCGCAACGGCGGCAACCGCGCCGGCTACTCGGATTCCTTCTGGGAGCTGCGCTCGGACTGGCTGCACCGCAACCTGGCGACGATCCTGATCGCGATCGTGGTGCTGGCCGTGGTTATCGGCGTGCTCAAGGCAATCAACCGCCGCACCGGCTTCCTGAATCCGGCGGGCGCGGCGCTGCAGCGGGTGGGCAGTGTGCCCCAGCTGAGCCACGTGGGCTGGTGCTTCATGATGCTCCGCAATCCCTACGACGCCTGCTACGGCATCAAGCGCGAGAAGCGGGCGTCCATCCCGGCGGCCTGCGTCGTCGTGGGCCTCTTCTTCATCCTCTATGTGCTGGTGAAGTACTTCTCCGGCTTCCTGTTCTCGACGGTGCAGCAGGGCAAGTTTGAACTGCTGCGGGACGCGGTGATGGTGTTCGGCGCCTTCCTGTTGCTGGTCACCTGCTGCTACCTCGTGTGCACGATCAACGACGGCGAGGCCAGCTACAAGGACATCAGCATCGGCTGCGCCTTCGCGCTGGCGCCGATGCTGATCCTCTGGCCGATCCGCCTGGTGCTGACCAACGTGCTCACCTTCAACGAGGAATTCTTCATCTCCGTGCTGGATGTGGTGGCCTACGGCTGGACGGCGGTGCTGATCGTGCTGGCCCTCATGTACCTGAACGACTACACCTTCCGCAAGACCCTGTGGATCATCGTGCTGACGCTGTTCACGGTGCTGATTGCGGTGGCCCTGCTCTTCGTGCTCTATGTGCTGATTTCGCAGATCATCGATTTCGTGTCCTCGATCTATGGAGAGGTGGTGTATCGCTTTGTCAGGCAGGTGTAAGCTGACCGCGCTGCTGCTCACGCTGGCGCTGCTGCTGTGCGGCGTCACCTTCCCGGCGGCGGCGCAGGAGACCCCGGCCATCCCCGAAGGCTACGAGAAAATGGCGGAATCCAGCCGCTTCAATCTCTACCTGCACGCGGACACCCTGGCCATCATTCTGGAGAGCCGGGCGAGCGGCAAGCTGCTCTACTCCACCGCGCAGAACACGGCGGAGCTCAAGGACAACGCGGCCTGGAAGGGCTTCTACTCCAGCGGCGTGGTGATGGAATACATCGAGGATGTCAAGTCCACGACCACGCAGGCGGACTTCCTCAACAACGCGCACGAGGTGGAGATCACGCCCGAGGAGGGCGGCTTCACCGCGGCGGTGCGCTTCCCCGACATCGGCATCTCCTGGAAGCTGACCGTGACGCTGGACGAGTGGGGCCTGAACCTGACCCTGCCCCAGAGCAGCGTCGTGGAGGAAAATGAGAAGTACACCCTGGCCGGCTTCTACCTCTACCCCTTCCTCGGCAGCAGCTACCTGGGCCAGGACAAGGGCTACATGATCATTCCGGACGGCCAGGGCGCCCTGGTCAATCTGGAGAACAACGAAGGCCGCTTCACCTCGCCCTTTGACCGGCCGGTCTACGGCACGAACATCGGCGTGGAGGACACGGTGAACTCCCGCTGGATGGTCGGCACCGAGCCCATCATCATTCCGGTGTTCGGCATGGTGCACACCGAGGATCAGCTTGGCTTCCTCGGCGTCATCGAGAGCGGCGACTGCGCGGCCCGCATCTGCTGCTATCCCAACGGCGTGCGCACCGGTTTTGACTGGGTGGCGGCCCACTACCTGTACCGCCGCGTCTACCAGCAGCCGACCGGCCCCTCCTCGGGCACGATCAGCATGCGCACGGAGCACGCCCGGAGCTTTGACATCCGCCAGCACTTCCTCCTCGCGGACGGGGCGGACGCCACCTACGCGGGGCTGGCCGTGGCCTGGCGGGACTACATGGACCGCATGAACTTCTTCGCCAATGCCGATTCCGGCCGGGCCTTCGACCTGGAGCTGGATCTGGTCGGCCTGGAGCGGGAAAACTTCGTCCTCGGCAAGACGGACGTGGTCATGACCAGCACCCGGCAGGCGGAGGAGATGCTGGACAGCCTGCACGAGGGCGGCCTGGAACGGGCCTCCGTGGTCTGGCGGGGCTGGCAGGAGGGCGGCCTGACCGGCGGCCTTCCCACGGACGGCTACAATCCGGCGGGCGGCATCGGCGGCGTGTCCGGCATGGACAGCATGATCCGCAAGGCCGGCGAGCTGGGCTATGACCTGGCCCTGGAGGCGGACTTCCTCTCCATGAACCCGGAGACGCACCCGGCGCTGACCTATTCCGCCTTCAAGAAGATCACCTCCGAAACCTGGAGCCGCGGCACCTTCGGCAGCGTCTACAGCACGATGCAGTATCTGACGCCCGATCGCTCCCTGGAGATCGCCCGGAACACCCTGCCCGCCATGGCAAAGGCCGGGGCCGGCGTGTCCCTGAAGGGCATCACCAGCCTGATGAGCGACTACTACTACAAGAGCAGGTATCAGGATTCGAGCGTGCTGATGGGCATCTACCGGGAGCTGGTGCAGACCGCCGCTTCCCAGGTGCGCACCACGCTCCAGGCGCCCAACGCCTACCTGTGGCCGGAGGCGCACGCCATCTCCGATGTGCCGGTCGCCGGCTCCTCCTACACGTATACCGACCGCGAGGTGCCGCTGCTGGCCATCGCCCTGTCGGGCAGGATGCCGGCCTACGCCGAGTATGTCAACTTCCAGGCGAACACGCGCCACTTCTTCCTGCAGCTGGTGGAACAGGGCACCCGCCCCTGCTTCCTGCTGACGATGGAGGATCCCATCAAGCTGCAGAACACCAACTCCAGCGACATTTACTCCTCCAGCTTCGAGCTGTACCGGGACACCATCCTCACCTGGTACCGCGATCTGGCGGAGGTGCACCGGCTGACCGACGGCCAGAGCATCGTGAACCATCAGATGAACGGCGACGTGACGAAGGTCACCTGGTCCGGCGGCACGGTGGTGTACGTGAACTTCGGCGAGACGGCGGCGGAGATGGACGGCGTCGCGCTGGACGCGCTCTCGTATAAGGTGGTGGAGTGAGATGGCAAAGAAAACGACCTACAGGCCGAAGCTGACGAAACGCCGGCTGAAGGAATGGGGATGGGGATATTTGTTCATCCTTCCCTGGGTGGTGGGTGTGAGCATCTTCTTCCTCTACGCCATGGTGCAGTCGCTGCAGTTCTCCTTCTACAACCTGCTGCTCTCCGGCGGCATCCAGCTGCAGCCGCTGGCCAACCCCTTCGACAACTTCGCCTCGGTCTTCGTCAAGGAGATCAACTTCCCGGTGACGCTGGCCAACTTCGCCATCGGCCTGGTGCTGCAGCTGCCCATCATCATCGCCTTCTCGCTGATCATCGCCCTGTTGCTGAATTCGAAGATCCGCGCGCGGTCCTTCTTCCGCATGATCTTCTTCCTGCCGGTGATCATCGCGACGGGCCCGGTGATGAGCCAGCTGACCGCCCAGGGCGTCGCCTCCGTGCCCATGGTCAGCCAGAACACGCTGCTGACGGTGCTCTCCGGATTGCCGGAATTCATCTATGAGCCGATCAACAACCTGTTCTCCCAGCTGATCCTGATCCTGTGGAACTCCGGCATCCAGATCCTGATCTTCCTCGCCGGACTGCAGAAGGTGCCCTCCACGCTCTATGAGGCCGCGAAGATCGACGGCGCCTCGGGCTGGGAATCCTTCTGGAAGATCACCCTGCCGACGGTGCGCCCGATGATCCTGCTGAACTCGATCTACACGATCGTCACCCTGGCCACCGGCGGCACCAACGAGATCATCGAACTCATCTACTCTGTGACCTATGCGGCGACCAAGGGCTATTCCTACGGCGCGGCCATGAGCTGGATCTACACGCTGATCGTCGGCGTGATCCTGCTGATTGCCTTCCTGCTGCTGCGGGAGAAGGAGCCGAAGCATCAGGATGAAGCCGTCTACCGCCGCGATGTGGAAGCCGCCAAGACGCTGGCGAAGCTGCAGGCGAAGAACGCCCGCCATCGCCGGCAGCGGCAGCGCCGTGAGGGGAGGGCAGCGAAATGAAAGCGAAAACGGCTGAAACGCGCGAGGCCCGCCGCGACCGCTTCCGGAAGCTGATGCTCGGCTCCACCGAGAAGCGCGGCGTGCTGATGAGCATTGTGGTCTATGTCCTGCTGATCACCATCGCCTTCATCTACATGTACCCGATTCTGTACATGCTGTCCCGCTCCTTCATGGAGAAGAGCGATCTGCTGGACGCCTCGGCCAAGTGGATTCCCTCCACGGTGACGCTGAAGAATTACAGCGACGCCATCGCCACGATGGACTACTGGAATTCGCTGGCGAAGAACCTGTACCTGGCCGCCGTGCCGACCCTGTGCCAGGTGTTCATCTGCTCCATGGTGGGCTACGGCCTGGCGCGGTACAACTTCCCGCTGAAGAAGTTCTGGATGGGCGTGCTGATCCTGTCCTTCCTGCTGCCGACCCAGACCACCGCCCTGCCGAACTACCTGCTGTTCTCCCGGCTGAAGCTGGTGGACGGCTCGATCCGGCCCTTCCTGCTGACGGCGATTCTGGGCCAGGGCTTCAAGAGCGTGCTGTGCATCCTGATCTTCTTCAACTTCCACCGCCAGATTCCGCAATCCCTGGTGGAGGCCGCGGAGATCGACGGCGCAGGCCACCTGAAGGCCTACTTCGGCATCGCCATCCCGCTCTCCGCCGCGGCCATCGTGGTGGTGACGCTGTTCTCTTTCGTGTGGTACTGGAATGAGACCTACCTGGTGCGCATGTACCTGGGCTACGGCACGACGCGCAGCACGGGCCTGACCACGCTGATGCTGGAGCTGCAGCGCTTCGAGGATTCGTACAACTCAACCTTCGACGCGCGCGCCTCCTCCGTCACATCCACCAACAAGCTGAACGACGCCATCCGCATGGCGGGCACCATGCTCTCCATCGCCCCGCTGATGATTATGTACTTCTTCCTGCAGAAGCGCTTCGTGGAGAGCGTCGACCGCGCCGGCATCACCGGCGAGTGATGAGAAATCAAAGGAAGATTCCTTTGATCAATATGAAAAGGAGGAACCCATCATGCGCAAGATCCTGTCCCTGATCCTCACTCTGGCGATGGCGCTGTCCATCTGCTCCTTCGCCGCGGCCGAGACAGCCGGGATGCCCGAGCTGAACACGACCGACGAGATCACCATCACCTTCATGACCTGGGACGACTTCGAGCTGACCCAGGCGCTGGCGGACGCCTTCCATGAGCTGCATCCCAACATCACCGTGGAAATCATCCAGACCACCACGGCGGACTGCACGGGCACGCTGATCAACCTGGCGGCGGAAAACAACCTGCCGGACGTCTACTTCTGGTTGGACCTGGATCCCCTGCTGGCCAACAAGATGATGCTGGACATCACCCCCTACATCGAGAACGATGAGGAAGCCCAGACCAAGCTGTATCCCTCCCTGCGCCGCGTGGGCTATGTGGACGGCAAGCGCTGCTACTTCATGGCCGGCGAGAACCTGCCCGCGATCATCTACCTGGATCAGGCTGTGTTCGAGAAGCTGAACCGCGAAATGCCCGCTCAGGACTGGCACTGGGAAGACCTGCTGAACCTGATTGAGACCATGACCGACGCCTCTCAGGGCATCTGGTCCTACAACTACTTCATGGGCCCCGTCACCCTGGGCCCCATCGCCCTGACGGACAACGTCACCGGCGAGTTCGGCTGGGACGGCGAGGACTACCACTTCGAGTCCGGCTGGGTCGAGATGGTTGAGAAGCAGTTCGAATATGCCCGTCTGGGCTATCAGGCCATCCAGGGCTCCGACGCCTATCTGGCCGTGGTGCCGGACGACCTGTGGCCCGGCGAGTCCGGTCACATCGCCATCCAGATGGACGCCTACTGGACCCTGAACAACATCTACACCCAGCCCGCTGCCCTGGAGCGCGGCTTGAAGATGGTTCCCTACAATTCCCCCATTGGCGAGGACACGGAAAACGGCGGCCAGTTCTCCTGGCTGGACATGGTCTCCCTGTCTCCCACCTGCGAGCATCCCCGCGAGGCCTATGAGGTCGCCAAGTTCATGACCTGGGGCAAGGATGGCTGGCTGGTGCGCGCGCAGCAGTACCCGATCCTGACCAACGAAGCGGGCAATCCCATCTACCGCGTGCCGGGCTCCCTGCCCATGATCCAGGACGAGGAAGTCAACGCCGCGATGGCCGCGATCATGCCCGCCCTGACCGACGCCAACGGCAATGTGTACTGGGATGACTGGGCCGGCTTCTTCGCCGCCATCGAAAACCCCGTGACCTTCGGCGGCCGCACGATCCCCGGCTTCAACACCTTCATCACCGACTACTATCACGGCTCTGACTATGCCGGCAACACCGGCATCGAGGCCGCGATTTCCGCCGGTGCGATCGATCCCTACGACTACACCGACACCCTGAACACCGCCGGCCGTCAGTACTATGACGACGCGATGGCCGTGTTCTACAGCGTCTACGGCACCGCCGAGTAACTCCGGCACGCCCGGCAGGGGAGCAGTCTCCTGCCGGGCTTTTTCGTGGGGCGATTCCGGCTGGCCTTCCCGAAACAGGCCTGATCCGATGAGCCTGACCCCTGCCGGCCTGCCGCTCCCGATTGCTTCCCTGAAGCCCCGTCTGCGCTGCGCATTTTTCAGTTGACCATTTCCGCGGAAAATGGTAAATTTATATTTGGCGCGGTCTGTCATGGACGCGCGCGGGGAGGTATCGCATTGGAGAATGATTCCAGCCGCATCGAGCGCCTGCTGGAGCGGGTGCAGAAGGCGCCGCGCTACACCGGCGGCGAGATGAACGCCGTCCACAAGGACTGGGACAGCGTGTCCTTTCACTATGGCTTCTGTTTCCCGGACACCTACGAGGTCGGCATGTCCCACCTGGGCATGAAGATCCTCTACGGGCTGGTCAACGCGCAGGCGGACAGCGTGTGTGAGCGCTTTTTTATGCCGTGGACCGACATGCTCGCGCTGATGCGGGAGGAGGACATTCCGCTGTTCTCCACCGAGAGCCGCCGCGCCCTGTGCGACTTTGACATGATCGGCTTCACCCTGCAGTACGAGATGAGCTATACCAACATCCTGGCGATGATGGATCTGGGCCGCGTGCACCTGCGCAGCTGCGACCGGGAGCGGGACGAGCCCATCGTCGTGGCGGGCGGGCCCTGCGCCTTCAACCCGGAGCCCCTGTGCGACTTCATCGACGCCTTCATGATCGGCGACGGCGAGGAGGTCACGCTGGAGGTGGTGGACGCCGTGCGCGCGTGGAAGCGCAGCGGGGCCCCGCGCGCCGAGTGCCTGCGCGCGCTGGCGAGGATTCGCGGCGTCTACGTGCCCGCCCTGTATGACGTCACCTATCATGAGGACGGCACCGTGGCGGCCATCACGCCGAACGATCCCGCCGCCCCGGCGCGCGTGGCCAAGTGCGTCGTCACCGATCTGGACAACGCCTACTATCCCACGGAGATTCCCGTGCCGTACACGGAGATCGTCCACGACCGCATCATGCTGGAGATCATGCGCGGCTGCACCCGCGGCTGCCGCTTCTGCCAGGCCGGCATGCTCTACCGCCCCGTGCGGGAGCGCTCCCTCGACCGCCTGGTGCAGCTGGCCGCCTCGCTGGAGAAGGCCACCGGCTACGAGGAGATGAGCCTGTCCAGCCTGTCCAGCGGCGACTACACCTGCCTGGCCGAGCTGATCCGCGCGCTGATGAAGCGGCTGAAGCAGGAGCGCGTCTCCATCTCGCTGCCCTCCCTGCGGCTGGACAGCGTGCTGAAGGAGTCGCTGGAGGAGACCCAGAAGGAGCGCAAGACCAGCCTGACCTTCGCCCCGGAGGCCGGCACCCAGCGCCTGCGGGACGTCATCAACAAGGGCGTCACCGAGGAGGACCTGATCGGCAAGGTCACCGACGCCTTTCAGGGCGGCTGGAGCAGCGTGAAGCTGTATTTCATGATCGGCCTGCCGACGGAGACCTATGAGGACCTGGACGGCATCGTCGACCTGGCGCGCAAGGTGGTCGCCTGCTATTTCTCCGTGCCGCGGGACAAGCGCGCCAAGGGCCTGCGCGTCACGGTCAGCGCGTCCAGCTTCGTGCCCAAGCCGGTGACCCCCTTCCAGTGGGAGCCCCAGGACACCCGGGAGACCCTGCTGGAGAAGCAGGCCTACCTGCGGGAGAAGTTCCGCGGTGTGAAGGGCGTCACCTTCAATTACCACGAGAGCAGCCTGAGCCGCCTCGAGGCCTGCTTCGCCCGGGGCGACCGCCGGCTGGGCGCCGTGCTGCTGCGCGCCTGGGAGAAGGGCTGCATGCTGGACGGCTGGACGGAACTGTTCAAATACGACACGTGGATGGAGGCCTTCGCCGAGTGCGGGCTGGATCCGGCCTGGTACGCCCACCGCCGCCGCGGGAAGGACGAGCTGCTGCCCTGGGAGGTCATCGACAGCGGCGTGACCCGCGCCTTCCTCTGGCATGAGTGGGAGAAGGCCCAGGCGGCCATCACCACGCGGGACTGCCGCGAGGGCTGCAACGGCTGCGGACTGCAGCGGTGGAAGGGAGTGTGCAGCTATGCGAATGCTGGTGCTGTTTGAGAAGACCGAGCGGCTGCGGCACATCGGCCATCTGGACATCATGCGGGCCATGCAGCGCGCCCTTCGCCGCTCCGGCGTACCGGTCAGCTACAGCAACGGCTTCAACCCGCACATGCTGCTGACCTTCGCCTCGCCGCTGTCCGTGGGCATCATCGGGGAGCGGGAGCTGATGGAGGTCACCCTGTCCGAGGAGCGGACGCCGGAGGACTTCCTCGCCGCCATGCGCACCGCCCTGCCGCCGGAGATGCCGGTGATCGCCGCCTGGCCCATGCCCGACAAGGCCCCCGCGCTGATGGCCGCGGTGCAGGCCGCCGAATATGAAATCACCCCGCTGGAGCGCGCCGACGCCCTGCTCGCCGCCCTGCCGGGAATGCTGGCCCAGGCGGAGATCATCACCGACCGCAAGACGAAGAGCGGCGTGAAGCCCTGCGACATCCGCCCGCTGATCCTCTCCCTGCGCGTGGAGGACGGCACCATGCACGCCGTGCTGACCCTCTCCGAGCGGGAGGCCTGCAAGCCGGACATGCTGCTGAACGCCTTGTCCGCCGCCGCGGGGATCGAAAAGCCGTGCTGCCGCATCGTCCGCAAGGGCCTGCTGGGCCGGGACGAGGCCGGGGAGCTGCGGCCGCTGGAGGCGCTGTACCATGCGTGAGATCACGGCCGTCGGGCGGGAGATCGCCGTCACCGAGGACGGCACACTGTGCGAATACCTGACCGACACGGAGGAGAGCGGCCTGAGCGAGGCGGTCTGGCTGGGGCGCGTCGTGCGCGTGATGCCGTCGCTGAGCGCGGCCTTTGTGGACATCGGCCAGGAGAAGAACGGATTCCTTCCCTTCGCGGAGAGCAGCAAGAGCTTTCAGCAGAGTCCGCTGCGGGACGGCGACCGGGTGCTGGTGCAGGTCAAGCGCGAGGCCCGCGGGGAGAAGGGCGCCTACCTGACCCGCGACATCACCTTCTGCGGCGAGTATGTGATCTTCATGCCCTTCAACCGCTATATCGGCGTCAGCAGCCGCGTGCAGGCGGAGGCGCAGCGGCGCAGCCTGCGGCAGCTGGGCGAACGGCTCAGCGGCGGCCAGTTCGGCCTGGTGCTGCGCTCCGGCGCCCTGCGCGCGGAGGAGGCGGACATCGCCGCGGAGATCAGCCGCCTGCGGGCCTCCGCGGACGCCGTGCGCGCCGCCGCGCCGACGGCCCACGCCCCGTCCATGGTCTTCCGCCCCCGCTCCCTGCTGGAGCAGCTGCTGGACGACTACCTGCCACGGGGCTGCTGCACGCTGAAAACCACCGATGCCGCCGCCGCGGAGAGGCTTCGGGGACGCTGCCCTGTGGAGGTGCTGCCGGAGGACGCGCAGCTGCCCCCGGAGATCGCCGCCCAGCGCGACAAGGCGCGGCAGCGGCGCGTATGGCTGCGCAGCGGCGGCAATCTGGTCATCGACTGCTGCGAGGCCTGCACCGTCATCGACGTGAACACCGCCAAGTCCACCGCCGGCTCCTCCCGCACCAACCAGCTCGGCACGAACCTGGAGGCCGCGGAGGAGATCGCCCGCCAGCTGCGGCTGCGGAACATCGGCGGCATCATCCTCATCGACATGATCGACATGGAGGAGGAGTGCGACCGCCAGCGGGTGCTGGACGCCCTGGCAGAGGCCTGCGCGGCGGACCGTGTCAAAACCGTGATCCATGGCTTCACGCACCTGGGCCTGGTCGAGATGACCCGCAAGCGCACCGCCCGCTCCCTGCGAGAGGGCGAGGAAGCAAAGGCGTGAGCCGGAATACAGGAGGCAAGCATTGAGCAATCCGAACGTCTGGCCGGTCAGCCAGGAGGAAATGGCGGAGCAGCGGCGCTACATGGCCGATGTCCGCGCCCTGGCCGATCGCCCGCAGACCTATTTCGTTGTCACCTACGGCTGCCAGATGAACGCCCACGACAGCGAGACCATCGCCGGCATGCTGCGGGAGATGGGCCTCACCGAGGCGGTGGAGCGGGACGCGGCCGATTTCGTCATCTTCAACACCTGCTGCGTCCGCGACAACGCCGAGCGCCGCGCGCTGGGCAACGTCACCTGGCTGAAGGAGGTGCGCAAGCGCAAGCCGGACATGAAGATCGCGGTCTGCGGCTGCATGATCCAGGAGCCGGGCATGGCGGAGCGCATCCTGGGGCAGTACCGCTTTGTCAACCTGGCCTTCGGCACGGCGAACCTGTACCGCTTCCCGGAGCTCTTCTGGCGGATGCTGCACGCGGAGGACACCGTGCTGGAGATCGACGCGCGCAACACCCTGGCGGAGAACCTGCCCGTGTGCCGCCTGCGCGCCGAGTCCGCCTACATCAACATCATGTACGGCTGCAACAATTTCTGCTCCTTCTGCATCGTGCCCTATGTGCGCGGGCGGGAGCGCAGCCGCCGGGCGGAGGACATCCTGCGGGAGGCGGAGAAGCTGGCCCGCGGCGGGGTGCAGGAGATCATGCTGCTGGGCCAGAACGTGAACAGCTACGGCCGCGACGCCGGGGACGGCCCGGATTTCGCGGAGCTGCTGCGGCAGCTGGACGGCATGGGCATCCCGCGGATCCGCTTCATGACCTCGCACCCGAAGGATCTGTCGGACCGGCTGATCGAGGTGATGGGGACGAGCCGCCATGTGCTGCCCCAGTTTCATCTGCCGGTGCAGTCCGGCTCCGATGAGATTCTCCGCCGCATGAACCGCCACTACGACCGCGCCCGCTACCTCGACCGGGTGCGGGCCCTGCGCGCCGCGGTGCCGGGCATCGGCCTGACCACGGACATCATCGTCGCCTTCCCGGGGGAGACGGAGGAGCAGTTCGGGGACACGCTGTCCCTCGTGCGGGAGGTCGGCTACGATTCGGTCTTTACTTTCATCTATTCCCCGCGCGTCGGGACGCCCGCGGCGAAAATGCCCGGCCAGATCGACCCGGCCGTCGCCACGGAGCGCATCGAGCGGCTGATCCGGGTGCAGGACGAGTGCCAGCAGCAGCGGATGCGGCGCTTCCTCGGCGCGGAGGAGGAGGTTCTCGTGGAGAACCTGTCCCGCCGCAGCGCGGAGGCTGTCTCCGGCAAGGGACGGCACGGCCTGTCCATCACCCTGCCCGGCGGCGCGGCGGACATCGGCCGCATCATTCCGGTGCGGGTGACGGGCCTCAAGAACAACACGCTGACCGCGGAGCGGCTGGACGGAGGCGGACGCGAATGATTCAGGTGATGCGCAAGGCGCAGGAGCTGGCCGAGGCTATCGCCGCCAGCGACGTATACAGCGCCCTGAAGGCCGCCCGCGCCGCGGTGGACGCCGACCCGGAGGCCAGCGGCCTGCTCGCGCGCTGGGAGGAGACCGGCCGCGCGGCCCGGCAGGCCCTGCGGGAGGCCGCCCCGGACGCCGCCGCACAGCTCCGGGCATTCCAGGCCCTGCAGCGCGAGGTGGATGACAATGATCTGATCCGCCGGCTGCGGACGTGCCGGCAGAACTTTGACGACATGCTGGAGAGCGTCAACCAGGTGCTGCTGGAGGAGGTCGGCGCGGGCCGCGAGGGCGAGGCGCCTTCGGGCAGCGGCGGCTGCGCCGGCTGTGCGGGCTGCAGCAGGAAATCATGAGCAAAGGGGGCAGGGACATGGCTGCGCTGACACCGATGATGCAGCACTACCTGAGCCTGAAGGAAAAGTATCCGGACTGCCTGCTGTTTTACCGGCTGGGCGACTTTTACGAGATGTTCTTTGACGACGCGGTGACGGCCTCACGGGAGCTGGAGCTGACCCTGACGGGCCGCGACTGCGGGCTGGAAACCCGGGCCCCGATGTGCGGCGTGCCCCACCACGCGGTGCAGGGCTATGTGCAGCGGCTCATCGAGAAAGGCTACAAGGTGGCCCTGTGCGAGCAGCTGGAGGATCCGGCCCAGGCCAAGGGGCTGGTGGACAGGGGCGTCATCCGCGTCTACACGCCCGGCACGGTGAACGATCCCGCCATGCTGGATGAGCACAGCAACCGTTACCTGCTGTCCGTGTGCTTTCAGCCAAGCCGGGCGGGGCTGTCCTGGGCGGATGTGTCCACCGGCGAATGGTTCGCCCGGGAGGTGGGCGGCGACGATCTGCCCCGGCTGGGCGATATGATCGCCCGCATCCATCCCAGCGAGACCATCTCCAACGACCTGGTGCGCCTGCGCGCCGCCTTGGGCCGGGAGCCGGAAACCGCCGCCGAAAAGCCGGCCGGCTGGTATCAGTACGCCGGGGCGGCGGAGCTGCTGCAGCGGCATTTTCACCTGAGCAGCCTGCAGCCCCTCGGCCTGGACGACGAGCACCGGACCGCGGCCTGCGCCAGCGGCGCGCTGATGCGCTATCTGGAGGAGACACAGCTCAACGCGCTGGAGCACATCACGGGCCTCAGGATCGACCAGGGCGAGACGCATATGCTGCTGGATCAGAACACCCGGCGCAACCTGGAGTTGACCGAGAGCTACCGCAGCCGCGCCCGCAAGGGTTCCCTGCTGGGCCTGCTGGACCGGACCTCCACCGCAATGGGCAGCCGCCTGCTGCGCAGCTGGGTGGAGCAGCCGCTGCTCCGGCTCCAGGACATCAACCGCCGCCTGGACGCGGTGGAGGAGTTCGCGCAGCAGCACGTGCTGACCATGACGCTGGCGGAGAACCTGCGCGAGGTCTACGACATGGAGCGGCTGCTGAGCAAGGTGTCCTACCGGAGCCTGAACGCCCGGGACTGCCTGGCGCTGAGCCACTCGCTGGGACGGGTGCCGGACATCGCCGCCCTGCTCTCCGATGCGAAGTGCGAGGCCGTGCGGGAGCTGCGCGGGCGGCTGGATCCCATGGACGACCTGCGCGCCCTGCTGGAGAAGGCCATTCACCCGGACGCGCCCATCGTCATCACCGACGGCGGCATCATCGCGCCGGGCTATTCCGCCCTGCTGGACGAATACCGCGACGCCGCCGCCCACGGCCGGCAGTGGATCGTGCAGCTGGAGGCCCGCGAGCGGGAGGCCACCGGCATCAAGAACCTGCGCGTGCAGTTCAACCGTGTGTTCGGCTATTACATCGAGGTGACCAAATCCTACCTGAGCATGGTGCCCGACCGCTACACCCGCCGCCAGACGATGGCCAACGCGGAGCGCTACGTCACCCCCGAGCTCAAGGAGATGGAGCAGAAGATCATCGGCGCGCAGGAGCAGGCGGTGCGGCTGGAGCTGCAGCTCTTCGGCGAGATTCGCGACCGCATCGCCGGGGAGATCGCCCGCATCCAGCGCACCGCGTCCGCGCTCAAGGAGCTGGATGCCCTGCTCTCCTTTGCTCAGACCGCGGTCAGCTGCCATTACGTCCGCCCGCAGATGACGGAGGACGGCACCCTGGACATCCGGGAGGGCCGCCATCCCGTCGTGGAGCAGACCGTGCAGGAGGAGGGCTTTGTGCCCAACGACTGCCTGATGAACAACGGTGACGACCGCATGCTCATCATCACAGGCCCCAACATGGCCGGCAAGAGCACCTATATGCGGCAGGTGGCCCTGATCGTGCTGATGGCCCACATCGGCTGCTTTGTGCCGGCGGCCTCGGCCGTGATCCCGCTGGTGGACCGCATCTTCACCCGCGTCGGCGCCTCGGACGACCTGGCCAGCGGGCAGAGCACCTTCATGGTCGAGATGACCGAGACCGCCCACATCCTGCGCAGCGCCACATCCCGCTCCCTCGTCATTCTGGACGAGATCGGCCGGGGCACCAGCACCTTTGACGGCCTTGCCATCGCCTGGGCCGTGGTCGAGTACCTGTGCGACCGGGAGAAGTGCGGCGCAAAAACGCTCTTCGCCACCCATTACCATGAGCTGTCCGAGCTGGAGGGCCGGCTGGAGGGCGTCAAGAACTACTGCTCCTCCGTCCGCGAGCACGGCGAGGAGGTCATCTTCCTGCGCCGGATTGTCCGCGGCGGCGCCGACAAGTCCTTCGGCGTGCACGTGGCCCGGCTGGCCGGCGTGCCCCGCGAGGTGCTGGTGCGCGCCCACGAGATTCAGGCGCGGCTGGAGGTCGCCGATCTGCACGGGGGCTCCATCGCCCAGAACATCCTCGCCGGCGACGACGCCAGCCACGCGCCGGAGCAGGTGGACATGTTCGACTACCGCCGGACGGAGATCATCGAGGAGCTGCAGAAGCTGGACGTCACCGCGCTGACGCCGATGGACGCCATCAACAAGCTGTTCATCCTGCGCGAGATGGCGCGGAGCCTGTGACGCAGCCTGTACAGGAGGCAAGCATGCCCGGGAAAATCAGAAGGCTCTCAGAAGACATGATCGGCCGCATCGCCGCCGGCGAGGTGGTGGAGCGGCCTGCCGCCGCCATCAAGGAGATGGTGGAGAACAGCCTGGACGCCGGCGCCACCGCGGTCACCGTGGAGATTCGCGACGGCGGCATCACCTATATGCGCGTCACCGACAACGGCAGCGGCATCGCCCAGAGCGAGATCCGCATGGCTTTTGAGCGCCACGCCACCAGCAAGATCCACGACCCGGAGGATCTCAGCGCCATCGCCACCCTCGGCTTCCGCGGGGAGGCGCTGGCCTCCATCGCCGCGGTCAGCCGGGTCACCCTGACCACCCGCACCGCGGAGGATGCCAGCGGCGTCCGCGTGACCAATGAGGGCGGCGTCATCACGGCCATTGAGGAGGCGGCCTGCCCCGGCGGCACGGCCATTGTCGTGCGCGATCTGTTCTACAACACGCCGGTGCGGCTGAAGTTCCTGAAGAAGCCCGCCACGGAGGCGGCCCAGGTCGCGGACGTGCTCATGCGGATGATCCTCTCCCGGCCCGACGTGTCCTTCCGGCTGCTGAGCCAGGGGAAGACGGTCTACCACTCCGCCGGGGACGGCCAGCTCTCCTCCGCCGTGTTCAGCATCTACGGCAGCGAGATGCACAAGACCATGCGCTTCGTCGAGGGCCACGGCGGCGGGCTGGTGCTCAGCGGCTATGTGGGCATCGGCGAGAGCGGCCGCGGCAGCCGGACAAACCAGTCCTTCTTCATCAACGGGCGGTACATGCACTCCGGCCTGCTCTCCGGCGCGGTCGAGGAGGCCTGCCGCGAGCGGGTGATGATCGGCAAGTATCCCACCTGCGTGCTGCACCTGACCATGCCTTATGAGACCGTGGACGTCAATGTGCACCCGAACAAGTTGGAGGTGCGCTTCCAGAACGAGGCCGCGGTGGCCGAGGCCGTGACCGCCATCATCCGGGAGGGCATCCGCGACCGGGACGCCCTGGAGCACCCGGTGGTCCTGGAGCTGACGCCGGACGCGCCCGCCGCGCCCGCCGAGGTGACGAAGACCCGCGAGGCCGTGCCCGTGCAGGCCGTGCTCGAAAAGGTGCGCCCCGCCGCCGTCGCGAAGTCTGCCGCCGTGCCCGCCGCGCAGCCGGTTCCGGCCGCCCCTGTGGAGGAGGTGCATGAGCGCGCGCCGATCCCGGTGGCCACCGTGCTGCGGGAGCCTGCCGCCGCCTACCGCGCCGAGCCCGCCCCGCTGCCCCCGGCCGAGCCGGTCTCCTTCCTTCCCGAGGCGCCCCGGCCCATGCGGCTGATCGGCTCCGTGTTCAACACCTACATCCTGGTGGAATACGAGGATCATCTGCTGATGATCGACCAGCACGCGGCCCATGAGCGGCTGAACTATGAGCGGATGATGAAGGAGTACGGCACCGCGCACGCCGGTCAGGAGCTGCTGGTGCCGGAGATCGTCAGCGTCACCCGCAGGGAGCAGCAGGTGCTGGAGGAAAACCGGGCGCTGCTGGAGGGCATCGGCTTTGCCGTGGAGCCCTTCGGGGAGGCCGAGGTCTCCGTGCGCAGCGTGCCCATGATCCTGGGGGAGCCCCAGGCCGCCGGCTTCCTGCACGAGGTGCTCGATCAGCTGATGAACGAGGGCCGCGGCTGGACGGAGGAGCGGCGGCGCAGCGCGATCCTGCAGACCGCCTGCAAGCACGCCGTCAAGGGCGGCGAGACGCTGACCGAGGAGGACATGCGCTACCTGGTCAGCCGGATCGTGGACGACAAGGTAACCCCCACCTGTCCGCACGGCCGGCCGCTGGTGGTCGCGCTGAGCCACGCGGAGCTGGACAAAAGGTTCAAGCGCATTCAATGATTTCACAACAGCAGCAGGAGGCCGCGCGATGCAGGAAAAGCCCCTCGTATACGTGCTGTGCGGGCCGACCGCCAGCGGCAAGACCGCGCTGTCCCTCGCGCTGAGCCGGCGCCACGGCGCGGAGATTCTCTGCATGGATTCGATGCAGGTTTATCAGCGGATGGACATCGGCACCGCCAAGCCCACCGCGGCGGAGCGCGCCCTGGTGCCCCATCACCTGCTCGATCTGGTGCCGCCGGACGCGGAATACAGCGTGGCCCAGTGGACGACCGAGGCGGAGCAGGCCATCCGCGGGGTGCTGGCCCGGGGAAAGAAGCCCCTGCTGGTGGGCGGCACCGGCTTCTACCTGCGCGCCCTGCGGCGGCAGCTGCCCCTGGGCGACGCGGCCAAGAATCCGGCCATCCGCGCCGCGCTGGAAAGGGAGGCCGCCGCGGAGGGCGGCAAGGAGAAGCTCCACCGCCGTCTGGAGGAGGTGGACGCGGTCACGGCCGCGCGGCTGCATGTGAACGACACGCGCCGGGTGATCCGCGCCCTGGAGGTGTACGCCGTCACCGGCAGGCCCTTTTCCGCCCAGCCGGACAGCGCGGCGGAGGCCCCGTTCCGCTTCCGCGTCGCCGCGCTGACCATGGACCGCGGCCTGCTCTATGCGCGCATTAACGCCCGCGTGGAGCAGATGATGGCCGCCGGCCTGGCCGGGGAGGTGCGCGGCCTGCTGGACAGCGGCGTCTCCCCGGAAGCCCAGTCCATGAAGGGGATCGGCTACAAGGAGCTGATTCCCTGCGTCACCGGGGGCCGCGATCCGGCGGAGGCCGTCGCGGAAATTCAGCAGAATACCCGCCACTATGCCAAGCGGCAGTGGACGTGGATGCGCCGCGAGGAGGACGTCCGCTGGGTGGACAGCCTCGGCCCGGACGCCCTCGCGCAGCTGGAAGCATATTTTTTCGGAGAGGATCAGCATGACGATTGAACAGCGTATTGCCCGCGCGGAAGCGGGCCTGACGGAAGCCTTTGCCGCGATCGACCGCGTGGAGGAGGCGTGCACCGCCCGGGTGCTGGAGGCCTTCGCCGCCCACGGCGTGGCCTACCGCCACTTTGCCCCCACCCAGGGCTACGGCTATGAGGACATCGGGCGCGACACCCTCGCCGCCGTTTTCGCGGAGGTGTTCGGCGCGGAGGAGGCCCTTGTCCGCCCGCAGATCGCCAGCGGCACCGCTGCCCTGGCCCTGACCATCACCGCCCTGGCCTGCCCCGGCACCCACGTGCTGAGCGCCACCGGCACCCCCTACGACACCCTGAAGGACATCATCGGCAGCGGGGTGACGCCGCCGCCCGCCGGCTCCCTGGCGGAGATGGGCGTCAGCTACAGCGAGGTGCCGCTGACGGCGGAGGGCTTCATCGACACAGCCGCGGTGGAGGCCGCCCTGCGCCCGGAGACCCGCCTGGTCATCGCCCAGCGCAGCCGGGGCTACGCGTGGCGGCGCAGCCTGATGCCGGAGGACTTCGCCCCCCTGGCGGAGATGCTGCGCGCCCGGCATCCGGAGATCACGCTGATGGTCGACAACTGCTACGGCGAGTTCGTCTGCGAACGGGAGCCGACCCATTACGGCGCGGACGTCATCGTGGGCAGCCTCATCAAGAATCCCGGCGGCGGCCTGGCCCCCACCGGCGCGTACATCGCGGGCAAAAAGAGCGCAGTGGAGCGCGTGGCCTTCCGCCTGACCGCCCCCGGCATCGGCGCGGAGGTCGGCTCCTACGCGGCCAGCTACCAGCCCTTCTATCAGGGCCTGTTCATGGCGCCGCACACGGTGGCCCAGGCGCTGAAGACCGCCTGCCTGACCGCCCGCGTGTTCGAGGAGCTGGGGCTGGCCACCACGCCCCCCGCGGAGGAGCGCCGCGCCGACATCATCCAGGCGATCCGCATGGAGACCCCGGAGCGGCTGATCCGCTTCTGCCAGGGCATCCAGATGGCCTCGCCCATCGACTCCATGGCCCTGCCCGAGCCCTGGGCCATGCCCGGCTACGAGGATGAGGTCATCATGGCGGCGGGCACCTTTGTCGCCGGCGCCTCCATCGAGCTGAGCGCCGACGGCCCCCTGCGCGCCCCCTACACCGCCTATATGCAGGGCGCGCTGACCTACGCGCACGGCCGCATCGCCCTGGCGAAGGCCCTGCGCCACATGGCTTCCGGCGGCGCCATCGCGCTGGATGATTGACATTTCCCCCGAATGAAAGTATCATGGAACCATACAGACAGCCGCGGCGGGATCCCGCCGCATGGAGGAGGCACGCATATTGCAGGCATTTCGCACTGTTCCGCTGAAGGAAGCGTCGCTGGAGATGTATCTCTCCCTGTTTGGCATGAACGACCAGAACATCGCCCTGGTGGAGCAGGAGTGCCGCGTGACGATTCAGCTGCGCGGCGCGGAGCTCATCATCACCGGGGAGGACGCGGACACCGCCCTGGCGGAGACAGTCATCCTGAAGCTGTGTGATCTGCTCGCGCAGGGGGAGAATCTCGACCGCACCAAGATCCGCTACGCCATCGCCCTGGCGCGGGAGGGCAGCGCGGACCGCATCGACGAGATCCTCCGCAGCGTGGTGGCCATCACCCACCGCGGCAAGCAGGTGCGCTGCAAGACCGTCGGCCAGCAGAAGTATGTGCAGGCCATCCGCGACCACATCCTCACCTTCGGCATCGGCCCCGCCGGCACCGGCAAGACCTATCTCGCCATGGCGCTGGCCGTGGCCGCGCTGAAGAACAAGGAAGTCGAGCGCATCGTGCTGACCCGCCCCGCGGTGGAGGCCGGCGAAAAGCTGGGCTTCCTTCCCGGCGACCTGAACCAGAAGGTCGACCCCTATCTGCGGCCGCTCTATGACGCGCTGTATGACTTCATGGGGATCGACTCCTACCAGAAGCTGCTGGAGCGCGGCACGCTGGAGATCGCCCCGCTGGCCTACATGCGCGGGCGCACGCTGTCCGATTCCTTCATCATCCTCGACGAGGCGCAGAACACCACCTCCGAGCAGATGAAGATGTTCCTGACCCGCATCGGCTTCAATTCCCGGGCCGTCGTCACCGGCGACCTGACGCAGACCGACCTGCCCGCCGGCAAGCGCTCCGGCCTGGCGGAGGCGGTGGAGGTGCTGCAGGGCATCCCGGCCATCGGCCTGGTCATGCTGGATCACCGCGACGTGGTGCGCCACGAGCTGGTGCAGCAGATCGTGCAGGCCTATGAAGCCTGGGAGAAGAGCAAGGGAGTGCGATAAATGTTCTATTGGAAGAACAGGGAGAAGCGCCCCGCCCGGAAGCTTGGCGAACGGCTGCGGGCCTGGCTGCGCTCCCCGGGGGCGAAATGCGCCTTCGAGGTTGTGCTGGCCTGCCTGCTGATCGCCTTTGTGCTGGTGCTCATCAGTGCCCCGCAGCGCTACAGCGTCACGGTGGGCACGGTCGCGCGCCAGTCGGTCAACGCCAACAAGGACGTGGTCGACACCATCGCCACGGAGGAGCGCCGCCAGGCCGCCGCCGCCGCGGTGGAGCCCAGCTACCAGACCGCCGAGGGCGTCACGGAAGAGGTGCTGCAGAAGCTGGCCTCCGTCTTCGTGGAACTGCGGACGGTCCAGCAGTATGGCCTGACGCTGCGCGGCGAGGACGAGGATCCCTCCGCGGTGCGGACCCGCTCCTTCTCCGACAGCGAGATCGAGTACGCGCAGATGCTGGTCACCACCTTCTCGCTCAGCCGGTATCAGGCGATGACCCTGCTGCGCACCGAGACCGCCGAACTGGACACGATGGTGTCCACCGTGACCACCGCGGTGACCAACAGCCTGAACAGCGGCATCCGCGAGGGCAAGGTCAGCGAGGCCATCGAGACGGTCAAGCAGATCGTCGGCTACCGCGTGGACATCTCCCTGACGCAGAACATCCTCCCCATCGTGCTGCGCACCTGCCTGGCGCCGAACCTGGTCATCAACCAGGAGGTCACCCAGGCTGCCCAGCAGCGGGCCATGGACGCGGTGGAGCCCATCGTGTACCAGCAGGGCCAGAACATCATCCGCGAGGGCGAGGTGGTGCAGCGCAACCAGCTGGAGATGCTCAAATCGCTGGGCCTGCTGAAGGACGACCAGTATGACATGTCGATCTATCTGGGCATCGCCCTGCTGGTCTGCATGGCCATGCTGATGCTGATCACCACGCTCCGCCTGACGGACCGTGACATCCTGCAAGACGTGCGGCGGATGACCGTGGTGCTGACCGTCATTGTGATGGAAATCGTCCTGGGCGCGGTGATCCTGAAGCTGGAGAGCATCTATCTGGCGCCGCTGGCGCTGGGCGGCGTGCTGTTGACCGCCCTGCTGGGCTGGCGCAGCGGTCTGGCGGCCGTGCTGTCCACCGCGGTGCTGATGAGCGGCCTGGCCGCCGGCGACAGCTCCACCTCCGTGACGCAGATGCTCAACGTCTCCCTGATGACGCTGGTCGGCGGCGTGGTGGGCGTGCGCTTCCTGCGCGGACGGCCCCAGCGCATGCGCGTGATGATCTGCGGCTTCCTGGTGGGGGCTGTCAACGTGGTGATTCTGTTCACCATGGGCTGGATGACCTCGCTGGAGGGCGGCTCGCAGTGGCAGGCGGCCCTGTTCGCCCTGGGCGGCGGCATCCTGTCCGGCCTGGCCGCGCTGGGCCTGCAGCCGGTCTTCGAGAATCTTTTCAATCTCGCGACCCCGGCCCGCCTGCTGGAGCTGGGCAATCCGAACCACCCGCTGCTGCGCCGGCTGCTGCTGGAAGCCTCCGGCACCTATCATCACTCCATTGTGGTGGCCAACCTGAGCGAGGCCGCAGCGGAGAAGATCGGCGCGAACCCCCTGCTGTGCCGCACGGGCGCCTACTTCCACGATGTGGGCAAGCTGAAGCGGCCGTCCTATTTCAAGGAAAACCAGATGGGGGACAACCCGCTGGACCAGACCGACCCCTATGTGTCGGCGGCCATCATCACCAGCCACACCCGCGACGGCCTGCAGCTCGCCCAGAAGTACCGCCTGCCGCGGGAGATCCAGGCCATCATCATGGAGCATCACGGCGACACGCCGGTCATGTTCTTCTACCACAAGGCCCTGCAGATGGCCGACGGCAAGCCGGTCAACATCGCCGACTTCCGCTATGACGGCACCCGGCCCGCCAGCAAGGAGGCGGCCATCGTTATGCTGGCCGATACCGTGGAGGCGGCCATCCGCGCCATGCCGGACAAGACCCCCGAGGGCATCGCGAAGAACATCGAGCGGCTGGTGCGCGGCAAGCTGGAGGACGGCCAGCTGAGCAACAGCCCGATGACCCTGAAGGACATCGACGGCGTATGCGAGGCCTTCTGCCAGGTGCTCAACGGCGTGTTCCACGAGCGCATCGCCTACCCGAAGACCGATCTGCCGAAGCGGGCCGCCTTCATGACCGACAGCGCCCCCGAGGCCTCCGAAGCGCCCCGCGCCGCCAGACCCGCCGCGAAAGCCGCAGCCAAACCGGCCGCCAAGCCCGCCGAAAAGCCTGCGGAAACCGCCGCGCCTGCCGAGAAGCCCGCGGCAGCCGAAAAGCCTGCGGCAGCCGAAAAGCCTGCGGCAGCCGAAAAGCCCGCGCCTGCCGAAAAGC
>CAMNHF010000028.1 GCA_946538975.1 uncultured Clostridia bacterium | reverse complement strand
GCGTGGGCCCCCCCAGACCCCCTGCGAGCGCTTTTGGACACGGGATCACGGCTGACGAAGGCGCAGGTCGCATGGCTTGCTTCCCAATAGACGGCAAGCTGTCGCATAGTGAGGTTTGGTCCGGATGTCGGCGGGTGTCGCGTATCCAATGAAAATAGCCTGTCCCCCCGGAATGCTCTTCCCGGAGGAGGAGGGGTTCGGGGAGGGGGGACCGCCTTCTCTCAGAGAAGGGGGTCTCCCCTCCCCGGAAAGTCCCCGGAAAGTCTGACTGACTGCCGCGCACAGCTTTCGATCACTTTAGGATTGACAAACGATGCCAGATTATGGTATGCTGGCAGTGTGCCAAATTATCACAAAATGGCATAAGGAGGTACTTCTCATGAAGAAGGCAATTGCTCTGCTGCTCGCGCTGTTCCTGGCGCTGGGCATGATCTCCGCTGTGGCGGAGGACGCGCCTGCCCCCATCAAGCTGGGCCAGGTGGACTTCGCGGCCCATGGCACTTCCTGCTTCGCGGTGGTGACCGTCGCCGTGCAGGGTGACGTCATCGTGGCGGCCCTGATCGACGAATTCCAGTATGGCGCCGCGGACGCCGTCACCCCCGTGCCGAACAGCGAAGGCATGGCCGGCAACGTGGCCGAGGGCAAGGTGCTCTATTCCAAGCGCGCCAACGCCGCCTACTACAGCAACAACATGGCCAGCCGCGCCGGCTCCATCGTCGCGCTGAACGCCAACTATGACGCCATCCAGGCCTATGTCGTTGGCAAGACCATCGGCGAGCTGGAGACCGAGCTGGCCGGCCTGACCAAGGAGACCGCCGTGGACGCCGTCACCGGCAGCACCCTGGTGGACACCTACGGCTATCTGACCGCCATCCTCGAGGCCGCCAAGGCCGCCGGCGCGCAGACCGGCACCTACACCCTGTACAACAAGACCGGCGAGAACATCGTTGAGCTGACCTTCACCGACAACGTGACCGGCGAAGTCTCCGCGAACCTGGCCGGCGACGGCTTCGCGGCGGACGCCCAGAAGACCGTGACCTACACGATCCCCGGCGGTGAGGACGGCCACGGCCGCCTGACCTTCACCTTCAAGACCGAGGGCGGCTACGTCGGCGTCTTCGCCACGCTGAGCATCGAAGTCGCGCCCATGACCCTGCTGGAGGTCGACGCGGAATCCGGTGCGACCACCCTGAACTTCTTCGCCCCCCAGGCCGAATAAGTCACACTCCCCTGCCCCGCGCTGTGCAAAACGGCGCGGGGTTTTTGCGTATCCGCCCCGATCGCTTTCGCCAATCAGCCCGGCGCCCGCACGGCAGAATCCTCCCCCAAAGGAAAGAAGGCCTTTTCGGCGGAATAGGGGGCTTCACTCTTCGCCCGGCTCCGCCAATTTCCCTGCCCGCGCGGTTGACAGCCCGGCGGCTGCCTGTTATAATCGACCCCACCGGAATGTTTGCGTACAAACCTCTGCGGCCGGAATGCACAGGCAGTTTTTTTGCGCGCAGGAGGAAGCACTCATGACACAGACGGCAGCCGCCATGACGGCGGAGCATCTCAGCAAAACCTATATCCGCCGCACCCGGGGCCGGGGCATCCTCGGCCTGACCGGGCGGGAGGCCGTGCAGGTGAAGGCCCTGCAGGACGTCTCCTTCCGCATGGAGGCGGGGGAAATCGTCGGCCTGATCGGCCCCAACGGCGCGGGCAAGTCCACCATGGTCAAGCTGCTGACCGGCATCCTCACGCCCACCGGCGGCAGCTGCACCGTGGACGGGCTCATCCCGTGGAAGGACCGGCGCGCCCATGTGCGGCGGCTGGGCACGGTGTTCGGCCAGCGGACACAGCTGTGGTGGGACGTGCCGATCCGCGATTCCTACGCCCTGCTGCGGGACATCTACGCCCTCCGCGAGGACCGCTGGCGGCGCCGCCTGGGGGAGCTGACCGATGCGCTGGACCTGGGCGAGCTGCTGGACGCCCCGCTGCGCCAGCTGAGCCTGGGCCAGCGGATGCGCGCGGAGCTGTGCGGTTCCCTGCTGCACGAGCCCGCGTGGCTCTTCCTCGACGAGCCGACCATCGGCCTGGACGCGGTCAGCAAGCTGAAGCTGCGGGACGTGCTGCGGGAGGAGAACCGCACCCGGGGCACCGGCATCCTGCTGACCACCCACGACATGGACGACATGCTGGCCCTGTGCCGCCGGGTGATGGTGCTGGGCCACGGCCGGCTGCTGTACGACGGCGGGCTGCAGGAGCTGCTGCAGCGCTACGACCGGGAGCACACGCTGCGCTGCGTGTTCAGCGGCACGCCGCGCTTCGGCAGTCTGCCCCAGGGCGTCGCGCTGCGGCAGGAGGAAGGCGCCTGGCTGCTGACCTTCCTGCCGGGGCAGATTCCGGTGCGGGAGGTGCTGCAGCTGGTGCTGGCCGCGGGCGAATTGCGGGAGATGACCCTGCGGGAGATGAACGTCGACCGGATGATCGCCGGCATGTACGCGGAGATGAGCCTATGAGAAAGCGGCTGAAACCCTATCTGAGCGCCTTCCGCCTGCGGGCGCTGCTGGAGACGCAGTACCGCGCGGCGGCGCTGGGCGGCATGGCGACGCAGCTGTTCTTCGGCATCGTGCTGTGCTGCGTGTATTCCGCCCTGTTCACGCAGGGGCAGGCAGACGTCACCCTGGCGGAGACCGTCAGCTATGTCTGGCTGCAGCAGATGCTCTTCCGCGCGCTGATGGCCAGCGAGGGCGAGCTGATGGAGCAGATCCTCGACGGCTCCATCGCCTACACCCTGCTGCGCCCGGTGCATCAGCACACCTGGTGGATGTTCCGCACGCTGGCGCAGAAGCTGGTGGGCGTGGCCATGCGGCTGCTGCCCATGCTGCTGTGCATGCCCCTGCTGCCGCCGGAAATGCGCCTGTCCCTGCCGGAGAGCCCGCTGGCCGCCGCGCAGTTCCTGCTGTCGCTGGGCTGCGGCTTCCTCTGCGTGACGCAGATCAACCTGATCACCATGGCCGTGAGCATGCGCACCCTGGACAACCGCGGCATCTCCGGCCTCATCAACCTGGTGATGATGTTCCTGTGCGGCAACATCATCCCGCTGACCCTCTTCCCGCCGCGCCTGCAGCTGCTGATGCGCTTCCAGCCCTTCGCCCAGGCCCTGGACGCCCCGATCCGCATGTACCTGCACGCCCAGCCGCCGGCCGCCTTCGCGCTGAGCCTCGCGGTGCAGCTGGGCTGGACGGCGGCGCTCTGGGCGCTGTCGCGGCAGATGTGGAACACGAACCTGCGCCGCATTGTGATTCAGGGAGGCTGATGAAATGCGATACATCTTCCACGCGGTGCGGATGAACCTGCGCGCCGCGGCGCAGTACCGCGCCTCCTTCCTGATGCAGTCCGTCGCCCAGCTGGTCATGACCGGCTGCGACCTGATCGCCCTGCTGGTGCTGATCGACCGCTTCCGCCACATGGGCCGCTGGGAGGGCACGGAGGTGATGTTCTTCTTCGGCGCGATGCAGATTGCCTTCGCGCTGACGGAGTGCTTCGGCCGCGGGCTGACCACCTTCTCCAGCGTCATCCGCAAGGGGAATTTCGACACCCTGCTGCTGCGTCCCCGGCCGCTGCTGCTGCAGCTGAGCCTGAACGCCTGCGATCCGCGCCGCGTCGGCACCGTGGCGGTGGGCGCCGCAGCCCTGATCGTGTCCTCGCTTCGGCTGGGCCTCGTGTGGACGCCGGGCCGGCTGCTGCTGCTCGCCCTGTCCATCGCGGGCACCGTCTGCACGATGGCCGCCCTCTTCCTGCTGGAGGCCGCCTTCTGCTTCTTCTCCGTGCAGAGTGTGGAGCTCATCAACATGCTGACCTACGGCGGCCGCCAGGTCTGCCAGTATCCGGCGGACATCTACCCCGCCCCGCTGCAGCTGCTGTTCACCTGGGTCGCGCCGATCGTGCTGTGCCTGCACTACCCGGTGAGCTGGCTGGTGGGCAAGCCGATGGCGGATTTCTCGCCGTTTCTGCTGTGGCTGTGCCCCGTGGCCGGGCCGGCCTTCTTCGCGCTGATGACCCTCGCCTGGCGGGCCGGCGTGCGCCGCTACCGGGGGACAGGCAGCTGACGGGAACAAAACGAATACAGCGCGCCGCGTGGACTTTGCGCCCGTTTGGGTGTACAATCTCTGCGGAACACTGCGCGAAACAGGAGGCCCTGACCATGACGGACACCAATCTCCCCGCACGGCTGGGGGAAATCTTCCGCCAGCTTCACCGGCACCCGGAGCTGGCCCTGGAGGAATTTGAGAGCACGCGCCTGGTGAAGCAGGTGCTGACGGAGCAAGGCATCGAGCTGGTGGAAACCGGCCTGAACACCGGCGCGGTCTTCCGCATCGGCCACGGGAACGGCCCCGTGATCGGCCTGCGCGGCGACATGGACGCCCTGCCGATCCAGGAGGAGACCGATCTGCCCTACCGCAGCTGCGTACCGGGCAAGATGCACGCCTGCGGTCACGATTTCCACACCACCGTGGTGCTGGGCGCCGCCCTGCTGCTCAAGGAGCGGGAGGCGGAGCTGCCCGGGCAGGCGCTGGTCGTGTTCCAGCCGGCGGAGGAGAACACGAAGGGCGCAAAGCTGGTCGTGGGCAGCGGCGCGGTGGATGCGGCGCAGGCCTTCGTCGGCATCCACTCCTACCCGTCCTTCCCGGTGGGCACCCTGGGCCTCAAGACCGGCCCGGTGATGGCCGCGGTGGACTGGTTCCGCGTCGTCATCCGGGGCCAGGGCGCCCACGCGGCCCAGCCGCACAAGAGCGTCGACCCGGTGCCCGTGATGGCCGTGCTGATCACCGCCCTGCAGACCGTCGTCAGCCGGGCCATCGATCCCTTCTCGCCGGCGGTGCTGTCCATCACCCACGCGGAGGCCGGCCGCGCGAACAACGTCATCCCGGAGACCGCCGTGATCGAGGGCACCGTGCGCACCCTGCGGCCCGCCGACCGGGAGAAGATCCGCGAGTGCTTCCACCGCATCACGGAGTCCGTCTGCGCGGCCTGGGGCGCAGGATGCGAGATCGACTGGGACAGCGCCATCGCCGCCGTCATCAACGACGGCCGCCTGTGCGATGTCGGCCGCGAGATGGCCGCGGAGATGGGTTTTGCCGTCAAAGAGCAGGAGGACACCATGGGCGGCGAGGACTTCAGCGAATTCCTGCAGAACCGCCCCGGCCTGTTCGTCCGCATCGGCACCGGGCTGAGCTATGTCAACCACCACCCCCGCTTCGCCGTCGATCCCGACGCCATCTGGCCCGCCAGCCGCTACTGCGCCGCGCTGACCGAGCGGCTGATGCGCGAGACCTTCTGATCACCGTCCGCAGATAAAGGAGAAGAGCCATGTACACCATTCGCCGCGCCGAGCCCGCCGACCGGAACCGCATCATGGAGCTGCTGGAGCAGGTCAACCGCATCCACTATGAGGGCCGCCCGGATCTGTTCCGCCCCGGAACCAAGTACAGCGAGGAGGAGCTGGCCCTGCTGATGGGGATGGAGGACCGGCCGATCTTCGTGTACGCGGAGGAGGGGCAGGTGCTGGGCTATGCCTTCTGCATCCTGCAGCAGCCGAACAGCCGCCTGATGACCGACATCAGGACGCTCTACATCGACGATCTGTGCGTGGACGAGCGCTGCCGTGGGAAGCACATCGGCCGGCGGCTGTACGAATACGTGAAGGAATACGCCCGCGCCATCGGCTGCTACAACCTGACGCTGAACGTGTGGGCGCTGAACGGGCCCGCCATGGCCTTTTACGAAAAATGCGGCCTCGTGCCCCAGAAGGTGGGCATGGAGACCATTCTGTGAGGAGGTGCCGCCATGCGCGCCATGGTGCTGGCATGGAATCTGCCGCCGGAGAGCGTGGGAAGGCTGCGCTATCTGTGCATGTCGCTGCGGATCGATCTGCTGCTCAGCCGGGAGGGCGGCCGGCCCCTGGGGGAGCTGCTCCGGCAGCCGGACGCCCCGCTGCTGCAGCCGGTCTCCTTTGACGAGCCGATGCTGCTGATGGCAGGCCTCACGGCAGCCCAGTTCAACAGCCTTGTGGACGGCCTGAAGGCCCCCGGTCTGCCCCGCATCCCCCTCAAAGCCGTGCTGACCGCCGCCAACCGCCACTGGACCGCCGAAGCCCTCCACCGGGAGCTGGCGAAGGAGCGGCAGGCCCTGGAGCCGGGCAAATGAAAACGCCGGCCCACCGCAGGGATCATTGCGATCCTGACGCGGCGGACGGCGCCTTTTTTGTTTGCGGATTGCAGGTCACTATGATGCATCAACGAGGGTCAGGAGCGCATACACAATGCCGAGATACCTTCAGCCCCGAGGAAAGGCCTTTTCGGAAAGATAGGGGCCTGGGGGAAGGAAACGCCTTTTCCGCCCGGAAAAGGGTTTCCTTCCCCCAGACACTGCGCATTACCGATTGCAGCTCTCACGGATTGCAGCTCTTGCAGGGGACGTAGCCCTGCGCGATGGCCTCCTCGCGGCTGGCGAAGGTGACCAGGTTGCTGTCCTTGATCGTCTTGACGCTCTTGCAGGTCGGCTTGTGGAACTTCTTCGAATTGCGGTTGCCGTAGTAGGCGGCTTCCTGCGTCTGCGTGCCGGCGGCGGCGGTTTTCGTCTCCACGGCGGCGCCGCTGCAGTTCAGCACGGTCAGACGGACCAGGGCCTCGTCGCGCTCGTCCAGCTGCAGGCCGTACCGCTGCGCGAAGCCCTCCACGTCGAACTGCTCCGCGGCCTCGCGGGCGTTTGCGTCAGCCCGGGCCGCCGCCTGGCGGTAGCGCTCCATCAGGGTGTCCGCCGCGTACACCGTGGCGGTCGTCAGCAGCAGGGCGGCCAGCAGCAGCAGGAGCACGCGGGTTGTCTTTTTCATGCGTCTCCACCTCCGTCATTCTCCATGCGGAAATGATAGCACGGATCCGCCCGCAGCGCAAGGCCTCACTCGCCGCGGTTCAGCAGGGTCACCAGGTAGAGGAATTCCTCCTTGTAGCTGTCGCCCAGGACGCTGTCGCAGCCGCGCAGCAGCGCCAGCGCGTCCGCGTAGGACGCCGTGCCGCGGTAGGGGCTGTCCCGCAGGACCATGGCGGTCTCGGCCACCGCGGCGGCAAAGCGCAGGTTCTCCGTGGCCGGGGCAGCCGCGGCCTCCGCGGTCAGGGGATAGGTGTAGAGGGTGCTGGTGTCGCCTTCCGGGGCCTTGGCGCGGACGCTCACGGTCAGCCATTCGCTGCCGGCCTCCGCGGTCTGGGCCGAGGTGTAGCGGCTCTCCGCCGTGCCGATGTCAAACTCGCTGTCCACGGGCACGATCTCATACAGGGCGGTCACCCGGTGGCCGCTGCCGATCTCGCCGCCGTCCACGCTGTCGTCGGCGAAGTCCTCCGGCGCCAGCAGGCGGTCCTCGTAGCCGATCAGCCGGTAGCCCTTGATGACGGCCGGATTGAAGTCCACCTGAATCTTCACGTCCTTGGCGACGGTGGCGAACTGGCCGCCCGCCTCGGTGATCAGCGCGCGCCGCGCCTCGTGGATCGTGTCGATATACCAGTAGGCGCCGTCGCCGTACAGGGCCAGGGCCTCCATCTTGTTGTCCTTGTAATTGCCGTAGCCGAAGCCCATCACCGTGAGGGCCACGCCGCCGCGCTTCTTCTCCATCACCAGGCGGGCCAGCTCGCCCTCGGAGGTGATGCCGACGTTCAGATCGCCGTCGGTGGCCAGCAGGATGCGGTTGACCCCGCCGGGCACCAGGTGCTTCTCCGCCAGCTCATAGGCCCGGGTGATGCCCGCGCTGCCATTGGTCGAGCCGTAGGCGAAAAGCCCGGTGATCGCGTCCATGATGCGGGTCTTCTCCCCCGCGCTGACGCCGTCCAGCACCACGCGGTCCTGGGAGGCGTAGGTCACGATGGAGATCGTGTCCTCCGGGCCGAGGCTGTCCAGCAGCAGCAGGAAGGCCCGCTTGACCAGATCCAGCCGGTCCGCTCCCTCCATGCTGCCGGAAGTGTCGATCAGGAAGACCAGGTTCTGCCCCTGCTGCTCCGGCATCTGCACCTCGGCGGCCTGCAGGCCGATCAGCAGCAGCTTCGTCTGCGGATTCCACGGGCAGTCCCCGACCTCCATCGTGACGCCGAAGGGCTCGCCCTCCGCGGGCTGGCGGTAATCATAGTGGAAGTAGTTCAGCATCTCCTCCACGCGCACCGCGTCCGCCGCGGGCGTGCCGCCGTCCAGGATCACCCGCCGCAGCTGGGCGTAGGAGGCGGTGTCCACCTCCGCCGCAAAGGTCGAGAGGGGGCTGGACAGGGTGGAGCGGAAGCGGTTGTCCGCGAAGGCGCTGTATTCATTCGTCTCAAACGGCATCGCGTCGACCCAGGCGAACGCGGGCTCCTCCTCGACGGCGTAGGTCTCCCAGGCCGCCGGGGACGACGTGGCCATCGGCACCAGGGAGGACAAATTCGGCTCCGACGGCTCCCGCGTCTGCTGCTGCGCCAGCCGCGCATCCTCCGCGAACAGCGCCTCCAGCGTGATCCGGTCCGCCATGCCCGTGCGCAGCAGGAAGTTCCGCTCCTGGAAGCGCAGCACGGCCGCCGTGGTGTCGGCGCCGTAGGTGCCGTCCGGCTCGGCATCCGTGTAGCCCAGCTCCGCCAGCCGCCGCTGCAGGACCAGCACGGCCTCGCCGCTGTCGCCCTCCCGGAGCAGCGTCACCTCATCCAGAACAGCCGGCCAGCCGCCGTTTTCCGCCGCCGCCGGAAGCAGCCCCGCCAGCAGCAGGCCCGCCAGCAGGAAACAAAGCCATTTCGTGATATGCTTCATGCGCTTTCGCTCCTTTCACGCCCCGCTTCCGGGGTCCTTCACCCTTCATGACGGAAAGCCGCCGCGTTTTGTTCCCCTGAAGCCAAAGTTTTTCCGGAGTGCCGCAAGAGAAGGCAAAACGAACGCAAAAAACAAACGCACGCAGCCCCTTCCCATGGGCAATTCAGTCTTTCCACCGCGCCGCATCCGGAGTATAATAGCCATCGTGCGGCAAGGCCCGCACAGAAGGAAGGAACACGGATTGAACAGAGATCTGACCGTGGGCAAGCCTGCGACCGTGCTTTGGCGCTTCTGCCTGCCGCTGTTCGGCAGCGTGATCTTTCAGCAGCTCTACAACATCGCCGACAGCCTGACCGCGGGCAGGTTCATCGGCGAGAACGCGCTGGCCGCCGTGGGCAACAGCTACGAGGTCACGCTGATCTTCATCGCCTTCGCCTTTGGCTGCAACATGGGCTGCTCGGTGGTGGTGAGCCAGCTCTTCGGCGCGAAGGACTACCACAATGTGAAGACGGCCGTAACCACCGCCATGCTGCTGACCGGCGGCGTCTGCCTCACGCTGATGGCTGCGGGGCTGCTCTTCGGCGGGCGGCTGCTGGAGCTGCTGCGAACGCCGCCGGAGGTCTTCGCGGACTCCGCGCTGTATCTGCGTATCTATGTCCTCGGCCTGCCCTTCCTGTTCTTCTACAATGTGGCTGGCGGCATCTTCTCCGCGCTGGGGGACTCGCGCACGCCCTTCCTCTTCCTGGCCCTGTCCTCCACCGCCAACATCGCGATGGACATCCTCTTCGTGGCGGGCTTCGGCATGGGCGTGGCCGGTGTCGGCTGGGCCACCTTCCTGTGCCAGGGCGTCAGCTGCCTGCTGGCCCTGCTGGTCGTGCTGCGCCGCCTGCGCCAGCTGCCGGACGCGGCGGAGCCGGCCCCGCTGTTTTCCCGGAAGCTGCTCGTCCGCATCGTGCGCATCGCCGTGCCCAGCACCCTGCAGCAGGGCTTCATCTCGGTGGGCAATCTGGTGATCCAGGGCGTCATCAACGGCTTCGGCCCCGGCGTGATGGCGGGCTATTCGGCGGCGGTGAAGCTGAACAACCTGGTCATCACCTCCTTCACCACGCTGGCCAACGGCATCTCCAACTACACGGCGCAGAACATCGGCGCGGGCCAGCCGGGCCGTGTGCGGGAGGGCTTCTCCGCCGGGCTGCGGATGGTGTGGCTGCTGTGCGTGCCCTTCCTGCTGCTGTACTTCTTCGCGGGGGAGGCGCTGGTCCGCTTCTTCATGGAGGCGCCCACGGAGACCGCCGTGCGCACCGGCGTGCTTTTCCTGCGCATCCTGTCGCCCTTCTACTTCGTCGTGTCCGCCAAGCTGGCCGCGGACGGTGTGCTGCGCGGCGCCGGACTCATGGGCGCCTTCATGGCGGCCACCTTCACCGATCTCATCCTGCGGGTGTCGCTGGCCATCGTCCTGTCCCGCACGGCCCTGGGCGCCACGGGCATCTGGTGCGCCTGGCCCATCGGCTGGTGCATCGCCGCCGCCCTGTCCCTGCTCTTCTACGCGCGGGCCTTCCCGGGGCGCGGAAAGGGGCAGGAGGAATCATAACGGTGCGGTTTTCCGGGGGAAGGAAACCCTTTTCGTGGCCGAAAAGGGATTTCCTTCCCCCGGACCCCTATTCTTCCGAAAAGGCCGTTTTTTGGGGGGGGGAAGGGGCTTTTGTTTGCGGCGGCTGTGCGCCTGGGCTTCCGCGGCCCTGCGGGCGGGCGGAAAAACTTTCAGCGGCCCGCCTCTTCCATTCTGCGGGAAAATCGTGTATACTGATCACAGCACGAAATGTGCGAGAGGAGGAATAGAATATGAAGTGGGTTTGCAGTGTGTGCGGCTATGTGTTCGAGGGTGAGCAGCCGCCGGAGAAGTGCCCTGTCTGCAAGGCGCCGGCCAGCAAGTTCATCAAGCAGGAGAGCGAAATGGTGTGGGCTTCCGAGCATGTCGTGGGCGTGGCCCAGGGCGCGCCGGAGGACATCATCGCGGATCTGCGCGCGAATTTCACCGGTGAGTGCTCCGAGGTCGGCATGTACCTGGCCATGAGCCGCGTCGCCTATCGCGAGGGCTATCCGGAGATCGGCGAATACTGGCGCCGCGCCGCCCTGGAGGAGGCCGAGCATGCCGCGAAGTTCGCGGAGCTGCTGGGCGAGGTCCTGACCGACTCCACCGAGAAGAACCTGCGCATGCGCGTGGAAGCCGAGCACGGCGCCACCGCCGGCAAGACCGACCTGGCCAAGCGCGCCAAGGCCCTGAACCTGGACGCCATCCATGACACCGTCCACGAGATGGCCCGCGACGAAGCCCGCCACGGCAAGGCCTTCAAGGGGCTGCTGGAGCGGTATTTCGGGAAGTAATGTAAACCCCTGTCACTGGCCTGTTTGTCAGAACAAGCCGGTGGCTTTTCAATTCTCCGGCAGAAAATGAGAGGTATGAAAATGACTCGAACTGTTCGTGTCAGCAAGCGGGATGTATGAACCACAGTTCTTTAATTGGATGGAGTGGATATAATGTCTATATATGATGCGGCTCCGATCATGGTTCCGGTTATGGTGATCATTCTCCTGCTTAGCATCTTCTTTTACTGGAGAAGGATGCACCGTTTTGATAAAGTGGCTACAGGAACCGTGATCGGAAAGATCTCTGATATCGACGATGAGGAAAACTATGAGGGCACTGCCAGAAGATATTTCTGGATCATTGTTTATCAGGTAGATAGCACAGAGTACAAGTTGCGACAGCAACACATGCGTATCCTTCCTCTTGGTGTGCGGAAACAAATGGAAGAGCATCTTTTTGAAGAAGTTACAGTGCACTATGATCCAAATGCCCCCAAGAAAGCATGGGCTGAAACGCCGGATCGAATCCGATGAAATGCGGCATGACAAGGCGTTTGCCGGATGCTCAGACGGTATTGCGGGAAGCACCCTTCCATCGTGCGGCGAGTTTTCCCGCCACCGCAGGACGTTCAAGGGCCTTTCTGCGCGGCATTCGGAAAATGCGGCGGAAGAGGCAGATCATCCAATCCGGGAGGGATAGCGAATGCTCCAATCCACATGGCGGGAAGAGCTCGCCCGGAAAAGAATCTACAGCAGGCTGGACTCCCGGGAAACCTTCCAGTTCATCGGTGTCCTGCGCAGCAAGAGTTTTGAGGACCCGCAGTACCGCTGGAAGCTGTTCACGATGCTGTGCCGGACTCCCGCGGGGACTATGTCCTCGCAAAAGAGACGCACCAGTTCCCCGGAGACTGCCGGGACGAATCGACGAGCCTCGACACGTTCTATGGCCTGGACCTGATCGATCTCACGCCGGAAGAGGCGGACGAGTGCCTGGCCGACCTGAAGGAGCCCCGGAAGGACCGCCCGTTCCAGAGGCCGCCGCTGTTTGTCTGAGCGGGGCGGGATTCGGGGAGATGCCGGAAGGATGTTCCCCGGGAAAAAGTACAGCAGCTGTCGGGAAATCATGCCGTCCTCTTTCTCTGCCAGCGTTCAGAGAGGATTCTGCCCCATGAAGAACACCGCCCCCAGGGCGTGCGCCGATGTGCCGCCGTCCGAACTGGATCTGGTTCTCTCCTGCTCCCATACAAAGCGCTGCCTGCTGAAGGCCGGCGTGACCACGGTGGCGCAGCTGATGGCATTGTCCGCCGACGATCTGCTGCGGATCCGCGGCATCGGCCAGGTCATCGCAAAGGACGTGCTGCAGGCGCGGGAGCGCTTTCGCTTCCCGGAGCAACCAGGCCCAAACAGCGCAGAGGCCGGAACACCTGATTGTTGAGGAGGCACAAATCATATGATCCCCGCGCAGCCGCACATTCCACCGCGCGCACCGGCTATGACGCCACCGGCAGCCGGGCCGCGATCTCGCTGCTGGGCACGGTCAGGCTGAAATAGGACCTGCCTTTCCGTAGAAAAAGGAGCGGTTTGATGAAACGCCTCGTCATCGTCATCATCATTGCCATCGCTTCGGTGATCTTCTTTATGCTGGCCGGACAGCTGTGGCTGGACAGCGAAGAGGGCTATGCATACCACCACCGGGGCAGCGCAGGCCCGCAGGCCCGCATCACAGCCGCCGCCGAACATGACGGCCTGATCTGACCATTCCGCTACAGGGGCAGCTCCGGCTGCTCCTTTTGTTTTGCCCGTCGCCCGGCGATCACATCAGCAAGCGGCTGCCCCCGGATTTGTTCATAACAGTCCATCAACACAGCATCAATACTGCATCAGTACCGGGGAGATCAAGAGATGAAGATGAAGATGTAGAAATTAAGACATAAATGGAGCTTGACATACACTATTGTGCCCGCTATAATGTCTATGGATTCAGCCGCATCAACTGCCTGCAACGGTATTGATCCCGCTGCGCCTGATCTTGCATCGTCCATGAGCCCCGCCGCGGCAAGAGCTTTGCAGGCCTGCCCAAGTGCCGTTTCAGGAAGTAAGCTTTGATGGGATGCGCGCAGCCGCATCCCATCTTCGTCTGTTCAGGAGGAAAAGGCTTATGAGCTTTATTAATGAGCTTCAATCGATCCAGCCTGTTACCGACCCCGAAGCATGGAGGGTTAAGCTTATCGCAGACACCTGTATAAGTTCAATCAAAGACGCATGCCGGAGCAATGCAAAAAAAGGCATGCGCAGGTTCTACGGTGAACTGGCCACAGATGCCGACGGAGACTATCGCATACGTGATGTGGGGAGTTTTATTGCAATAGATGGTCGTTTTACGCTGTCGCATATGGAAAAGGTGAAAAGTCAAATTGAGGATAGATTAAAGAATGAGCTTGGCTTCAGCAGATTTCGTGTTTCTCTCAAACATGGAACATGCTATACCCAAGAAGTTCACTATGGCAAGATCCTGGGGGGGACAAAATTCAAGCGCAAATCGCATCCGGGCGTCTGCCTGTGCATTGAGCTGGAATGGTAAAAAGCCTGTCATCGGTGTCAGGATCCGGGCCTGACATGCTGCATTCAGCATCATGAGGAGGGGAACGATAGCCATCAGTTTCAACTCTGCTTTCAACCTGAAGCCAATTCCTGTGGAAGAAGTCCGGCGGGACGTTTTGGGTCTGCTGATTGACGGCGAAGAATGCGTGATGGCATTCAAAACCATCCGGGATCAGCTGGTTTTCACCAACAAGCGGATTATCTCCGTCGATGTGCAGGGAATCACGGGAAAGCGCAGGTCTTTCACCACCATGCCATACTCGAAAATCCAGTATTTCACGATTCAGGCGCCTGGTTTCCTAGAACTGATCTCAGATTCGGAGCTGCAGATCATGTTCAGCAACGGGATTACTGTAACATTCGAAATCAAAGGAAGTACGGATATCGGCCTTGTCGGGCGAATGATCTCAGAGTATGTGCTCCGGTGACCCCGGTATCAATCCAGTTAAAAGCTTCTTCGGCACCTGCTGATCACAGCCCCGGGCGTCACATTCAACCTGCCCGGAATCCGTACTGCTGCGGCTCGGCACTGCAGCGGTCACTTTTCAGAAACAATGAGGTTTTCTCATGCGCAATCGGCTTTTCCCCCGTCTGGGGATTCTCTGCGGCGTGCTTTCCGTCATCTTCGCCATCGTGGTACTGGCCGGAGGCGGCGCAGGCCTGAAAGAGATGGAGACCGGAACCCGAACCTCTTACGAGTATTATGGCGGCGATGCTTATACCGGGATGCAGCAGGCCGCCGCTGACACGGCCCGCAATGTCAAGACGCTGTCTGAAATTGTGAAAGCCGGCTTTCAGGGTGTGTCCAGCTCCGGGATGGGCTTTCTCCTGCTGATCCTCGGTTGCTGGCTCATCGTGCATTCGCTGCACGTGCTTGACGAGATGCAGGCGCGGGAACAGTTTGAGGCAAAAGTACTCACCTCGATCGGCCAGTTCTCCGCACAGGCAGCCCTGCTCAAGGCAGAGAACGAGCCTGCCCCGCAGCCTGTTCCGGCGGTGGATGAAAGCGCCGCAGAGCCTGCCTCTTATGAAGCCGAGGAAACCGTCACAGAAGAAGATCCGGGCACAGAAGAAGATCCCGACGCAGAATAATACCCGGCACAGCGCTTGCAGATTCATACCGGAATGACCGACAGCTTCCCCGGGAGTCCCATCACGCCTGCAGCGCATTCGGCCGCTGCCGGGAGGTGCAGCACAGCTCCGCATCGCGCACCTGTCTTAGCCGCCGGCACCCGGACTGCGCTCCCCCCGTTGAGTATGTTCAGGCTGAAACAGGCTCCGCCAGCGGAAGCATCCCCCTTTTTTCCCTGCCAGCATTCAGAGAGGATTCTGCCCCATGAAGACTTCCGGCCGCAGAGCGTGCGCCGATGTGCCGCCGTCCGAACTGGATCGGATTCTTTCCTGCTCCCATACAAAGCGCTGCCTGCTGAAGGCCGGCGTGACCACTGTGCAGCAGCTGCTGGCCTTGTCCGCCGACGATCTGCTGCGGATCCGCGGCATCGGCCCCGTCATTGCAAAGGACGTGCTGCAGGCGCGGGAGCAGTATCTGCAGCTTGAGCGGCAGGAGGAAGCATAGCGCAGGGGCAGGCCGCGGAAAAGCTGTCCCGCAAGACGGCCTGATCTGACCATTCCGCTACAGGGGCAGCTCCGGCTGCTCCTTTTGTTTTGCCCGTCGCCCGGCGATCACATCAGCAAGCGGCTGCCGGTCAGGCTGCCCTCCCCTTGCGGCCGGACTGCGAATCTGCTATGCTGTGGGGGACAGCGGCGGATGACGCGAGGCGCGCCGGAGCGGAGAGGAGAGATGCATTGTGCAGTTTGGCATGCCCACCCTGTACCATTGCCGGACCCTGGCGGAGAACGTCGCCCTGTGCGCCGGGCTGGGGCTGCGGTTCATTGAGCTGAACATGAACTTCCCGGAGTACCAGGCGGAGCAGCTGGCGGACACGGACAGCCTCCTGCGCGCCGGGGAGGCGGCCGGGATCTATTTCACCATCCACCTGGACGAGAACCTGAACATCGCGGACTTCAACCCGCTGGTCCGGCAGGCCTGGCTCGAGACTGTCCGCCGCACGATCGGCGCCGCGAAGGGTCTGCTGGGCCTGCGGGACGCCTTCGGGGACAGGGAGCAGCCGCTGACCGTGAACATGCACATCCACCACGGCATCCACATCACCCTGCCGGACCGCAGGGTGCAGCTCTACGAGCGGGATCCCGCCGCTTATCTTGAGGCCTTCCGCAGCTTCCGCGGGCTGTGTGAGGAATGGATCGGCGGCAGCGGCGTGATGATCGCGGTAGAGAACACCGACGGCTTCCGCTGGTATGAGCGGGAGGCCATCGACCTGCTGCTGGAGAGCCAGCAATTCTGCCTGACCTGGGACATCGGGCACTCCCGCGCGACCGGTGAGGCAGATGCGCCCTTCCTGCTGGCGCGGCGCGGACGCATCCGGCATTTCCACATCCACGACGGCACCGAACGGCCGCCGCGCGACCACCTGGCCCTGGGGGACGGGGAGATCGACCTCAGGGAGCGCCTGCGCCTGGCGGAGGCTTGCCACGCCCGCTGCGTGCTGGAGACCAAGACGGAGGCGGCGCTGCGGCAGTCCGTGCGGTGGCTGAAAAGCGCAGGGCTGCTGTGAACGCTGCGCCGGGGCCTTTTCACGATCCTGCAGGGGGATGGATTCTTTCATTTTTTGGGACAGCCCGCCCGGCGTTCACGATCCCGGTCATGGTATGAACGTTCACCGCGATGCCGGCGCCTCAACCGGGCGGCCGCCGCGGGCTGTTCCAGGTGAGGCCGCGAGGGCAGGCCCCGCACGAAAAAGCGCTTCCGCTCTGTCCCCCGTGGTTTCAGCCGGGACAGAAGCAGGAAGCGCTGCTTTGGTTTTGGCAGAGCGCAATTCAGCGCGCAGCCGAAGGGCAATCAGTCGCTGCTGAATACGCTGGAGAGCAGCTCCAGCGCCGTGTTGAGGTCAGAACGGTCATTCTTGTGCGCTGTGAGCGTGCCGTCCAACCCCAGCAGGGTGCTCTCCGAGGTCATCAGGAACGCATACAGACTCACGTCCCGATCGGCAGCGTAGTAGGCTGTCTTGGAGACCGGTTCATAGAAAATCGCGATCTGTGCGTTGTCTCCATAGCCCAGCACCATCATGGCGCCGGAATCCAGCCGGGCCACATAGGTGTCATATGTGACCATCGAAGTCGCCCCAATGTTTCCATTGGCCGAAGCCAAATCGACCATCAGCATGAGGGTGAGCAGCGCACGGCTCAGACCGCTTTCATTCCAGTCGGATGCAGTGTAGTCCAAGAGCCCGGTCAGCGTCGCATTGAAGCTGACAAGGCTGCTGTCGGCCAGGGCCGGCGCGCTGCAGGTCAGCAGAAGGGAAAGGGCAAGCAGAACGCTCAGAAGCTTCTTCATGATGCACCTCCTATTCGTTTTCATGGTTCGGTATCCCCTTTCTTGTGCCGTGATCCGGCTTTAGCACCACTTTACCATAATCGTTCCTGTTTGTCAATCATTTCGCCTTCTTTGATGTGTATAATATATTTCAAAACGCGGAGGGAACCGGCATGCCATGTTCGGCCTTTTCGCCGCGTTCATGCAAAAAATGAAGCCCCGCAAGGTGCCATTGTCAGCACTTTGCGGGGCTTTGTTCGTTTGGTTTATGCCTCCACGCGGTACACCCGCAGGGCGTTCTCCGTCGTGATCCGGGCCAGCTCCTCCGCGTCCATGCCGCGCAGCTGCGCGATCTTCTCGCAGACGAAGCGCACGTTGGCGGGCTCGTTGCGCCGGCCGCGCACCGGCTCGGGGGCCATGTAGGGGCTGTCCGTCTCGATCAGGAGGCGGTCCAGCGGCACGTTCAGGGCGGCCTCCTGCAGGCGCGGCGCCTTCTTGAAGGTCACCGGGCCGGCGAAGGAGATGTAATAGCCCAGCTTCAGGTATTCCTTCGCGATCTCCCAGCTGCCGGAGAAGCAGTGCATGATGCCGCCGGTCAGGATGCCGCGGTGCGCCTTGAGCAGGTCCACCATGTCCTGATGCGCGTCCCGCACGTGGAAGGCGCAGGGCACGTCCAGCCGCCGCGCCAGCTGCAGCTGCAGCCCGCAGGCGGCCTTCTGTTCCTCCGGCGTGGGATTGTCCGGCCAGTGGTAGTCCAGGCCGATCTCGCCGATGGCGCGGACGCAGGGCTCCGCGAACAGGGCCGCGATCTCCTCCAGCGCCTCCGGGGTGCACGCGCGGGCCGACTCCGGGTGGAAGCCGACCGCGGCCACCGCGCCGGGATGCGCCGCGGCATAGCGCACAGCCTGCCGCGACGAGGGCAGATCGGTGCCGATGACGGCGAAGCGGCTGACGCCGTATTCCGCCATGCGCGCGTGGACGGCCTCCCGGTCCTGGTCGAACTGCGGCCCGTCCACGTGGCAGTGGGTGTCAAACAGCTTCATGCCCGCCTCCGTCAGCCGACGATGGCGCCGTCCTCCACGCCCTCCATGACGCTCATCAGCCGCAGATTGCCGCTGGCGTCCAGGGCCGAGAGGATCATGCCCTGGCTCTCCTCCCCCGCGATCTTCCGCGGGGCCAGGTTCGTCACGGCGACCACCTGCCGGCCGATCAGCGTCTCCGGCTGGTAGTATTTCGCGATGCCGCTGAGGATGGTGCGCTCGCCGTCCGCGCCGAAGGAGAGGCGGAAGCGCAGCAGCTTATTGCTCTTCTCCACCTTCTCGCAGTTCAGCACGCGCCCCACCTGCATCTTGCACTTCGCGAAGTCGTCAAAGGCGATGACCTCGGGGAACTCCGGCTCCTCGTGCTTCTTCTCTTCCTTCTTGGCCTTGGCGGGCTTTTCTTCCTTCTTCGCGGGGGCCTCGGGCGCGGGGTTCAGCGCCTCCAGCTCCTTCTTCACGTCGATGCGGGGGAAGAGCGCCTCGCCCTTGCACACATGGATGCCGGCGGGCAGGCGGCCGAAGCGGTCCAGGGAATCCCAGGTCTTCAGCCCCTCGTCCTGCAGGCCCAGCTGTTCAAAGATGCGCGCGGGCGTGGCGGGCATGAACGGCCCGATCAGCACGGCGACGAAGCGCACGCACTCCGCCAGGGTCCGCAGCACGTTCCCCAGCAGCCCCTTCTTCTCCGGATCCCGGCCCAGAATCCAGGGCTGGGTCTGGTCGATGTACTTGTTGCACTCGCCGATGACCTTCCAGATCTCCGCCAGCGCCTGGCTGTACTGCAGCTTATTCATCTGCTCCTCGACCAGGGCGGGCAGGGCGGCGCAGTGGGCGCGCAGGTCGTTCCCCACCGGCTCCTCCACCGCCTCGTCCCAGGCAGGGACATCGCCGCCGAAGTACTTCTCGATCATGGCCACCGTGCGGGAGACCAGGTTGCCCAGGTCGTTGGCCAGGTCGGCGTTCATCCGGGTCAGGAAGGCCTCGTTGGTGTAGTTGCCGTCCGCGCCGAAGGGCATCTCGCGCAGCAGGTAGTAGCGCAGGGCGTCCGCGCCGTAGCGGGCGACGATCGGCTGGGGATAGACCACGTTGCCCTTGGATTTGCTCATCTTGTCGTTGCCGAAGAGCAGCCAGCCGTGGGCGAAGACCTGCTTGGGCAGCGGCAGCCCCAGGGCGTGGAGCATGATGGGCCAGTAAATCGTGTGGAAGCGCACGATCTCCTTGCCGACCAGGTGCACGTCCGCCGGCCAGTATTTCCGGAACAGCTCGTCGTGATCCGTGCCGTAGCCCAGGGCGGTGATGTAGTTGGAGAGCGCGTCGATCCACACATAGACCACGTGCTTGTCGTCAAAGTCCACCGGCACGCCCCACTTGAAGGAGGTGCGGGAGACACACAGATCCTGCAGGCCGGGGCGCAGGAAGTTGTTCAGCATCTCGTTGGCGCGCTTGGCGGGCTGGATGAAGTCCGGGTGCGTCTCGATGTAGTCGATCAGCCAGTCCTGATATTTGCTCATCCGGAAGAAGTAGCTCTCCTCCTGCATGGCCTCCACCGGGCGGCCGCAGTCGGGGCAGCACTTCACGCCGTCCTTCTCCACCACCTGCGTGGGCGTCCAGAAGGACTCGCAGGGCGTGCAGTACAGGCCCTCGTAGGCGCTCTTGTAGATATCGCCCTGCTCATAGAAGCGGCGGAAGATCTGCTGCACGATCTTCTGATGGCGCTCCTGCGTCGTGCGGATGAAGTCGTCGTATTCGATCTCCATCAGCTTCCACAGCTCCTGCGTGTTAGCGACGATGGCGTCCACGTAGGCCTGGGGCGTCACGCCGGCCTCGGCGGCCTTGCGCTCGATCTTCTGGCCGTGCTCGTCGGTGCCGGTGAGGAAGTAGGTGTCCCAGCCGGTGAGCCGCTTGAAGCGGGTCATGGCGTCCGCGGCCACCGTGGTGTAGGTGTGGCCGATGTGCATGTTGCCGGAGGGGTAGTAGATGGGGGTTGTGATGTAGTAGGTGCCCTTGCTCATGCGAATCCTCCCTGTCTCCGGGGCAAAAGAAAAACCCTGCCCCATTCTGTCCGAGGGGCGGGCTGAAATAACCCGCGGTACCACCCTGATTTATCACTCTGAGCGGCCGGTAACGGGGCCTGCCGCCGCGGACTGTCCATGGCCCCGGCCATCGTTCGCCCGCGGTGCTCCGGAGCCATTCTCACGCCCCCGGACGGCCGCCTCGCACCTGCCGCGGCTCTCTTCGCGTCCGTTGAAAGCGATCTCTCTCCTTCCACGCAGATGCATGATAACAATTCCCCCGCGGCTTGTCAATGGTTTTTTGCGCCTGTCGGGTGCGCTGTTCCTTTTTTCAATTCCTGCGTATTCTATGGGGGAAGGACACCCTTTTCCTGGAGGAAAAGGGATTTCCTTCCCCCATACCCCCATTCTTCCGAAAAGGCCGTTTTTGGGGGGAGGAGGGATATGTGTATGAAAGCGGACGCGTGCCTCACGGGCTGGGCCGCAGCCGTTTTTTCAGCAGGGCGCAGGCCAGCAGCAGCACCGCCGGGAAGATCACGCCGGACAGCAGGCCCAGGTGCAGGTTGTCGCCGGTCAGCTGGGACACGCCGCCGACCAGGGCCGGGCCCAGGGAGCCGCCGAGATCGCCGAAGAGGGCCAGCAGGGCGAACAGCGCCGTACCGCCCCGGGGCAGGGCGTGGGCGGAGACGCTGATCGTGCCCGGCCACATGATGCCCACCGAGAAGCCGCACACCGCGCAGCCGATGAGGCCCAGCAGCGGCGCGGCGGCCAGGGCGGCCAGCAGGTAGCAGGCCACACACAGCAGGGCGGAGCCCATCATGAAGGTGGTCAGGTTGATCTTCTCGCCAAATTTGCCGTAGAACACGCGGCTCAGGCCCATCAGCACGGCGAAGAGGCAGGGGCCGGCCAGGTCGCCCGCGGTCTTCGTCACCTGCAGGGCGGACTCGGTGAAGGCGCTGGCCCACTGCGCCATGGCCAGCTCCGACGCGCCGGCGCACACCATCAGCAGCGCCAGCAGCCAGAACAGCGGCGTCCCCGCCAGCTGGCGGATCGTCATGCCCTCGCCTTCCTCCACCAGATGCTCGATCGGGCAGACGGCGAAGTTCGCGATGTTCGCCAGCGGCACCAGGGCCCACAGGCAGGCCATCACCCGCCACGCGCCCACGCCGAAGACCGCGAAGAACAGCGTCGTCAGCGCGACCGTGCCCACGGAGCCCCAGCAGTAGAAGGAGTGCAGGAGGCTCATGACGCTCTCCTTGTGCTCGAAGGGGCAGGCCTCCACAATGGGGCTGACCAGCACCTCGGTGAGGCCGCTGCCGATGGCGTAGACCACCACGCAGCACAGGATGCCCGCGAAGGGATCCGGCAGCAGGTCCGGCAGGAAGGCCAGCCCGGCCAGGCCCAGCCCGCTGGCCACCTCCGCGGCGATGACGGAGGCGCGGTAGCCGATCCGGTCCACGAAGCGGGCGCAGAGGAAGTCCACCAGCAGCTGCGTGAAAAAGAACACGCCGGAGATCAGCGCGATCTGCCCCAGCGGAATCCCGTAATCCCGATGGAAGGTCAGAAACAGAAGCGGCGCGAAGTTCGCCGCGATGGCCTGGGTGATGAAACCGAGATAGCAGGCGGCCAGCGTCCTGCGGTAATTGGGCTGCATGCGCGTTTCCTCCCGTTGCGTACTGCGGGCATTATAGCACAGGGCAGCCCGGAATGCACGCTTTTTCTTCCGCCGGGCGCCGGAATGGAGCCAATGGGAACTTTGCCCATCGGCAGGATTCGCGCTTCCCCCGTCGAATCTGTATTCTTTACCCGAAATGGATTGGGAGGCACGGCATGACGGAACAGAATTGGCGGGAGTGGACCGAACGGCTGCCGGCCGTCCGGCTGGCCACCTGCAGGCGGCTGCTGGGCCGCTGGGATGTGCTGCACGCGGAGCACGGCCCCTACTGGATGGAATTCAACGTGTCCGGCCCGGGCGCGTTCAGCTATGTGCGCCTGACCGAGCGCTCCGTGCAGTGCAGCTGCGGCCAGTGCACGATGGAGGAGCCCTGCAATCACGCGGTGGCCGTCGTGCTGGACGGGCTGCGCACCGGGGCGATCGCGGGCTTTCTGCGCGGGGCGCGGGAGCAGCGGGCCGCCGAGCTGCTGCGGGCCGTGGAGGAGCAGGAGACCCGCCTGAGCGCCGTGCGGCTGGAGGTCAGCCTCGCCCTGCCCGCACAGCCGGACGGCTGCGTCTGGGCCTCCCTGCGCATCGGCGACGAGCGGCTCTATGTGGTGCGCAGCATCCCGGAGCTGCTGGGGCTGATCCGGGAGCGCGGGGTCAAGGCCTACGGCAGTCAGTTCACCTTCAACGGCGAGTGGATGCATTTCGACGAGGCGGACAGCCGCGTGCTGGCCGTGTTCGCCGCCTATTTTGACGCGCTGTCCAGCGGCGGCCATCCCCTGAGCAGCGCCTCGGCCATCCCCTGCGAGGGCCAGATCGGCGAGGATCTGCTGGACGCGCTGGAGGGGCTCAGCTTCCGCATCACCAGCGGGAAGAGCCACCGCACGGCCCACGGGGTGCTCCGCGGCGCGCCGCAGATCGGCTTCCGCATCGGCGGCGGTCTCCACGGGCTGCACATTCAGGCGGAGATGGGCAGCATGCCCCTCCCGCTGACCTCCTCCTATTCCCATGTGTTCACGGACGGGCAGGTCCGCCGGGTGCCCCCGGAGCAGCGCGCCCTGCTGCGGGCCGTGTGCGGGCAGCTGGCGGCCGATCCGGAAGCGGAGTTTGCCTTCACCGCGGCGCAGACGGAGCGGATCCTCAGCGAGGTGCTGCCGGAGCTGAAGCGCTTCGGCACGGTCACCCTCGCGCCGGAGCTGCAGGACCGGCTGGTGGACGAGCCGCTGCACGTCACCGTCTGGCTCGACCGGGAGCGGAACACCATCCTCGCCGAGACCCGCTTCCGCTACGGCACGCTGGAGATCAACCCCTTCTCCGCGGCGGGCTCCGGCACCGTGAACCTGCCCGACGGCCGCATCCTCACCCGCCGGCGCGAGGCCGAGCAGCAGGTGCTGGATCTGCTGGGCGCCAACGGCTTCCGCATGGGACAGGGCAGGATCTATCTGCGCGACGACGACGCGATCTTCCATTTCATGACCGGCGGCCTGCAGGAGCTGCAGAAGGTGAGCGAGGTCTATTGCAGCAATGAGTTCCGCCGCTTCGAGCCGCGGCCGGCCCGGCTGCAGGTGGCCCTGGCGCTGCGGGCCGGGCGGCTGGAGCTGACCGTGGAGGGCGACGAGGTGCCCAGTGCGGAGGCCCTCGGCATCATGCAGGCGCTGGCCCGCCGCCACAGCTATTTCCGCCTGAAGGACGGCGCCTACCTCGACCTCAACGGCCTGGAGGGCTGGGAGCGGGTGGCGGACATGATCGACACGGCCCTGCGGGACGGCGCGGCCACGGAGAAGGGCGGCCACGTGGAGCTGCTGCCCTGCCGCACGCTGGAGCTGGCCGATCTGCTGGAGGAGCGCGGCCTCGCCTGGCGGCAGGATCTCTCCGTCGCCGATATGCGCGCGCGCCTCAGCCATCTCGCCACGCCGGACGTGCGCCTGCCGGACGGCCTCGCCCTGCGCGGCTACCAGCAGCGGGGCTATGCCTGGCTGCACACCCTGGATCAGCTGCACATGGGCGGCGTGCTGGCCGACGACATGGGCCTGGGCAAGACCGTGCAGGTCATCGCCCTGCTGCGCCAGCTCCAGGCGCCCGGCGCGGTGTCCCTGGTGGTCGCCCCGACCTCGCTGACCTATAACTGGCTGAGCGAATTGCAGCGCTTTGCCCCGGAGCTGTCCGCCACGGTGCTCTCCGGCACGGCGCAGCAGCGGGAGCAGGTCATCGCCCATGTGCGCGGCGCGCGGGACGTCGATGTGCTCATCACCTCCTATCCGCTGATCCGCCGCGACATCGACCTCATCGCGGAGCTTCCCTTCCGCACGGTGATCCTGGACGAGGCGCAGCAGATCAAGAACGCCGGCAGCGTGGGCGCCTCCGCGGTCAAGCGGCTGCAGGCGGAATCCCGCTTCGCCCTGACCGGCACGCCGATGGAGAACCACGTCGGCGAGCTGTGGAGCATCTATGACTTCGTGCTGCCCGGCTTCCTCGGCAGCTGGCCGCGCTTCCTGCGGGACTACCAGGAGGAGGGCGGCCCGGAGCGGCTCCGCGCGAAAATTCGCCCCTTCCTGATGCGGCGGCTGAAAAAGGACGTGCTGACCGAGCTGCCGGACAAGATCGAGACGGTGATGACCGCCCACATGACCCCCGAGCAGGAGAAGGTCTACCACGCCTCCGCCCTGCGCCTGCGCCGCCACGTGGACGACATCATCGGCCAGAAGGGTTTCCAGCGCAGCCGCATCGAAGTGCTCGCCGCCATCACGGAGCTGCGGCAGATCTGCTGCCATCCAGGCCTGCTGCTGCAGGACTATCTCGGCTCCTCCGGCAAGATGGAGCTGCTGATGGACGTGCTGCCCGGCGCGGTGGCCGCGGGACGGCGGGTGCTGCTGTTCTCCCAGTTCACCTCCATGCTGAAGCTGCTGGAGAAGCAGCTGAGCAGCCTGCGCCTCAAGTGCCTCTACCTGGACGGCGACACCCCGGCGGCGAACCGGCTGCAGCTGTGCGAGCGCTTCAACGCCGGCGACGGGGATGTCTTCCTGATCTCGCTGAAGGCCGGCGGCACCGGGCTCAACCTGATCGGCGCCGACATGGTCATTCACTACGACCCCTGGTGGAATCCCGCTGCCGAGGACCAGGCCACCGACCGCGCCCACCGCATCGGCCAGACCCACAAGGTGGAGGTTCTCCGCCTGGTGACCGGCGACTCCATCGAGGAGAAGGTGGTCGAACTGGGCCTGAAAAAGCGCGAGCTGTTCGACCGCCTGATCACCCCGGGCGAGGAGAGCATCGCCGCCATGAGCGAGAGCGATCTGCGCGGCCTGTTCAGCTGAAACGGCCGTGCCCCGGGGGAAGGCAGCCCTTCGGCCTCGAAAAGGGTTTCCTTCCCCAGGATCCGCGCCGCAGCCAAGGCCCTCGAAAATGCCCGGGATTCGCCGCAGACGGTTGACAATCCGGGGCGTTTGATTTACCATGTCATTTGTTGAAATATGTCTGTCCGCGGGCCGTCTGTCCGCGGCAGCAGCGACGGAGGTTTTCGGAGCATGAAGACCACAGGATTCCCGCGCAGGCTGCTGGCAGGCCTGCTGACTCTCTGCCTGACGCTGACCCTTCTGGCGCCCTCGGCGCTGGCCGACTGGACGACCCTGCAGGTGTCGTTCTATGGCCTCGTTTTTGCCGCCGACGGCACCTGCACGGACATGCAGGAGCTGACCGCTGTCTTCCAGGTGCTCCAGCAGGGCGAGGCCGTCGGCACGCTGCGGGCCAGCCCGATGACCAGCGAACTGCTGACCCTGCCCGGCGCCGACGAGGTGCTGCTGGTCCCCGACCCGGACACGGCCCCGGACGGCTGGACCGTGGAGCCCAATGGCTATGCTGTTTCCATCACGCCCGGAAAGCTGAACCAGGTGCGTGTGTTTGCCTACGCTTCCAACGGGCTGTTCCAGCTGCAGGCGGATCCGGGCGCGGCCTTCACCGTGACCCCCGTCGACGCCGAGCAGCGGGATGCCCTGGCCGCGGACGGGGTCACGCCGCTGTTCCCGATGGCGGTGCAGGCCGACGCTGAGGGGCATTATACCGCCGAGGCCCTGGTGCCCTGCGGCGCCTATGTGCTGCAGGACGCCGCCGGTGTGCTGCCGGACGTGAGCTTCACCGTGGAGCCCTTCCGCGGCACCTTGGCCATGGTGCCCGCCGTGGAGGCCCGCGCCGCCGCCCTGCTGCCAGCCACGCTCGCGCCCACGGAGGAGCCTACCCCCGTACCCACGGATGAACCCACTCCCGAACCCACGGAGGAACCCACCCCCGAGCCTACTCCCGAGCCTACCGAGGAGCCTACTCCCGAACCCACGCCCGAACCCACGGAGGAGCCTACTCCCGAACCTACGGAGGAGCCTACTCCCGAACCTACGGAAGAACCTACTCCCGTGCCCACGGAAGTCCCCACGCCTGAACCTACCGAGGAGCCTACTCCCGAACCCACGGAGGAGCCCACTCCTGAACCTACGGAAGAACCTACTCCCGTGCCCACGGAAGTGCCCACTCCCGTGCCCACGGAGGAGCCTACCCCCGTGCCGACGGAAGTGCCGACTCCCGAACCCACGGAAGTGCCGACTCCCGAACCCACGGAAG
>CAMNHF010000027.1 GCA_946538975.1 uncultured Clostridia bacterium | reverse complement strand
CTCCTCTCGCTCTCATTCTCTCAGCTACCTGCGTCATTTAAACTTGCAATTTTCCAAAATTTCCGCAGCCCGGAAAAATCCATGGACAAAACGGCGATTCCAGTTTACAATAGATGATGGGATATTCTGAGTACATGCGGAGGTGCGGTGATGGAAATTGTGGACCTGTATACCGTGGATCGGCAGCTGACCGGGGAGACGATGATCCGCGGGGAGCGGACGCCGCCGAACCGCTATCGCCTGGTGGTGCACGTGTGCATCTTCAACCGCGAGGGGCAGCTGCTCATCCAGCAGCGGCAGTCCTTCAAGCACGGCTGGCCGAACCTGTGGGATGTGTCCATCGGCGGGGCCGCCGCGACCGGCGACACCAGCCGGGAGGCGGCGGAGCGCGAGGTGCTGGAGGAGCTGGGGCTGCACCTGGACCTGCAGGGCGTGCGGCCGGCGCTGACCATCCCCTTCAGCGGGGGCTTTGACGATTTCTACGTGGTGACGAGGGATTTCGACCTGGCGCAGGTGCACATGCAGAAGGAAGAGGTGCAGGCCGTGCGCTGGGCCAGCGAGGAGGAGGTCTACGCGATGATGAGCGAGGGCACCTTCATCCCCTACCACAAGCCGGTGATGGCACTGCTGTTCTATTACCGGAACCATTACGGGACGGTTTCCCGGCCGGACATCACCGCGATGCGGCAGAACAGCTGAGCCGCGCCTGTGGGGGACAGGGAGGAGAAGGAAGCATGAGCAATCAGAATGCGCCGCTGGTCAGCATTGTGGTGCCGGTGTGCAATGTGGCCGCCTATCTGCCGGCCTGCCTTGCGTCGCTGACAGGGCAGACCCTGCGGGAGATTGAGGTGATCTGCGTGGACGACGCCTCCACGGACGGCTCCGACGGCATCCTCCGCGCGTGGGCCGCGAAGGACGACCGCATCCGGCTTGCGTTCCACAAGGAGAACATGACCGCCGCGGCGGGCCGCAAGGAAGGCACGCTGATGAGCCGCGGCAGGTATCTGCTCTTCGTCGACCCGGACGACGTGCTGGCGGAGGACGCCTGCGCGCTGCTGACGGCGGAGATGGAGCGCGATCCCGTGGACATCCTGCACTTCACCGCCGACGCGGTGGGGGAGAACGGCGTCTCCCGGCAGCGGGTGGATTCCGTCTCCCGGCAGCTGATCCCCATGGACGGCGCCCTGCCCGACGCGGAGCACCCCGAGCTGCTGGACGCCTGCTTTGTGGACGGCCTGTTCAGCTACCAGCTGTGGAACAAGTGCTATCGCGGCGACTTTGCCCGGCAGGCCATGGCGCACTGCCCGGACGGGTATTTCCCCAAGGCGCAGGATCTGCTGGCCTTCTATGTGCTGCTGTATTTCGCGCAGAGCTACCGCGGCCTGGAGACGCCGCCGCTGTACCACTACACCCTGGGGCGCGGCATCACCGGCGGGGCGAAGCTCAGCCGGAAACAGATCGAGGCCTACGCCGCCCAGGCGAGGATTCCCGAGGCCCTGGACGCCTTCATCGCCGGGAGCGGCGGCGAGGCGCGCTGCGCTGCCTCCCGGGACGCCGTGTATAAGCGGCTGCTGCGCGACAGCGTGTCCCGCCTGCGCCAGGTGGACGACGCCGATTTCGACTTCATGTGGAACGCCTTCTGCGGCAGCTGGGGCCCGGTGGAGACCATCGGCCAGCTCTGCGCCCTGGTGCCCTACAAGTATGACGAGTGGGGCCGCAAGATGAACCTGCTCCGGCGGGAGGACCATCCGGTAGAGCAGGTGAAGACCGTGGGCGCCTTCTATCACCGCCTGCGCAATGGCGGGGCCCAGCGGGTGGCCGCGATCCTCTGCCAGGTCTGGCGGGACATGGGGCTCAGGGTGGTGCTCTTCACCGACGAGGAGCCGACGGAGGAGGATTACCCGACGCCCCCCGACACGATCCGCGTGGTGCTGCCGGTGATCGGCACGAACGAGCTGAGCGACACCATCCCCCGCTTCCGCGCGCTGTATGACGCGGTGCGGGAATATCACATTGACCTGTTCATCAACCATGCCTGGGCCAGCGTCCGGATGCTGTGGGAGATGCTGACCGTGCAGGCGGCCGGCGCGGCGTATTTTGTCCACTGCCACAATGTGTTCGGCTCGCCGATGGTGATGAACGGCATGCAGCGGATGCTCTGGGCGATGCCGGAGATCTACCGCCACGCCGACGGCGTGCTGGCGCTGAGCCGGACGGACGCGGCCTACTGGCGGCACTTTAACGGGCGGGTGATGCAGGTCATCAATCCGCTGACCTTCACGCCCAGCGAGATTCCGCTCTCGCCGCTGGACGGCCATACCGTCGTGTGGGTGGGCCGCATGTCCGGCGAGAAGCGGCCGGTGCAGGTGGTGGAGATCTTCCGCCGCGTGCGCGAGGCGATCCCGGACGCGCGGCTGATCATGGTGGGCGACGGCACAGCGCAGATGATGCAGTATGTGCAGGACGCGGTGCAGCGGGACGGCCTGGAGGGTGCGGTGGAGCTGGCCGGCTTCCAGACGGACGTTTCGCCCTATTACGCGCGGGGAGACGTCTTCTTGTGCACCTCCCAGTACGAGGGCGCGCCGCTGACCCTGCTCGAGGCCCAGTGCCACGGCCTGCCGGTGGTCTGCTACGACATGCCCTATCTGTCCGTGTTCGAGCATCACCTGGGCAGCGTGGTGGTGCCCCAGGAGGACAAGGACGCCGCGGCCGCGGAGGTCATCCGCATCCTGGAGGACGGGGAGCTGCGCCGCCGCCTGGGCGCGGAGGGCCGGCAGAACGTGGACGCGTATTTCGCGATTGACCTGGCGGAGCAGTGGCGGCAGGTGTTCGCCATGAGCCGGCAGCCGGCGGCCCCGCTGCCGGACTGGGACAGCGAGGAGATGCTGATTCTCCGCACCTGGCACCAGCTGGCGGAGCAGCAGTTCAAGGTCACCGACATGCGCGCCCGGGGCAAGCAGAAGCAGATCGACGAACTGCGCGAGACTGTCCGCCAGCTGCAGGCCCGGGAGAAGCAGCTGAGCGAGCGGGAAAAGCAGGCCGGTGAGGTGCAGCAGCGCCTGGAAGAAGGCCGGCGGCAGCTGCAGGCCCGCGAGCAGGAGCTCAGCGGGGAGAAAAAGCGGCTGGAGCAGGAGCTGCAGGCCCGGGAGAAGCAGTTCGCGCAGCGCGAGCAGGGCCTGCGGCAGCAGCTCAGGACGCTGCAGGGACAGAAGAATTACATCCCCATGCCGAAGAAGGGTCCCTTCCGGAACGCGCGCAAGCGGGCGGCGACCTTCCTGCGCGTGCTGCTGATCGACGGCTTTGGCGGCGTGGGGGATCTGATGCGGGACCTGAAGCACCGCGGCTGAGGGCTGCGGACGGACGACGACGTAAAGAGGAATGGACATGAGCGAGCGCAAAACACCGCTGTTCAGCATTGTGGTGCCGGTCTACAATGTGGCCGCCTACCTGCCGGCCTGCATGGCATCCATGACCGGGCAGAGCCTGCGGGAGATCGAGATTCTCTGCGTGGACGACGCCTCCACGGACGGCTCCGACGCGATCCTCCGCGAATGGGCCGCGAAGGACGACCGCGTGCGGGTGACCTTCCACCGGGAGACGATGACGGCCGCCGCGGGCCGCAAGGAAGGCGTCCTGATGAGCCGCGGCGAGTACCTGCTCTTCGTCGACCCGGACGACGTGCTGGCGGAGGACGCCTGCGAATATCTGCTGCGGGAGATGCGGCGGCATCCGGTGGACATGCTGCAGTTTGCGGCCGACGCGGCGGGCGAGAACGGCGTCACCCCGGAGCGGGTGGCCGCGGTGACCCGCCAGCTGCGGCCCATGAAGGCCCAGCTGCCGGACGCGAAGAATCCGGAGCTGCTGGACGCCTGCTTTGTGGAGAATCTGTTCGGCTACCAGCTGTGGAACAAGTGCTACCGCGGCGATTATGCCCGGCGGGCGATGGCGCACTGCCCGGACGGCTATTTCCCCAAGGCGCAGGATCTGCTGGCCTTCTATGTCCTGCTGTATTTCGCGGAGAGCTACCGCGGCATGGAGACGCCCCCGCTGTATCATTACACCCTGGGCCGCGGCATCACCGGCGGCGCCCGGCTGACGCGCAAGCAGATCACGGCCTGCGCGGCCCAGGCGAAGATCCCCGCGGCCCTGCGCGATTTCGCCCGCGAGGTGAAGGGCGAGACGCGCTGCGAGGCCTCGCTGGACGCGGTGTACAGGCGGCTGCTGCGGGACAGCATGGGCCGGCTGCGCCAGGTGGACGATGCGGACTTCCCCTTCGCGTGGGAGGCCTTCACCGAAGCCTGGGGCATGACGGCGGCGGCCAGCCAGATGCAGGCCAGCTTCCCCTATCAGTACGATCTGTGGGCCCGGCGGCTGAACCTGCTGCCGAGAAGCTATCCGCCGGCCCGGCCCGTGAAGACCATCGGCGCCTTCTATTACCGCGTGCGCAACGGCGGCGCGCAGCGGGTGGCGGCGAACCTCTGCCGGATCTGGCGGGACATGGGACTCAAGGTGGTGCTCTTCACCGACGAGGCGCCCTCCGACGAGGACTACCCGATCCCGGAGGACACGGTGCGCATTGTGCTGCCCACCGCGGCGGCGGGCGATTTCGGGGAGACGCTGACCCGCTTTCAGACGCTGGCCGACGCGGTGCGGGCGCAGGAGATCGATCTGTTCATCAACCACGCCTGGGTCAGCGGCACCATGCTCTGGGAGATGCTGACGGTGCAGGCGGCCGGCGCGCGGTATTTCATGCACTGCCACAGCGTGTTTGCCGCCCCGCTGGCCACAAGCAGCATCCAGCGCATGCAGTGGGCGATGCCGGACATCTACCGCCTGGCCGACGGCGTGCTGGCGCTGAGCCGGACGGATGCGGCCTACTGGCGCAGCTTCAACCCGCGGGTGATGGAGATCGTCAACCCGCTGACCTTCCGTCCGGCGGAGATCGAATACCGCCCGCGCCAGGGGCACACCCTGCTGTGGGTGGGGCGGATGTCCTCCGAGAAGCGGCCGGTGCAGGTGGTGGAGATCTTCCGCCGGGTGGCCGCGGAGATCCCGGACGCCAGGCTGATCATGGTGGGCGACGGCACCGGCAGCATGATGGCGGCCGTCCAGAAGGCCATCGAGAAGGCGGAATTGCAGGACCGGGTGGAGCTGCCCGGCTTCCACACCGATGTCACGCCCTTCTATGAGCGCAGCGACGTCTATCTGTGCACCTCGCAGTACGAAGGCGCGCCGCTGACCCTGCTGGAGGCCCAGTGCCACGGCCTGCCGGTGGTCAGCTATGAGATGCCCTGGCTGTCGATTTTCGCCCATCACCTGGGCAGCGTGACCGCTCCGCAGGAGAACAAGGACGGCATGGCCGCCGCGCTGATCCGCCTGTTCCGCGATCCGGAGACCATGCTGCGGCTGAGCGGGGAAGCCCGCCGGAACGTGGATGAATACTTTGATATCGATATGCAGGCCCAGTGGCGGCAGGTGCTGGCGATGGCCGAACAGCCCGCCGAGCCCCCGGCGGAGGACAGCGAGGGCGCGCTGATGGTGCGCACCTGGAACCAGCTGCTGCAGGCCCAGAAGAAGGCCGCGCCGGGCAATGCCGCCGAGCGGGCGAACGCCTTCGCGCCGGTGCCGCTGCGGGGCCCCTTCAAGATGGCGCGGAAAAAGATCGTCACCTTTATGCGGGTGCTGCTGATCGACGGCTTCCGCGGGGTGCGGGACGTGATGGAAGACAAGAAGCACCGCCACTGAGACTATGGGAGGCTGCGGATATGATGAAGAGACTGACATCGCTTGCACTGGTTCTGTGCCTGCTGCTGTCGCTGATGCCCTCCGGCCTGGGCGAGGAGGTGGAGGTTTTCGCGGAGGTGGAGGAGTACGAAGCCTTCGAGGAAACCCTGCTGATCCCGGAGGAAGCGGAGGAGGAAGAACCCGTCCGCCCTGCCGCGACGGCAGCCCCCTCCGAGGAGGCCGAACCCGCGGCGGAAGTGGCCGAGATCACCGAAGCGGCCGCGGAGGAAGTCCCGCGCCAGGGCTACGTGCGCCTGCCCGCGGGGATCGTCCTGTATCCCGACGCGGAGCTGGCCGGGCCGGGCCGCACGCTGCGGGAGGATGGCGTCGCGGTGCTGACGGACGCGGATGAGGCGAAGGGCCGGGTGCTCTACGCGCACGGCGGCGCTGCGGAGACCGCCTGGCTGGCCGCCATGGACTGGGCCTTCTTTGACGCGGAGGAAACGGAGCGCTATGAGGCGGCCGGCCACGCGGTGACGAGCGGGGCCTGGCAGCTGGATGAGCTGCGCTTTGCGGAGGATGCCGCGCCCGCCGAAGCCGAGCCGGAAGCCGCCGAAGAAGCCGCCGAAACCGAGGCAACCGTTGAAACCGAGGCAGCCATCGAAACCGAAGAAACCGAAGAGACCGTCCTGATCGAGGCGGAGGAAACCGAGGAGGCGCTGGCCGAGGAAGAGCCCATCGGCGAGGGCATCCCGGAGGAGGCCATCGAGACGGTGGAGGCCGAGGAACTCCTGTGGATCGAGGAAGAGGAGGAAACGGCGGCCGAGGAGGAGCAGGCCATCGAGGAGGCCGTGGAAGAGGAGCCCTCCGAGACGGAGCTGGAGGAAGCATATGACCCGGAGGCCTTCCGGGAGCGCCAGCTGGAGGAGCTGTTCGCGCGCCTGCTGCCGGAGCGCGTCGAGTACAACGGCGAGGAAGGCATCATCGAGCGCGGCACGGTCTACCTGGGCATGGAGTATGCCTACAGGCTGGTCACGCCCGAGGCGCTGGCCGCCTATGTCAAGACCAACGCGAGCATGGTGTTCGCCGGCGACACGGTGACCTACACGCTCTATCCCTACGGCGGCGTCGATCCCTATACCTACAAGATCGGCCTGTACTTCCGCCGGAGCGACAGCGAGGAGAGCAGCTTCTACGGCGTGCGCGCCACGGTGAAGGACAACACGATCTCCTACAACGTGCCCGCCGACGACGCGGGCGCCTTCCTGCTGCAGGCGGTGGTGACAGACAGTGCGGGCAATTATGTCAAGTTCCAGTCCCCGGTGATGCACGTCGCCCGCCATGACGAGGCGTCGGACATCAACACGGTCTACGGCAAGGCGAAGGCTGTCGTGGCCGAGGTGATCCGGGACGGCATGAGCGACTACGAGAAGGCGTTGGCCCTGCACGACTGGCTGATCTACCACGCGAACTACGACTACAGCTACACCTACTATTACCCGGACGGCGTGCTGCTCCGGGGCACCGGCGTGTGCCAGAGCTACGCCCTGGCCTATGAGATCCTGCTGCAGGAGGCGGGCGTCGCCAGCCAGTATGTCTCCGGCGGCGCGGGCGGCGGCGGCCATGCCTGGAACCTGGTGAAGATGGACGGCGACTGGTACTACGTCGACTGCACCTGGGACGATCCGGGCACCGGCGGCTATGAGCGCCACGACTACTTCGGCCTGACCTCGGAGATGCTCTCGGCGGACCACGACTGGGGCGAGACGGACACCGCCCACAGCGATCCCTACCGCCGCTGGCCGGAGCTGGCGACGGCCACCTATTACAACTACAATTATATCGCAGAGGGCGTGCCGCTGCTGGATTCCGTCACGCTGAGCGATACCGTGCTGATGCTGGAGCCCGAGCAGCTGGCGCAGCTGACGGTGACCATGAGCCCGGCGAAGAACCGCCACCGCGCGCTGGTGTGGTCCTCCTCGGACGACAGCGTGGTGGAGGTGAACCAGTCCGGCGAGATCGCGGCGCTGAAGACCGGCAAGGCTGTCATCACCTGCGCCGAGTCGAACGGCGCCCACGCGGCGCAGTGCACGGTCTACGTCATGAGCCAGTCGGCGGAGTTCACGGTTTCCTCGGACAATACCGGCGAGCCGTGGATTGAGCTCGCCTGGGAGGAGAGCGGCGCGCCCTGGCACGTGGTCTGGCGCGCGGAGAACGGCGGCGCGTCCGTCGTGGCGGCGGAGAACGTCACCGGCACCTCCTGGCGCGACACCGACGTGCAGGAGGGCGTCACCTACACCTACCGCATCGCGGAGAGCTACGGCGACGGCGTGGTGGGCGAGCCGGGCGAGGAACAGGCGGCCTGGCTGATTCCCGCCCCGTCGATCACCGAAATGACGGCGGAGAATGAGTCCACCGTGACCCTCAGCTGGGACGCGGCGGACGGCGCCTCCTCCTATTTGGTCTACAGCGTGGAGAGCGACGGAACCCTCCGGCTGCTGGGCGAGACCGACACGGCCGACTGGACCGATCCGGCCGCCGCGCCCCGGACCCGGAACATCTACGCGGTGCAGGGAAAGCACGGCGGCTTCGCCGGTGCCATGGCCCAGGACAGCGTGTATACCTTCGGCGTGACCGAGATTGCCTCTGCGGTTTCCTTCAACTGGGGCAGCGACGCCGGCATCGTGCTGAGCTGGGAAGGCAGCGAGGAAACGAAGCTCAAGGTGTGGCGCAGTGCCGGCGACGGCGAGATGGAATGGATCGCCAACGTCATGGGCAACATGTTCATGGACAGCTTTGTCCAGCCGGGGATCATCTACACCTACCAGCTGACGGAGGCGGAGGATGACAAATCCTGGGGCCCCTTCTCGGCGCCGGTGCAGGTCTGCGTGATCGGGAGCACCAGCCTGACCGCGGAGGTGACCGATGTGGACGCCGTGACCTTCCGCCTGACGGAGGCCGGCGGCGCGTCCGCCTATCAGATTTACTGCGCCGACAGCGCCGACGGGACGTATGAACTGCTCGCGGAGACGGGGGAAACCTCGTATACGCACAGCGGACTGAAGCCGGGCGCTGCTTACTGGTTCAAGGCGCAGCCGGTGAACGGCCCCTCCTTCGGCCCGGAGACGGAGCCGGTCATGGTGGAGCTGCCGGGCGTCGCGCAGCCGGCCGGCGTCACGGCGCAGCCGGTGGACACCAACGCCGCCCTGATTCGCTGGGAGGCCGTGCCCGGCGCGGCGGGCTATCAGGTGTTCCGCGCGGACGGAAGCAGCGGCGACTTCAAGTGGATCAAGAATGTGGACGCCGCCACGGCCTCCAACTATCAGCTGAAGCCGGGCGAGGACTACCGCTACCGCGTGCGGGCGTATGTGACGAATGCCGCGGGCGTGAAGTATTACGGTCCCTATTCGGAGGCCGCGGCGGTGCACACACCCGGCGCCATCCTGAACCTGAGCGCCCGCGGCGTGGACACGAACTGCGCCCGCCTGACCTGGGACCGCGCGCAGGGCATCACCGGCTACCAGCTGTTCCGCACGGTGGCGGGCAGCGGCGAGTACACCTGGGTGAAGAACTGCACGACCCCCGTCGTCAACAACTACAGCCTGACGCCGGGCACGGTCTATTACTACAAGCTGCGCACCTATCTGGATCTGCCGGACGGCTCCCGCGCCTACGGCCCCTTCAGCAGCGGCATCAAGGTGCAGATTCTGCCGCAGGCCGTGCTGGAGGCGGAGGCGGACGGCGCGGCGGCCGTGCTCAGCTGGGACCGCCAGTATTCCGTCACCGGCTATCAGGTGTTCTGCCTCCAGGAGGGCACCGACGGCATCTACAAGTGGGTGACCAACTGCACGCCGGCCAGCGCGACCGGCACGCGGATCACGAAGAATCTGACCGCCGGGAAGAATTACTGGTTCCGCGTTCGCTCCTATCTCGAATATGAGGACGGAAGCCGCTGCTACGGCCAGTTCTCCGAGGCGGTGCGGGTGCGCATGCCGAGCCTGTCCCTGCCCGCCGAGCCGGCGGAGGAGGGCGAGCCGCTGCGCCAGAGCGAGCTGGATGAGATCTACGCGAAGTACCTGCCGGACGTGCTGGAGGACATGCCCTACGGCGAGGTCTTCCGCGGCTGGGTGTACAATGGCAATGACCTGGCCTATCAGCAGGTCACGGCGGACTATCTCTACGCCTACGCGACCAGCAATACTGCCTTCTTCTATCCGGGCGAGACGGCCCGCTACACGATCACGGCCGGCGGCGGCGTCGATCCGTACACCTACGAAATGCGGGTGTACTATGTGAAGGACGGCGCATATCACACCGTCAGCGGCGTCAAGGTCTCCGGCAACAGCTGCTCCTTCACCGTCCCCCAGGACGCGACGGAGATCTACCGCCTGGCCTATGTGGTCACCGACGCGGTGGGCTCCACCCTCGCGGTGTACGAGTGGGGCACCGAGGTGGCGCGGCACGGCGATCAGTACGACCCGAACACCGTGCTGGGCAAGGTCAAGCAGATCGTCGCCTCGGAGATCCACTCCGGCATGAACGACTACCAGAAGGCCCTGGCCCTGCACGACTGGCTGATCTACAACGCGAATTACGACTACACCTACACCAATTACCGCGCTGACGGCGTGCTGCTCAAGGGCACCGGCGTGTGCGAGAGTTACGCGCTGGCCTACGAGGTGCTGCTCAAGGAGGTCGGCATTCCGGTGCAGCACGTGGTCGGCTCCGGCGGCGATTCCCCGGAAACGGCCGGCGGCCATGCCTGGAACCTGGTCAAGCTGGGCGGCGACTGGTATCACATCGACTGCACCTGGGACGACCCGGGCACGGGCGGCTATGAATACCACGGCTACTTTGGCCTGACCGACGAGATGCTGGCCGAAAAGAACCATTACTGGGCCTGGACCGATCTGTACTACGAGCCCTACGACGCCCGCACCTTCCCGAATCAGGCCACGGCGACCTATTACAACTATGACTATATCGCGCAGGGCGTGCCGCTGCTGTCCTCCCTGAAACTGAACAAGAGCTTCATCGGCTGCAATCCCGGCGACTCGGAGACGCTGACGGTCACGATGAGCCCGACGAAGAACCGCCGCCACGCGCTTCAGTGGTCCTCCTCGGACGACAGCGTGGTGGAGGTGAACCAGTCCGGCGAGATCGCGGCGCTGAAGAGCGGCACCGCGGTCATCACCTGCGCCGAGTCCAACGGCGGCCACGCGGTCAGCTGCACCGTGCACGTCTACGGGAAAGCGTCCATCACCAGCCTTTCCGCGGTGAACGACGGCGACACGCGCTATGTGGACATCACCTGGCCGGACGCCGGCGAATGCCGCCACAATCTCTACCGCGCCGACGGCACCAGCGGCGGCTTCAAGCTGATCGCGGGCAATGTGGAGGGCGGCAGCTACCGCGACACCGGCGTCCAGGCGGGCATGACCTACCGCTATCAGCTGGCCGAAACCGTGGACGGCGGCAGTGAGGGGACGCGTTCCGACGCCCGGAGCATCAAGCTGCACGCGAGCTGCAGCATCACGAAGCTGGTGCCGGGCGACAGCCGGGTCACCGTCGTCTGGAGCGCCAGCAGCACCGGCTCCAGCTACGCGGTGTACGCCGGCAGCTCCCCGGACAATCTGACGCTGCGGAAGACCACCACCGGCACCAGCTGGACGGAGACCGGGCTGGTCATGGAGGGCCTGCGCTATTACCAGATCGAGGTTGTCGCGGCCTCCGGATACAGCGCCACCCGTACGAAGGTCTATTCGGTCCCGCTGGAGGCGCAGAGCATCCCGAGCATCACCTGGATCAACCAGGGCGGTTACAGCGCGGATGAGCTGAGCTACACGATCAGCTGGTCGGACGAGCAGGCCTCCGCTTACGGCGTGTGGCGCAGGGCCGGCAGCGGCAGCTGGACGAAGCTGACCGAGGTGGACGGCACCTCCTGGATCGACACGGAGGTCTCGCCGGAGGAGGTCTACACTTACCGGGTGACCGCCATCGACAGCGCGGGCCTGGAAAGCAAACCCTCCGCGGAGGTGCAGGCGCGCTGCCTGGAGCGGCCGCAGCTGATCGCCTACGCCCTGGACTGCGGCACGGCCGAGCTGATCTGGGAGCAGGTGCCCTGGGCAGATACCTACCAGATCTGGGCCGCGGATGATGAGGGCGGCTATCTCTACTACATCGACAGCACGTCCGACAACTATTACACCCACCTGAACGCTTCCCCCGGCCGCGTGATGTGGTACTGTGTATCGCCCATCTACGGCATCGAGGAGGGCCTCCTCAGCAACATGGAGACGGTGGAGATGCCCGACATGACTGCCCCGGAGAACATCACCGGCCGGCCTGTGGACACGAACGCCTCCCGCATCGAATGGGACCGCGCCTGCGGCGTGACCGGCTACCAGCTGTTCCGCGCCCCCAAGGAGGACGGCGAGTACGTCTGGATCAAGAACAACACGACCCCGGAGGTCAACAACTATGCGCTGACGCCCGGCGCGGACTACTGGTACAAGGTCCGCTGCTATGTGGAGAACATCCACGGCGAGAAGATCTACGGCCCCTTCTCCGGGAGCGTGCACGTGCACATCCTGGGCGAGATCAAGCGGCTGACCGGCCGCGGCGCCGACACCAACGCGGTCAAGCTGACCTGGCAGAAGGTATCCGGGGCGACCGGCTACCAGATCTTCCGCACGGTGGCGGGCAGCGGCGAGTACACCTGGGTGAAGAACAATCCGACCACCGAGGTGAACAACTACTCGCTGACCCCCGGCACGCTGTACTACTACAAGGTGCGGGCCTATGTCGATCTGCCCGGCGGGAAGCGGGCCTACGGGCAGTTCTCCGAGGGCATCCCGGTACAGGTGCAGGACAAGTCCGTGGTCACCGCCACGGGCCAGGCCGGCAGCGCGCTGATCAGCTGGAACGCGCAGAAGGGCGTCACCGGCTACCAGGTCTTCTACGCGCTGGAGGGCTCCGGCGAGACGAAGTGGTACGCCAATGTGCCCGCCGGCAGCAATTCCGTCGTCGTCAAGGGCCTGCAGAGCGGCCGCCGCTACTGGTTCCTCGTCCGATCCTATGTGGACAATCTGGACGGCTCCCGCGCCTACGGACAGATGTCCGAGGGCAAGAGCGCGCTCATCAGATAACCCGGTTTCCAACCATGGCAAAAGCCGTCCTGTTCATCGCGAGCCGGGCGGCTTCTTTGAATGCGTGGGATCAGCGGCTGCCTTCCTCCACGGTCAGGCAGACATGGCCGATGGGCGTGTCGGTATAGCGCAGCATCTCCTGTTCGGTGAGGCGCAGCTTGACGGAGTTCGGGTCGGCGATGAGGAAGGCGTCCCCGTCGCAGCCGTACAGCAGCACCCAGTGGAGCACCTTGTCGTGCATTCCGTCCGCGTCGCCGGTGACGAAGACCTGCACGATCAGCAGCCGGCCCGCCGCCAGCTGCTCCCGGTACCAGGCGGGCGTCTGGGCAAAGCCCGTATGCACGGCGGCCCCGCTGCCGATCGCCGCCAGATCCTCCTGATACTCCGCCATGAGGGCCCTGTAGAGCTCCGGCGGGTAATAGCCGTCCCGGTTGTCCAGGTATTCGGGGGAGCTGTGGTACACGGAGACGGCCAGCCGGTTCCGCAGCAGCAGCAGGGCCATCGCGGTGGGCAGGGTGCCCTTGAAGGAGCGGCAGTGGTAGAAATTGTACAGCTTCCGTTCCTGCCGGGGGGTCGGATACTGCACGCGGTGGAAGTGGTGCAGCACCATCAGGGCGCAGCTGATGCCGCAGGTCTCCTCCGTGTGCTGCTTGTACAGCCGCGGCGGGTGTCTTCTTCTCTGTGCAGGCATGGGTTCACCTCGCTAAAGTCTCATTGCCGCCGGATGCAGGCCTTATCCCAGCAGCATCCGGTCATTGTCCAGCGCGTGTCCTGCGGTGCCGCGGAAACGGCTGAGCAGGTCCGGCACAGTCAGCTGCGCGCGCTCCTCGCCGCTCACGTCCAGCACGATCCGCCCGCTGTCCATGACCACGGTGCGGCTGCCCATCTCCAGGGCGGACTGCATGTTGTGGGTGATCATCAGGCAGGTCAGATGGCGCTCCGCGACGATGCGCCGGGTCAGCTCCAGCACCTGCGCGGCCGTGCCCGGATCCAGGGCGGCGGTGTGCTCATCCAGCAGCAGCAGCTTGGGCTCGGCGATGGTGGCCATCAGCAGGGAGGCTGCCTGCCGCTGCCCGCCGGAGAGCAGCCCCATGCGGGTCTTCATGCGGTCCTCCAGGCCCAGGTGCAATTCCGCCAGCAGGGTGCGGAAGTAGGCGCTGTCCTTCCGGTTGACCGCGAAGAAGGAGCGGCTGGCCTTGCGGGTGTAGGCCAGGGCCAGATTCTCCTCGATGGTCATGTTCGGCGCGGTGCCGCGCATCGGATCCTGGTACAGGCAGCCGATGCTGTAGGCCCGCTGATAGTCGCGCAGCCGGGTGATGTCCTCGCCATCCAGCACGATCTTCCCCCGGTCCAGGCGGAATTTGCCGAGGATCGCGTTGAACAGGGTGGACTTGCCCGCGCCGTTGGAGCCCAGGATGGTGATGAATTCGCCCGCCTCCGCCTCCAGCGAGAGGTTGTCCAGGGCGAGCTTGGCGTTGGGTGTGCCGCGCTCAAAGGTCTTCTTCAGCCCGATCAGGGACAGCGCCTTCATGCCTCGTCCACCTCCCTGTCGGCGCGCCGCTGCGCGATGGCGCGGCGGATCAGCGGGAGGCTGAGCGCGATGACCACGATCACCGCCGAGAGCAGCTTGACCGCGTAGCTGGGCATGTCCACCTTGTAGGCGGCCTGCAGGATGATCCGGTACACCAGCGAGCCCGCCACGGCTGAGATCAGCCCCAGCGTCACGCCGCGCCGCCCGAAGAACACCTGCCCGATGATCACCGACGCCAGCCCGACGACCAGCATGCCGCTGCCGAAATTCAGGTCGGCGTAGCGCTGCTGCTCGCACAGCAGGCCGCCGGAGAAGGCGACCAGGGCGTTGGAGATCATGATGCCCAGCACCCGGGCGCGGTCGGCGTTGATCGAGGAGGAGCGGACCATCTCCTCATTGTCGCCGGTGGCGCGGATGGCCATGCCGGTGCGCATGCGGAAGAAGACCGCCATCAGCCCCAGCAGGGCCGCGACAATCAGCGCGGTCACGATCAGGGCGGACAGGTTGCTGTCCAGCCGCCGGTCGCCGGTCCAGCTGATGAGCAGATTGCGGAAGCTCTTGTAGAGCGTGTCGCAGGCGACCTGGGTCTCCACGCCCACGCTGTTGAGCTCGGCGCGCTGCAGGTAGAGGTTGGACTGGCCGCCCAGCATCACGAAATTGACCGTGTACAGGCCGGTCATGGTCAGAATGCCGGAGAGGATCGGGTTGATGCGCAGCTTTGTCTGCAGCAGGCCCGTGCACAGCCCGGCCAGGGCGCCGACCGCCAGCGCGGCCAGCAGGCCCAGATAGGGATGGCCGGCGATGGTCACCACGGCGCAGGCGCACATGCCCGCCACAAAGCTGCCGTCGATGGTCAGGTCGGGCATGTTCAGCACGCGGAAGGCGACGAACACGCCCAGGGCCATCGGGGCGTAGATCATGCCCTGGCTGAGGGCGGACAGCAGCAGCGACATCAGACTCATGGGTATCCTTCCTTTACGCGGAGCGTGAAGCGCCGGGGGAGGGCATGGCGCCCTGCCCCCGGTCCCGCCGCGGCGGGCTTACTCGCCGAAATGGTTCGTGCCGTCGGCCTCGACCAGCACGTTGTACTTCTCCAGGATCTCCGGGGTGACCTCCATGCCGATGCGGCCGGCCGCCTGCAGGTTGACGAAGCGGGCGTAGTCGCTCAGGGTTTCGTAGGGGATGTTCTCAGGCTTTTCGCCGCTGGCCAGGCGGATCACGATGTCCGCCACCTGGCCGCCCAGCTGCACATAGTCCACGCCGATCGTCGCAAAGCCGCCGTCGGCCACCATGGAGTCCGCGCCGCAGTAGACCGGGATGCCGTACTCATAGGCGACGTCGGTGTAGGTGGACATGGCGGAGGCGATTGAGTTGTCATTGCCGGTGTACAGCGCGTCCACGCCGCGGGAGATCAGGGTTTCCACGGCGGTCTGCAGCTCGGACAGGTTCGCGATGGAGACCTCCTCGTAGACGATGCCGTTCGCGTCGCAGTAGGCCTTGGCCGCGTTGATCGTGGAGACGGAGTTGGTCTCGGAGGAGGTGTAGAGGAAGCCGATCTTCTTGTACTCGGGCTGGAAATCGCTGATCAGCTTCACAATCTCGCCGGCGGGGATATTGTTGGACACGCCGGTGATGAAGAAGCTGTCGTCGCCGGTCAGGCCGGCGGCCACCGGGTCGGACACCGCGGCGAAGACCACCGGGATGTCCCCGTCCTCGAAGACGGTCTTTGCGCTCTGGGCGGTGTTGGTGGCGATGGGCACGAGGATGTCCACGCCTTCATTCCTGATGTTGGCGAGGATCGTGGGCAGGGAGGCGGAATCGCCCTCGGCGTTGTAGAGCGAGATGGTGAAGTCGACGCCGCTGGCCTCCAGGCGGCTGACGATGGTGTCCCGGATCTGATTGAGGGAGGTGTGGGTCAGCGGCTGCACGATGGCCACGCGGATCGGGTCGGCCAGGGCAGCGGCAGAGGTCAGCAGAAGGGCGATGGCGAGCACGATGGCGATGATGCGCTGATACATGGGACAGCCTCCTTTTTCGTTTTGCGTTTCAGTGTTGTTTTGCATGGTTCCGGCGGCTCAGCGGGCGCTGAGGATTTCCTCCGCCAGAAGGGTGTGTTTCTGCAGCACGGCGGCGGTATGGTCAAAGGCCGCCTGCTCCTCCGGGGTCAGGGGCAGCTCGACGATGCGGCGGATCCCCTGGCCGTCCACCTCGCAGGGGACGCCGCAGTGGATTCCGTTCAGGCCGTATTCGCCCCGCAGCTCCGCGGAGAGGGGGAGGACGGCGCGGGTGCCGGTGAGCAGGCAGCGGACCAGATAGGCCGTGGCCTGGCCGATGCCGAACTCCGTGGAGCCCTTGCCCTCGATGATGTCCATGCCGATCTCGTGGGTGCGCCGCAGGGCGGCCTCCGGGTCAAAGCCGGGCGCCTCCGCCGCGGGCTTCCCGCCGATGCGCAGCGCGCTGAAGGGAATCATCGAGGAGTCCCCGTGCTCGCCCAGCACCACGGCGTCGATGGCCTCCCGGGGCTGGCCGGTCTGCTCGTGCAGGGTGCGGATGAGGCGGGCGGTGTCCAGCAGGGTGCCGGTGCCGAAGGCCCGCTCCCGGGGCAGCCGCAGCAGCCGCCGCAGGCAGTCCGCGATGATATCGCAGGGGTTGGTGATGCTGATGACGAAGCCGCCGGGCGGGCTGCACTGCAGCTGCTCCGCCAGCTCTGCGATCATGCGGACGGAATCGCCCAGCAGATCCAGCCGGGTCTGCCCGGGCTCCCGGGGCTTGCCGATGGCCACGACCGTGACCTCGGCGTCCGCGCACTCTGTGGCGCTGCCGGCGCGCACAACGGCAGCGCGCGGCGGCCAGCTCAGTGCGTCGGCGATGTCCATGGCCTGGGCGGCCGCCTTCTCCGGCAGCCGGTCCGCCAGCACGATCTCGCCGCACACGCCATCCGCAGCCAGGGCCCGCGCCACATGGCTGCCCACATGGCCCGCGCCGATGATGACAGCTTTCCGATGCAATTGGGGTCACCTCCCATGCGGAGACGGACAGCAAAAAACCCCGTCCCGCTGTTATTTTGCTGGGACAGGGCGTTCATTCCCTGCGGTGCCACCCGGCTTGACGCTTGCGCGCCCGCTCGATCCGTACGATCATACGGTTTCCTTTGATATCGGAGGGAAGCTCCGTCGCCCCTACTGCGGCCATGGCCGGTTCGGTTTGCCCTCGAGAGTCCATTCGCCATCCCCGTCCGTACCGCGCTCTCACCGCCCGCGGTTCGCTTTGCCGCCGTGCCGGATGCCTACTTCTCTCTCTCAACGGTTGACCGCAGTGTACCATGCGCGGGGACGGCTGTCAATACCATTTTCTGTATTTTGCGTGTATTTCCTGCCGCGCGGATTCTGGGGGAAGGGAACCCTTTTCCGGCGGAAAAAGGGCTTCCCTTCCCCCAGACCCCTATCCTTCCGAAAAGGCCGCTCTTGGGGAACGGGGACTTTTGTACGGATTGCATATGCTCCCGATCACGGCCCTGCGGGCTGAGCAGCAGCCATTACACAAGGCCGTGAGTGGCGAAGAGAGGCTCGTCCTCCCAGAGCACCGGCTTTCCCGCGGCCAGTGTCTTCGGCAGATCGAGGAGGCGCTGATTGGACGAGCCGCGGAAGCGCAGCGTGATGTCGTGCAGAGCCTGCACGAAGCGGCCGTCCACCAGCACATCCAGCAGCGAGAGGATCTCCCGGGCCTCGGGCGTGGAGCAGCGGGCGGGCTGCTGGCCGGTCAGCTGCTCGAAGGTGTAGCCGGAGTAGCACCACGCGGTCTTTCCGGGGCATTCCGCACGGAAGCGCCGCAGCAGGTGCAGCACGCCGGCCTGGTTCTCCGGCTCCATCGGCTCGCCGCCCAGCAGGGTCAGGCCGGCCACAAAGGGCGTGACGCTGGCGATGATGGCGTCCTCGACCGCTTCGGTGAAGGGCTCGCCGTAGTCGAAGGGCCAGGCCACCTCGTTGAAGCAGCCGGGGCAGTGGTGCGTGCAGCCGGAGACGAACAGGCTGGTGCGCACGCCGGGGCCGTTGGCGATGTCGCAGTATTTGATGGTTGCGTAGTTCATGGCGGTGTCCTTTCTGCCTGCGCGGCACAGGAAAAGGGCAGGGGCTGCCCCCTGCCCGTCAAAGGCTGCCGATCACAGGTGCAGCACGCGGTCGCGGATCTCCTGGGTGCGGCCCTGATTCCAGTACTGCGTGCCGATGTAGCCGCAGGTGCGGCGGGCGACGTTCATCTTGCTCTGGTCGCGGTTGTGACAGTGCGGGCACTCCCAGTAGAGCTTCCCGTCCTCCTCCACGATGGAGATCTCGCCATCATAGCCGCAGACCTGGCAGAAGTCGCTCTTCGTGTTCAGCTCGGCGTACATGATGTTCTCATAGATGAACTGCATCACGCTCAGCACGGCCTCGATGTTGTCCTGCATGTTGGGCACTTCCACGTAGGAGATGGCGCCGCCCGGGGACAGCTGCTGGAACTCCGCCTCGAAGCGCAGCTTGGTGAAGGCGTCGATGGGCTCGCGGACGTTCACGTGATAGGAGTTGGTGATGTAGTTCTTGTCCGTGATGCCGGGGATCACGCCGAAGCGCTTCTGCAGGCATTTGGCGAACTTGTAGGTGGTGGATTCCAGCGGCGTGCCGTACAGGGAGTAGTGGATGTTCTCCGCCGCGCGCCAGGTGGCGCAGGCCGCGTTCAGCCGCTTCATCACGTCCAGCGCGAAGGGCTTGCCCTCGGCCTCGGTGTGGCTCTTGCCGGTCATGTACTTCACGCACTCATACAGGCCCGCGTAGCCCAGGGAGATCGTGGAGTAGCCGCCGTAGAGCAGCTTGTCGATCTTCTCGCCCTTCTTCAGCCGGGCCAGGGCGCCGTACTGCCACAGGATGGGCGCCGCGTCGGACAGGGTGCCCAGCAGGCGCTCATGGCGCAGCCGCAGCGCGCGGTGGCACAGGTTCAGCCGCTCGTCCATGATCTGCCAGAACTTGTCCATGTCGCCGCCGCTGGAGAGGGCCACGTCCACCAGGTTCAGCGTGACCACGCCCTGGTTGAAGCGGCCGTAGTACTTCGGCTGATCGGTCTCCGGATCGATGTAGGGGGTCAGGAAGGAGCGGCAGCCCATGCAGGTGTAGACATGACCCTCGCCCTTCTCGTCCACCTTCAGCCGGCGCATCACCTTGGCGGAGATGTAGTCCGGCACCATGCGGCGGGCGGTGCACTTGGCCGCCAGCTTGGTCAGCTCCCAGTAGGGCGTGCCCTCGCGGACATTGTCCTCGTCCAGCACGTAGATGAGCTTGGGGAAGGCGGGGGTGATCCACACGCCGGCTTCATTCTTGACGCCCTCGTAGCGCTGCTTGAGCACTTCCTCGATGATGAGGGCCAGGTCGTGCTTTTCCTGCTCGTTGCGGGCCTCGTCCAGGTACATGAACACGGTCAGGAAGGGCGCCTGGCCATTGGTGGTCATCAGGGTGATCACCTGATACTGGATGGTCTGCACGCCCTTCTGGATCTCGTCGTGCAGGCGGCGCTCCACCACGCGCTCGATGCGCTCGGGATCCATGTCGCCGCCCAGCTCCTCCACCTCCGCGATCACGTCGCGGCGGATCTTCTCACGGCTGATCTGCACGAAGGGAGCCAGGTGGGTCAGGCTGATGGACTGGCCGCCGTACTGGTTGCTGGCCACCTGCGCGATGATCTGCGTGGCGATGTTGCAGGCGGTGGAGAAGCTGTGGGGCTTCTCGATCAGCGTGCCGCTGATGACGGTGCCGTGCTGCAGCATGTCCTCCAGGTTCACCAGGTCGCAGTTGTGCATATGCTGGGCATAATAGTCCGAGTCATGGAAGTGGATGATGCCCTCGCGGTCAGCCTCGACGATGTCCTGGGGCAGCAGCAGGCGGGTGGTGATGTCGCGGCTGATTTCGCCGGCCATGTAGTCGCGCTGCACGCTGTTGACGATGGGGTTCTTGTTCGCGTTCTCCTGCATCACTTCCTCATTGTTGCACTCGATGAGGGAGAGGATGCGGGCGTCGGTGGTGTTGGCCCGGCGCACCAGGGAGCGCTGATAGCGGTAGCGCACGTAGAGGCGGGCCACCTCGTAGAAGCCCATCTCCATCAGGCACAGCTCCACCTTATCCTGAATCTCTTCCACCGCCACCGCGCGGCCCAGCGCCTGGCAGCGCTCCGTCACGGTCGCGGTCGCAGTCTGAACCTGCGCCTCGTCCAGCCGCTGGGCCGGTTCGGCGTTGTTGCTCGCCTTGCGGATCGCATTGGCGATTTTTTCGGCGTTGAATGCCACCTCAGAGCCGTTTCTCTTGATGACCTTCATGTCTCTCTCCTCCTGGCTTGCTTTTGATTTCGGACCGTGAAAAACAGCCGCACCAACGGACGCTCCCCACCGCTCCGTCTATCGTTTTTCTGCCTGTCCCGGCGTGCCGCCGGGTCATGGTGCAGGAGTGATTATACCCGCTGTGCCCCGGTTCGTCAAGCCCCGGACAACAGGATGTTGTGGTCGATTTATACGGTTTATACAACAGCTTGTGAACAATGAAATGGCATTCGCGGACGGGCCGGAGGGCGGGAAAGGCTTGAAAAACCCGGCCTTTCCGCCCCTTCGCGGCGTCTGGAAAAGGGGCCGGGCCTTCATGCATCGGCGCATGAAAAATGCGAGATTGACAAAAAATAAACTTGCTGACCACCAGATACAGTGGTCAGACAGTCCGGTTAGCCCAAGATAACGGGTTTTCCCATACGAAAAGCGCCATCCCGGAGGAGGCGCTCCGATTCAGCCGTGCAGGCCCTGTTCCTGGCGCTCCATGTTCTCCACGACGATGTCGTAGATCTCGCCCAGGGAGGCGCCGTACTCCAGGATCAGCCAGGGTTCGTTGGTGTGGAAGTGGATCTTGATCAGCTCGTCGTCGCCCACGGCCAGCAGGCAGTCACCCTTGAAATGGTCGGTGATGTACTGGGTGATGGCGTCCTCGTCCAGGTCATGGCCTTCAATGAGCAGCTGGGTATCGAACTTGAATTCGAGCATGGTTCTTCTCCTGTTCCTGTGCAGTTCTCTGGATTCCGCGAAAAGCAGAATCGATATTTATTTCTTGACGGAGAGGCGAAATCCTGCCGGCCGCGCCCATGCTTGACAAATTTCCTCACTGTGATACGATGGAGGCAGCGATCAGCAGCACAGAGGAGGCGAAGACAATGGCATTTCTGGATGTGCACTTTTTCTCGGAGGCCCTGCGGGTGCAGGCCTCGGTCTGGGTGATTCTGCCGGAGGAGCGGCAGGGGATCGGCGTGGCGGCCTCTGCCGGGCGGAAGCCGCCGAAGGTACTGTACCTGCTGCACGGCTACAGCGACGACCACACGATCTGGCTGCGGCGCACCGGCGTGGAGCGCTATGCCGCCGGGCACAACCTGGCCGTCATCATGCCGGCGGTGAACCACTCCTTCTACACCAATGAGGCCCAGGGCGAGCGCTACTTCGACTATGTCGCCGAGGAGCTGCCCGCGGCGATGCACCGCTTCCTCCGCCTGTCGGAACGGCCGGAGGACACCTTTGTCGCGGGGCTGTCCATGGGCGGCTACGGCGCGATGAAGCTGGCGCTGACGCACCCGGAGCGCTACCGCATGGCGGCGAGCTTCTCCGGCGCGCTGGACGTGGCCCTGCGCGCCTCCAGCCGGCCGGAATTCGCCCGGATCTTCGGCCGGCCGGAGAAGGTCCCCGGCTCGGAGCACGACCTGTACGCCCTGCTGGAGCGCCAGGCCGCGGCACCCGCGAGGCCGAAACTGATCGTCTCCTGCGGCTCGGAGGACGGTCTGCTCCAGGACAGCCGCCGCTTCGTGCGCGAGGCCGGGCGGCTGGGCTGGGACACGGCCTGGCGCGAGGTGCCCGGCTATGGCCACGCCTGGGAGCTCTGGGACGCCGAGATCGCCCGCTTCATCCCGCTGGCGATGGCGGAGGACTGACCCCTTCCCGACAAAAAAGGACGCCGCCGCGTCCTTTTTCGTTTGCTGTGAATGTCCCCTGACCCTTTCCCTCGTCCATGAATCGGCGATAGGTGGTAAAAAATCTCTGTGATTCTGCGATTGTGACAGTGCTGGCCATGACAAATGCATCGGATTCGAACCGTCCAAACGCGGCCCCACGTCTCTATACCAGTGCGCGGCGTCATTCTCAGCCGCAGGAGATCTCGCCCGCCTTCCTGAACTACCTGCATGTTCACAGCAAATCTGTCAGCCAGTTCAGCTCCTGGATCCGCTCGTCAATCACGCGCAGCTCGCCGGACAGGGCGTCCAGGTGCTTCTGGGTCTTCCGCACGTCGACGGTGCTGCGGACGCGGATCTCCGTGTTGCTGTAGCGGTCCGTCCGCGCGGAGGCCGAGTCCAGGAAGCCGCGGAGCACGCTGATCTTCTGCTTCAGGCAGTCCCGCTTCGCCAGCCACTCCGTCAGCGTGAGCCCGTCGGAGACCGTCTTGCTGTTTGTCACGTTGATGCGGGCGATCAGCTCCTCCAGCCGGGCGTACAGGTCATCGAGCAGCTGCATCAGCTCGGCGGGATCCTCGGAGGGCGTGTCCCCCTCCTGCACCCGGGCGTTGTTGTTGAGCCGGGGCTGCAGCTGCGCCAGCTTCTTCTGAATGTCCGAGCGCTCGGACAGGGCGTTGGCCAGTTTCATGGTATTCCTCCTCAGTCTCTTGTGCCGATCCACAGGCTGCTGACGCCGCTGTAGACCAGCATGGCGCCTGCGGCCCGGATGATGAACGAAGCATTGCTGATCACGATGACGCCCAGCACGATCGTGACGCAGGCGAGCAGTGCGGAGATGCCCCAGTGCGGATAGTACTTCAGCTTCTGGTCAAAGGCCTTGAGCAGGTTGACAATGCCGGTCACCAGGATGCCGATGCCCAGCAGGGTCGGCACGAGGTCCTTCACCGCCTGCGGGAAGAAGAGTAGGAACAGGCCGCACAGCAGCGCCACAGCGCCGCCCGCGCAGGAATAGACGCCGTCCGCCCGGTTCCGGCCGGTGCGGTACCAGTTCAGCAGGGTGATGATGCCGCCGGCAGCCAGCCCGATGCCCGCCAGGGTGATGACGGTGTTGAACGGCGCGCTGGGCCAGAAAAACAGGATCAGCCCGCCGATGATCATGAGCACGGAGATGACAACCGGGTTCTTCAGCATATTTTGCATGGCATTCGGTTCCTTTCACTGCAACTCAGCGGCTCGCACCGTCGTCGTTCACCACGTCCAGACCCGCGTCCTGCGCCAGGGTGTCCAGGGCGTCCTGGGCCTGCTGCAGGGTGAGGGAAGCCTGGCCCGCGGTATCTTCCACTTGCGCGGCGGAGCTGTCAACGGTCTCCAGCCAGTCGCGGAGGATCTGATAGGCGTTCTGCGCCTTTTCCTTGGCCACCTGGCCGCTCTCGGACGCGGCCTGCACCAGGGTCGCCCAGGCCTCCTGGACCTCCTGGCTGACCTCCGGGCCGCGCTCGGTCACGAAGCGCTGAATCAGGTTCACGCGATCCACCACATAGCTGCTGATCTTGTCATAGTTCTCCGTCAGCCAGTCCCAGGAGGTGCTCAGCTTGCCGCCCCAGAACTCGCCCACGCCGGCAAACCAGCTGCCCAGCTCCTCGCCGGCCTGTTTGGCCCATTCGCCAAAGTCCTCGCCGGCCTGTTCGGCCCACTCGCCGAAGTCCTCGCCGGTCTGGCTCAGCCAGCTGCCAAGGCCCTCGGCGAACTGGTTCCAGCCCTCCGCCATGCTGTCCCAGGGATCTTCCTCCGCGACAGCCGCGGCGGTGGTGAGCGCCATCAGCGCCGCCATCAGGATACAAAGCAGTTTCTTCATCGAAAATTCGCCTCCCGCGCTTTGTTATGCGCGGTATCATTTCGCCGCGCCGGGGGCGAATCCTGTCTCGGATGCGGTTTTTAAGGCGTTTCTAATCCACCTGCCATGGGGCGTGAAGAATCCGGGGGAGGGATCAGCCCTCCAGCCACTTTTTCCAGATCTCGGGACAGCAGCCGACGGTGACCTCGCGCCCGCAGCGGACGATGGGGGACTTCAGCAGCCAGGGCTGCTCCATCACGGCGGGCAGCAGCTCGTCGTCCCGGTCGAAATAGCAGGCCGGATGCTCCCGGACCTTCGGATCGTCCCGGTCGATGAGCTGATTCAGCCCGCCCGCGCCCCGGGCCAGATTCTGCAGCTCCCGCTCGCCGGGGGCGCGCTTTTTCAGGTCGAAGAGCTGCACGGCGATCCGCCGCTCCTTGAAGAAGCGCTCCGCCTTCTGCGTGTCGAAGTTCTTTTTGCTGACATAGAGCTGAATGTTGACCATGCTGTCTCCTTACCGCGAGTACACGCCGGTGAGCACCTCGGTGATGTAGGCGTCGCGGAAGGGCAGGCCGGGATCCTGCCGGGCCAGCTCCGCGGCGGCCTCGTTGTCATAGGGGACGGACAGGATGCTGCAGACGAGGGGGCCGGGCGCGCGGCCGGGCTCGGCGTCCACCACCAGCGCGTGGGCCCGGGGCACGCCCATGCTGTTGCCGACGCTGCCGGTGTTCATCATGTAGCCGTCGTTCAGGGTGCGGAAAAAGGGCCGGTGGCTGTCGGCGAAGATGATGCCGCCGAAGTGCTCCCCCCGCGGGTGAAAGGCGGCGCTCAGCACGCTCTTGTCCATGTCCACGGTCATCAGGTCCTCCACCGGGCGGCCGTGGTACAGGCGGAAGCGGATGCCGCTCAGCCAGAGCTCCGCCTCCCGCGGCAGGCCGTTCAGCCAGGCCATGCGCTCCGGCCCCAGCTGGTTCCAGTAATAGTCGTCCGCCGGGTACTCCTTGCCGCCGATGCCGTAATCCCAGTTGCCGCCGAGAAAATGATCGCAGTGGGCGCGCACCCAGTCGCAGGTCGTGCGGCTGCCGGGGCCCTTGCCGACGGCGTCGCCGAGGAACCAGATCTCCTGCGCACCCAGCGGCGCGATGGCTTTTTCCATGGCCAGGGTGGCGGGCACGTTGCCGTGGAAATCCGCCAGAAACAGGTATCTCCGCATCGCTGCCCTCTCTCACGCGCGCCGCGCCGCCGCGAGCTTGCGCACTTCCGCGATCAGTGTCTCCGCCAGGTCGCCGGTGATCTTGCGCGGCGCCTCGCCCTTCACAAACAGCACGCCGCAGCCGTCGCCGCCGGCGATGCCGATGTCCGCCTCCCGGGCCTCGCCGGGGCCGTTGACCACGCAGCCCATGACGGCCACCTTCAGCGGCACGCGGATGTCCGACAGCGCGGCCTCCACCCTCGCGGCGATCTCCGGCAGATTGATGCGCGTCCGGCCGCAGGTGGGGCAGCTGATGAACTGGATGCCCTCCCGGCGCAGATCGAGGGCGTGCAGGATGTCCCAGGCGGCCTTCGCCTCGGGCAGGGGATCGCCGGTCAGGCTGACGCGGATCGTGTCGCCGATGCCGTCGGCCAGCAGGGCGCCGATGCCGATGGCGCTCTTCACGGTGCCCTGTCCCGGCAGACCGGCCTCGGTGACGCCGACGTGCAGGGGATAGTCGCACTTCTCGTGGGCGAGGCGGTAGGCGGCGATCGTCAGGCGGACGTCGCTGCTCTTCATGGACAGCACGATGTCGTGGAAGCCCGCGTCCTCCAGCAGCCGGGCGTGGTTCAGGGCGCTCTCCACCAGGGCCTCCGGCGTGGGATGGCCGTACTTCGCCAGCAGCTCCTTCTCCAGGGAGCCGCTGTTGACGCCGATGCGGATCGGCACGCCATGGGCCTTCGCGCAGTCGGCCACCTTGCGGACGTTCGCCGCCCCGCCGATGTTGCCGGGGTTGATGCGCAGCTTGGCGATGCCGCCTTCCATCGCGGCGATGGCCAGCCGGTGGTCGAAGTGGATGTCCGCCACCAGCGGCACCGGGCTGCCGGCCACCAGGGCGGGCACAGCGGCGGCGCACTGCTCATCATAAACACTGACGCGCACGATGTCGCAGCCGGCCTCCGCCAGCGCGCGGATCTGCGCGAGGGTCGCCTCCACATCGCGGGTGTCGGTGTTCGTCATGGACTGCACCAGTACCGGCGCGCCGCCGCCCAGGGGCAGCGAACCTGCGTGCACCTGTCTTGTCATTGCTCTGCCTCCGGCCAAAGGGCCTTTCCGTTCTTGAGAAAGTAGTCCACGCCGCTCCAGAGGGTGATGACGGCGACCCAGCCGATCGCCGCCCAGGAGAACCAGCTCATCGGCGTGAGCATCAGCCACAGCACCAGGAACAGCTGGCTGACCGTCTTCACCTTGCCCAGCCAGCCGGCCGCGATGACCTGGCCCTTGCCGGCGGCGATCATCCGCAGGCCGTCCACGGACAGCTCCCGCGCCAGCAGGATGATGAGCAGGAAGGCCGGCGCGCGGCCCTGATGCAGCAGCATCGTGAGCGCGGAGAGCACCAGCAGCTTGTCCGCCACCGGATCCAGGAAGCGGCCGAAGTCCGATTCCAGGTGATCCCGGCGGGCGATGTAGCCGTCAAAATAATCCGTCAGCGCGGCCAGGGCGAACACTGCGGCCGCTGCCCAGCGGCAGGCGTCCGAGGGAAGGTACATCAGGATGACCAGCGCGGGAATCAGCAGGATCCGCGTGATCGTGAGTTTGTTTGGCAGATTCATGGATGTTCTCCGTTGCATCAGAATGGGACACAGACTTCCTCGCCGCGCAGGTCATAGGTGCCGGCGGCGGTGATTTTGACCTGAACGAAGGAGCCGATCTTCGGGGCAGAGTGGGCGGTGAAGCGGATCTCGCCGTCGGTCTCGGGGGCCTCGCGCGCGCTGCGGGTGGTTCGCTGTTGGCTTTGTAACGTGGGCACCACCGCGCGTTTTGTTCCAAGGGTTTACAAAAAGGAGGTGGGGGAAGGTGTTGTTCTTCCCCCATGTGATCGTCAGCGGGGTCTGCTCTTCCTCGGTTTTGTTTTTCCAGTTGGGGTTGATCGTCAGAGGGTTCATTATCTCCGCCTCGCTGCCCAGATATTGTAGTTATACTGGGAA
>CAMNHF010000026.1 GCA_946538975.1 uncultured Clostridia bacterium | reverse complement strand
CCCGGAGCCGGTCTATGAGAAGGCAGAGCCCGGCTGGGGCATGCTGATCCCCATGATCGCGCTGACGGCCCTGTCCATCCTGCTGGGCATGTTCCCCGGCGGCCTGATTGCGCTGTTCACCGCCATCACCGGCACGATTTTGTGAGGAGTGCGCCATGCTGATACTGTTGACCCTGCTGCTGCCGGCCGCGGGCGGCGTGCTGATCGCCCTGCTCCGGCTGAAGTCCGCGCGGAGACGGGCCGTGCTGACGGAAACGGTGGTGCTGCTGACCAGCGCGGCCCTGCTCCTGCTGCTGCTGCGGCCCGGGGAGGAGCTGAGCCTGCCGGCCCTGACCGAGGGCGTGCCGCTCACCTACCGCGTGGACGGCCCGGGTTCGGTGTTCGCCGCCCTGATCGCCGTGCTGTGGCCGCTGGCCTCCCTCTACGCCTTCGCCTACATGGAGCACGAGGAGCGGCCGAACGGCTTCTTCAGCTGGTACACCGTCACCTACGGCGTCACCGTCAGCATCTGCTTTGCCGCCAATCTCGCCACCCTCTACCTGAGCTATGAGCTGCTGACCCTCTGCACCCTGCCGCTGGTCTGGCACAAGCAGGACGCGGCCTCCCGCGCCGCCGCGAAGAAGTACGCCCTGTACTGCGTGGGCGGCGCCGCGATGGGCTTTGCGGCCCTGTGCGCCCTGTACGGCCTCGGCGCGGGCGATTTCGTCAGCGGCGGCTCGCTGCGCGTTCCCCAGGGGCAGGAGACCTGGATCGGCGTGCTGTTCATGCTGGCGGTGCTTGGCTTCGGAACCAAGGCTGCCGTGCTGCCGCTGTCCGCCTGGCTGCCGGCCGCCTCCGTCGCGCCCACGCCCGTGACGGCCCTTTTGCACGCGGTGGCCGTGGTCAACGCGGGCGCCTTCGCCGTGATGCGCGTCACCTTCCAGGTGTTCGGGCCGGCGGCGCTGGCGGGCACCTGGGCCCAGGCAGCGGCGATGGGGCTGGCCTGCGCGACGATCCTGTTCGCCTCCTGCATGGCGGTGCGGGAGCAGCACTTCAAGCGCCGCCTGGCCTGGTCGACCGTCTCCAACCTGAGCTACATGCTGGCCGGCACCCTGCTGATGACCCCGGAGGGCCTCACCGGCGCGCTGTGCCACCTCGTCTTCCACGGGCTGATGAAGATCGTGCTGTTCTACTGCGCCGGCGCGGTGCTGGTGCAGACGGGAAAGGAGTACGTGCAGGACACCCGCGGGCTGGCCAGGCGCATGCCCTTCACCTGCGCCGTGTACACCCTGGCCGCCCTGGCCCTGACCGGCACGCCGCCGCTGGTGGGCTTCGTCAGCAAGTGGAACCTGCTGACCGCCGCCGCGGCCTCCGGCACTGCGCTGGGCACCGTGATGCAGGCGGTGGTCATCACATCCGCCGTGCTGACGGCCCTGTACCTGCTGCCGGTGGCCTTCTCGATGTACTTCCGCCCGCTGAACGCGGACATGGCGGAGCTCGCCCCCTGTGATCCGGATCTGCGGATGAAGCTGCCGCTGGGCCTCATCGGGGCGTCGCTGCTGCTGCTGGGCGTCTTCTCCGAGCCGATCGTCGCCTGGCTGAGCGGCATGGCCTGACAAAAGCCTTCCCCCCTGCACTATCCTTTTATGATAGCAATAATGCCTTGGCAGCGCTTGGAGATGGGTATAGAGTGATAAATTGCGACTTTCATGAAACCAGCAAAAAAGCGAGATCGTTCAGATCCTCGCTTTTTGTGTCTCTTTGTTGTTTAAGCTTCAATTTTCGTTATCAGGAATTTAAAGCGTTCCGAATTCTCCACCACCTGTTCCGTGGCTGGTGCTCGGTCATCATAGAAAACCAAAAAGGTAAAAGTATTGGTTCCGGGTGTGGTCGTTGATCTGGCAGTTCCACTCAGACCGCCGATTACCGCGCCGACTCCACCCCCAACCATCCCTCCAAGAATAGCCCGTCCGATGGAAATGCCCTGTTTGGTGTCGGTGATCGTGGTATTGTTGACAGCGATGATCTGCGTTTTGACAATGTGTGTATCGCGCAGGAGATTCGTGTTTGAAACCTTGCTCATCAGCATGTCAAGATCCGGGTCATCTCCTCGTATTGTCAGTTCTGTTGAAACTGTTCCATCATAGGTGACCTGGAATTCATACAAATAGATGTCCAAGTGTTGTGGTCTTACCAGGTCGTCGGCGGTTGGCTTGCGATGATTGACCTTCCGCAGCTTTACCTTTGTGATCGCGTCTTTTCGATGTTCCCAATACCATTTGCTTTGCTTGTTCTCAGCACGTACCGCACACGTTCCCGCAATAACAAAGAGGATCATCACCACAATTACGACTATGATAATTGCTGAAGAGAAATTATAGTATACCCACTCATGTATGGCGTTTTCACCGTGTTGCGGAGGATACTGTGAAGCATACATTGCGGTGATAGGTAAACTTATGGCCGACCATGCCAACATGATGATAAAGGAAATAATCGTCCCTTTGTAAAACGATGGCTTTTTCATGCAACCGCCTCCCGTTGCCAAATATACCATTTCATCCGGCTTATGTCAAGCGCAGACAGTTTCTTGACGCAAAACTCCTTTTCCGCTGCATTACGGCTTGCGCGGCGGGGCAAACTGTGGTAGGATACACAGGAAATCACGCAAAAGGCCCGCGAACCAGCCGGCACAATTCTGATACGAGGTGATCGCGATGCCGAATTTCTCCCTCCCGGACAGCGTCTTTGAGGCGGCTGCCGCCCGCTACCCCACGCCCTTCCATCTCTATGACGAGCGGGGGATCCGGGAGAACGCCCGGGCGCTGCAGCAGGCCTTTGCCTGGTGCGAGGATTTCGAGGAATACTTTGCCGTCAAGGCCCTGCCAAACCCGGCCATTCTCCGCATCCTCCGGGAGGAGGGCTTCGGCGTGCAGCGGCGCAAGGCGGAGTATGAGGCGGGCGCGCGGCTGCTCGCTGATGGAGGCGCGGGAGGCCTTCCTCCGGGAGCATCCGTAACCGTTCGCCGGCACCAAGCGCCCTCGCCGCGCCGGGGGCGTTTTCCCGTTTGCCGAAGCAGACCGATGAATTGCCATCCTCGGATCCGGTCAGAAAAGCGTGATTTGCGGAGGTATGATCGCATGCCTGAAAGCAGCGAGACTCTGAGCTGGTATCACGAAAACGCGGAGGCGTTCATTGACCGCACCGCCGCGGTGGATCTGTCGGGCCTTTACCGCACCTTCCTCGCCTGTATCCCCTCCGGCGGAAGCATCATGGACCTGGGCTGCGGGGCCGGCAGCGCCGCGCTGTTCTTTGCCCGGATGGGCTGTCAGGTGCTGGCGGTGGACGGCTGCCGGGAGCTGTGCGATTTTACGCAGCGCCGCGTCGGCTGCCCTGTCCGCTGCCTGCGTTTTGAGGAATTGGACTATGAGGACGCTTTCGACGGGATCTGGGCCTGCGCCTCTCTCTTGCATGTGCGGAAAGCCGATCTCCCCCGCGTGCTGCGCCTGATCCGCCGTGCACTGAAGACGGGCGGCGTGCTGTACGCGTCGTTCAAGTACGGAGAAGCGGAAAGAAAGAGGGAGGGCCGATTCTTTGCGGACTACACGGAAGCCTCGCTCCGCGCCGTGCTGGAGGAGGCGGGCGGTTTTCGTGAGATCCGCCTCTGGACAACCGGCGACGCCCTGTCCGACAGGGCGGACCAGCGCTGGCTCAATGTGCTGTGCAGCGCCGGGTGAGCCGAAACGGTCAAGCAAATCCCGGCCTGCCCGCGCAGGCAAAGGATGATTCAATGCCAGTGAATGCCACGGCTTCCGCTGCAAATCCACCGAAAAACGTTAAGGAGGTCTCCTGCATGAAGAAAACCCTGCTGCTGCTGCTCATGGTGATCCTGCTGGCCGCCCCGGCCATCTGCGCCCAAGGGGAGGCTGCCGTCACCCGTCCCCGGCTCGTCCAAACGGTGACGGAATATGGCCTCGACGATGAAACGAATGAATGGGTGCCGCTCAGAACATGGGATTTTGCCTATGAAAACGGCTATCCCGTGTCCATCGACCTGTACGAGATCGACGCCGACCGGCATATCGTCACGACTTTTGCGTATGATTTTGCGGACGGCCTCCCCGCGCAGCGGAAAACCTATGATTCCGACGGCAACCTCGTCTCCGTCGCGGAGTACCGCAACGGCTGCGTTTACAATGTATATGAAGAGGACGAAAGCCGGAAGTACGCGCTGTACTACCAGTACGGCAACGGGGACGAATACTTCACGATGGTGCTTCGGGACGAGCGGAGCAGCTTCACGGAGGGCGCAGAGACCATCAGCTATTACGCCGAAGAGGTGGACGCCATTTCCGTAACCGTACAAAACGGCTTGCTGCTGAAAACCGTGAATACCGGCATGTATGCCAATTGGGGCGGCTCGGAAGAAAAGGAATGGCTGCGCTTCAGCGGCACATACACCGCGGAATATGATGCCGACGGCATTGCGGCGCTCACCTCGGCGGTGCACAGAGTGGGGCCTTCCGGGACGGATGGCCGCTTCGAAGTGACAAAGGCGGACGGTGTCGTCACCGATGCCGTGTGTTATACCCCGACGAACGACGGCGGGTGGTATGCTGCCGCCCGCTTCGCGTTCGCGTACACGGATCTGGAGACAACGCCTTCACGTTACGCGCAGATGATCAACAGCTTCCTGATGGGCAGCGAGAGCTCCTATTACAAGTACAACTGGTATTGAGCATCCGGGGGGCAGTTTCCTGACCAAAAATCCTATGCAAACCCCTTTTTCCGCCGCGCGAAAGCTTGCGTCCGGGGCCAAACTGTGGTACGATACACAGGAAAAAGCAAAAAAGGAACCGCCAGCCGGCCGGCACAATTCTGATACGAGGTGATCGCGATGCCGAATTTCTCCCTCCCGGACAGCGTCTTTGAGGCGGCTGCCGCCCGCTACCCCACGCCCTTCCATCTCTATGACGAGCGGGGGATCCGGGAGAACGCCCGGGCGCTGCAGCAGGCCTTTGCCTGGTGTGAGGATTTCGAGGAATATTTTGCCGTCAAGGCCCTGCCGAACCCGGCCATTCTGCGCATCCTCCGCGAGGAGGGCTGCGGCCTGGACTGCTCCAGCGAGACGGAGCTGATGCTGGCGGAGCGCTGCGGCTTCTCCGGGCGGGACATCATGTTCTCCGCCAACGCCATGCCGCCGCGGGAGTTCGCGCTGGCCCACCGGCTCGGCGCGATCATCAACCTGGACGACATCAGCGACATCGACACCCTCGCGGCCCAGGGCGGCGTCGGGGAGACGGTCTGCTGCCGGTACAACCCCGGCGGCGATTTCCGCATCGGCACGGCGATCATGGGCAATCCGGGCGAGGCGAAGTACGGCTTCACCCTGCCGCAGCTGCGGGAGGGCCTGCGCCGCCTGCAGGCGCTGGGGGCGAAGCGCTTCGGCCTGCACGCCTTCCTCTCCAGCAATACGATCGAGAACGACTACTACCCCACCCTGGCCGGCATCCTGATGCGCACCGCCCGCGATCTGGCCGAGGAAACCGGCCTCGTGCCCGCCTTCATCAACCTGTCCGGCGGCGTGGGCATCCCCTACCGTCCCGACCAGGAGCGGACCGACATCCGCCAGGTCGGCGAGGGTGTGCGCCAGGTCTACGAGGAGTTCTTCCCCGAGGGCGGCGTCGCGGTCAAGACGGAGCTGGGCCGCTGGATGACCGGCCCCATGGGCTGGCTGGTCACCCACGCGGTGCACGAGAAGCACACCTACCGGGACTACATCGGCCTGGACGCCTGCGCCGCCAACCTGATGCGGCCCGCCATGTACGGCGCGTACCACCACATCACGGTCTGCGGCAAGCGCGACTGGCCCGCGGATCACGTCTACGACGTCACCGGCTGCCTGTGCGAGAACAACGACAAGTTCGCCATCCAGCGCGCGCTGCCGGAGATCGCCATCGGCGATTTGGTCGTCATTCATGACACCGGGGCGCACGGCTTCGCCATGGGCTACAACTACAACGGCCGCCTGCGCAGCGCCGAGGTGCTGCATCGGCAGGACGGCTCCTTTGCCCTGATCCGCCGGGCGGAGACCCCGGAGGACTACTTTGCCACCCTCACGGGCATCAGCTTATAAGCAGGAAAGCGGGAGAGAGAGGAGGTAACCGCATGTTTCTGACACGCATCGCGCTGGATACGCGCCGCCCGGAAACCAGCCGTCTCCTGGCAACCGGCGACTCGCTGCGCATGGCGGTACTGTCCACCTTTGCCGGCGGCAACATGCAGCCCCTCTTCCGCATCGACGAGTACGGCAGCCGCACCTGGCTGGTGATGCTGACCTGGCTGCGGCCCACGCTGGCCGCCCTGCACCAGGCCTGCGGCTATCCCGGCGTGTTCCCCTCCTGGGAGACCTTCCCGCTGGATGACCTGCTGGAGGCCGCGGAGGAGGGCAGCCGCTGGGACTTCGACCTGGTCGGCGCGCCCTTCGGCATGACCGATGCCCCTGATCCGCCCTTCACCCAGGAGTCCCTGATCCACTATCTGGAGAACGTCCAGCTGGAGAGCGGCTTCTCGCTCATCGACACGGAGGTGGTCTCCGCGGTGCCGATGGCCATCGCCTGCGGCCACATGCTGCTGGTGCGCTGGCGGGGCCGCCTGATGGTCACCGCGCCGGACATGTTCCGCTGGGCCATGTCCTCCGGCTTCGGCGCGGGGCAGGATTACGGCGCGGGCCTGATGACGCTGGACTGGGTATACTGACACGCAAAAAACGCGGTGCCGCCATGAGGGATCACAGATGATCCGGCGGCGCCGCGTTTTCCTGCAGGGCCGTACTCAGCCGTCGCCGCGCAGCACCTCCCGCAGGCTGCGCACGGGCGTGCCGTCCAGCATCCGGTCCGGCTCCGCGTGCAGCAGGGACTGCAGGATGGCCTCCTCGGCCGCCTCGCCCACCGCGCGGAAGGGCTGGTTCATCAGCTCCTCCCGCAGGCTGCGCTGCACCGTGAAGCTCCCCGCGGCTGTCCGCGGCGCGGTGGTGAAGCCCACGGCGATCTCGCCGCTGCCATGGCCGATGTAGGAGCCCAGCCGGGCCATGCCCACGCTGCACCGCCGCAGCAGCCGCTTCAGCTGGCGGCAGCTGAGCGGCAAATCGGTGGCAACGATCAGGATGATGCTGCCCTGGTCGCTCTCCGCCCAGTCCGGCGGCAGCTCCGCCCGGTTAAAATCCGCCGACGCGCCGTAATTACTCTGCACCAGCACCCCGATCGTGAAGGTCTCGCCGTCCAGCTGCAGCCGGCGCGACGCGGAGCCGATGCCGCCCTTCATGCCATAGCAGATCGTGCCCCGGCCCGCGCCGACCGCGCCCTGGGCAAAGTCCGCGGACGCCGCCGCGAGGGCCTGCCGCACCTCCGCCTCCCCCACCGGGCGGCGGACGATGTCGCTCATGCGGGCGTCGTTGCACTCGCAGACCACCGGGTTCACGCTGGTCAGCCGGACGCCGTCCCGGGCGCAGCGCTCCGCCATCACGCTGACCAGGGCGTCGTGCACGCGGCCCACGTTCAGCGTGTTCGTCAGCGCGATCGGCGTTTCGATCGTGCCCAGCTCCTCCACCTGCACAAGGCCCAGGGTCTTCCCGTAGCCGTTGAATACGCAGGAGGCCGCCGTGACCTTTTCGGTGAACAGATTGCCGCCGTGGGGCAGCACAACCGTCACGCCGGTGTGGCAGTCTCCCTCGTCCACGGTGCAGTGGCCGACCGTGACGCCGGGGACATCGCTCAGCAGGTTGCGGGGGCCGTGGGGCAGGCTGCCGACGCGCAGCCGGGTGGTTTCCGTCATGGAGAAACGCTCCTTTCCGTATGCGAGGCAGGATTTTCCGGGCAAAGACAGAATGTATCCATTGAGATTCCAGAATCGAGAGGTGTCTGTGCGATGAAAAAGCCCCTGATCGGCGTAACCCCCGGCCTGAATGAGGAAGAGAGCCGCCTGCTGGTGCACCGGGGCACCATCGACGCCCTGCGCCGCGAGGGCGCGCTGCCGGTGATTCTGCCACTGACGGACGACGAGGGCGAGATTGCGGAGATCGTGGACCGCTTCGACGGCTTTGTGTTCACCGGCGGCGGCGATATTGACCCGGAGCTGTACCGGCAGAATCAGCTGGCCTGCTGCGGCGCCATCAGCCCCCAGCGGGACAGCTTCGAGCTGCCGCTGGCCCGGATGCTGGCGGCGCGCCGCGACAAGCCGGTGCTGGCCATCTGCCGCGGCTTCCAGGTGCTGAATGTGGCCCTGGGCGGCGATCTGTACCAGGACATCGGGACACAGTACCACGGCGAGGCGCTGGCGCACCGGCAGCATCAGCCGGACTGCTACGCCTCCCATCCGGTCATCGTCACCATGTCCAGCCTGCTGGATCAGGCAGTGCACACGCAGAAGCTGTGGGTCAACTCCCTGCACCACCAGGCGGTGAAGCGGCTTGCCCCCGCCCTGGAGAGCTGCGGCGCCGCGCCGGACGGCATCATCGAGGCCGCCAGCCTGACCGGTCACCCGTTCTTCCTCGGCGTGCAGTGGCATCCCGAGCGGATGTGGCAGCGCGACGACACAGCCCGCGCCATCTTCACCGCCTTTGTCGAGGCCTGCGAGGAAGCCGCCCGCTGAGTCCCTCCGCTTCATCTGCCGTCTCCCCTGCGGAGGCGGCTTTTCGTTTCATTCTTTTTTATTTTGCTCAATGGAAATGGGGCGTGGAAAAGGAGACGCGGTGCAGCACCGCGCCTCCCTCAGCGTATTTGGTTTAATTGGCAGCGCCGCCGTTGAGCATCACGAGCAGCTCGGCGGGCAGCTGCTGGATCAGCTTCATCAGCCCGAGCTGGGCGTTCTGCGTGATCGTCTGCAGCACCTCAGCCTGTTCTTCGCCGGTCAGGCTCATCGGATAGATGGCGTTCTCGGCGTCCATCTCCGGCAGGGCCTCCGCCGGCGTGGTGGCGCTGTGCTCGCCCGCGCTGAAGCGCACCTCGCGGCCTTCGCCGGCAATGATGACGCCTTCAACCTTGCTGTCCACGGTCAGGGAGACGTCCTTCTCCGCGGCGTACACGACGTTGCCGGTGATCTGCACGTTCACGTCGCTGTCCTTGCTCACGACATGGACGTTCTCCGTGATGATGACATTGTCCTGCGAGGCGGTCTCCGTGCGCAGGGTATGGGTGTCCAGCACCGTGCAGTTCATGGTGACAGTCGCATCGTCCGCTTTCGATGTGCCGGTGATGACAGCGCGCATTTCCTCCTCCGTGGCGCGGAAGGCAGCCTCAAGCGAGTTCTCGCCGGAGACAAAGCCCAGGGTATGCTCCGCCACGCCGTCCTCCCCGGTGAGCCGGCGGTAGGTGCACAGCGCCTCCTGGTATTCCACTTCCGCATCGGGATCCAGCGTAAAGGTTTCCTTCTCCATGTCCTCGCCGTAGCCCAGGCCGGTGAGGTAGTCCACCATGGCATTCTGGGCCATCGCGCCGGTCACGCCCTCCAGGACGGTCTTGTTGACCTTGGTCTGGATGTCCACGGCCACGGGGCTGCTGTCCTCGTCCACCCATAGGGTGACGGTCACGTCCACACAGGCGGCCTGCGCGGTCAGGCTGTCGAACGCCTTCTGCACGGCTTCCTCGCCCTCATAGCTGTTGTAGCCGTCGCTCCAGCGGAAGGCGGCCTTCAACTGCTCGTTGGCCAGAATGTCCGTGCGCATCGCTTCCAGCAGCTCCACGGTCTTCTCGCCGGTCAGCACGCCGGAGGCCTGCCCCACGGCGGGATCCGCGTTCTCAGGCTGCGTGACCTCTTCCGCCACGGTGAACAGGGTCGCCAGGCCCTGCGCAGCCGCGATGGTGTTCGGGAAGGCTTCCGCCGGGTCAATCGGGTTCGCCATGAATTCCTGCAGCTTCGCGGCAATCTCGTCCAGATCAATGCCGGCCTGCTTCAGCAGCTCCTTGAGCTCCTCGCCGGTGATGCCGATCGCCTTCTCGCCCAGCCAGCTGCTCTGCACCAGCACCGCGTCGCCGCTCATGCCGATTCTGGCGTCAAAGACGGGGCTGTCGTTCATGAAAAGCTCCAGCTGGCTGCCGGTCTGGCTGGCGGTTCCGCGGATCTTCAGCCCGCTCAGCACCTGATTGGCAATGTCCACCACGGACATCACCTGGGCGGTTTCTTCCTCCTCGGCGCCCACAATCTCCAGCGTGACCGGATCAAAGGTCGACTCCGCCATCACGGTCTTGCCCTCCGCGAGCGCTTCCATGGGCCAGCCGTATACCGCTTCCGCGCCGGAAAGCACCGGCACGCAGAACATCAGCACGGCCAGCACGAGACTCCACATTTTCCTCATATCGATTCCTCCTTATCGTTTCTGACAGCTTGCCGCTGTATTCCTATGATAGCAGATTATTCGTGCCCGCGCAATCCATTTTGGCTGAATTGTCACATTTCCCGTCCGAACCCCGCCGACGCTCAGCCAACCGCACAGGGCACGGTCTGCGGGGCGGATGCTCCGGATTTGACGGAGACGCCGCGTCACCGGATCGTCACCGGGACGGCCTCGGAATACTGGCCGTAGCAGCGGCTGCCGTCGGGATTGTCGATGTAGCTGCGGACACGGTAGTAGATCGTCTTGCCCTGCTCCAGGTATTTCGTCACTGTCGCGGCGGTCTTCGCGGCCGGCACGGTCATCACCCAGGTGTAGACGCCGCCGGAGCCGCCCACCAGGTAGACGATGTGGTAGCCGGTCACGCCCGGGACGGCCTCCCAGGTGAGCTGCACCTTGCCGTTTTCACAGGCCGCGCCGGTGATCCTCCCCTTCGCCTGGATGGCCACCCGGATGCCCTCGGAATACTGCCCGTAGGCCCGGCCGCCGCCCGGCAGGTCGATATAGGCCCGCACCTTGTAATAGTAGGTGGTGCCGGCGGTGAGGCCGTAATTGGCGATCCGGGAGGTGGTCGCATTCTTCACCCACTGGTATTCGCCGCTGCCCGCCACCGTGCGGAACACCTGATACCCGGTGCAGCCCTCCACGCGGTCCCACTGCAGCAGGGCGCAGTTCGTGTCCAGGCCGCGCACGCTGAAATTGCCGATGGCGCCCAGGTTGTGCACCTTCACGGCCTCCGAGTACGCGCCGTACACCTTGGTGCCGTCGCCGTACTCATAATAGCCGCGCACCTTGTACCAGTAGTCCGCGCCGGGGGTGAGCACATAGTTCACCACATTGGTGGTTGGATTGTTCTTGACCCAGGTGTAGCTGCCGTTCTGGCTCGAGGCGCGGAACAGCTGGTAGCCGCTGGCGCCGCTGGCCGCCTTCCAGGTGATGCGGGCCGCATTGGTGTATACCGGCTGGCCGGTGATGCCGCTGACCGCGCCGACCTTCACCGCGCCCATGTACACCGCGTTCGACGGGGTGACGGCGACCGGATAGGTGGAGCCGTAGATCGTGACCTTGTAGTACTGGCCCTGATCGGATTCGGTCTTCGAGGTCAGCAGCAGGCGGCTGCCGGACCAAGTGACCGAAATGTCGCTGGTCTTATCGTAGATTTGGATGGAGCCGTCCTCATTGTTGCGCACCATCGCATATCTCGTGTACGTGCCGTCCTTCTTGTCGCTGCGGGTGATCAGGTAGGTGCCGGCATGCACGATCGCCATCATCTTCCGGCCGTTGCTGTCATAGTAGAGGTATCTGTCCGGCATCACGGGATCCCAGGAGATGCAGTCCACGCCGCCGTAGGCCGTCACCCGGTCCGGCAGCAGGCTCATATTGGTTGTCACGGTGACGGTCTTCGAGCCCCAGGTGAGGCCGGTGGCCTCCACGCGGTAGTAATACTCCGTATTGCCCCTCGTTGTGGTGTCCGTGTAGCTGGTGCCCGTGACGGTGGCAATGAGCTCCATCTTATTGATGTCGCTGACCGACGTCTCCGACCGGTAGACATCATAGGTGCTCGCGCCCGTGAAGGCCTGCCACTGCAGATCCACCGCGCTGCTGTCCTCATGCACAATGGCCCACAGGCCTTTCAGCACCACGGCCTGCGTAGTCGCCGAGTCAAGGAAGGACTTCGTCGTATAGCCCACGGCATACACGCGGTAGTAGTAGGTCGTCGAGGGCTTCAGGCCCTCGTCGGTGAAGCTGGTCTGTGCCGTCTCCCCGGCCAGCTCCATGCCGTCCCAGCCGTCGCCGGAGGGGCGGACCGTGCTGCGGTACACCCGGTAGCGCGACGCGCCCGGGTACGCGTTCCACATCACGATGATCGATTTGCCGGAGAGGGCGGTGGCGGTGATGTTCGTCACGTACTCCGTGCTCACGATCACGGTGGCGCTGGTCGCGATCACCTGGTTGATGTACGAGGTCGAAGTGGGCGAGCAGACCCGGTACGTATAGCGGTACCCGGGCGTCACGTCGCTGTCTGTCCAGGTAGCCAGATAGGGGGACACGCTGACCGCCCGCAGGCCGGTGTACAGGCTGTACGATCCGTCGTTCACCTTGCGGTACACCTTATAGCTGTATTGCCCGCCGTCCGACAGGATCAGCGTCACCGAATTGCCGGAGGCCATTGCGTCAAAGGTCGCCGCCTCCAGGGACTCCTCCACGGTCTCGGGCAGCTCCACCTCCTGCGGGGCTTCCTCCACAGCTTCCTCGGCGGGGATCTCCTTCTCGCTGACTGAAGGCTCCTCCTCCGCGGAGATCGCCATCTCCACAACCGCCTCGACAATCTCCTCCCCGGCCTCCTCCGCCGCCGCGGGCATCAGGGCCGCCGGCAGCGTCAGCGCCAGCGCCAGGCTCAGCGCACGCTTCCCGATCTGCATCAGCTTCATGATCACGGTCTCCTTTCATGGGCAACTCGGTTCTTCTCTCCTTATGATATACCAGATTTCCGCAAATTGCAATTCCTCCGCCCAACGCAAAGCCCCCGCCGGCGCGGAGCCGGCAGGGGCGAGGGTTCCCGAGACGTCGTCAGTGGGTCGCGGAGCCGTTGCTGTTCAGGTCCTCGGTGCAGGCCCAGAAGCCATAGCCCTCGGGGCCGTTTTTGCCTGTGATGATGCTGTACTTGTACCCGTTGTAGGTGAACTGGAGGAACACCTCCTGGTCATTGTCAAAGGTGGCGCGGATCTGGTTGGCGCCGGAGTAGAGCCTGTACTGCAGGCTGACCGTGCTGTTCGCGCTGACCGTGGGGCCGGCGGTGGCCGTCAGCATGCCCAGGTAGCTGCTGTAGCCGCTGCCCAGCGGTCTCACCAGGCACGAGCTCTCCACCGTGAGGGGCAGGCTGCCGGCGTTGGTCAGCTTCACATAGGCGTAGTAGCTGGAGGAGAGGAGGGTGTTGCTCAGGGCGGTCAGCTTGGGCATGCTGCCCACGATCTCCGGGGACCATTCGGTGTAGCAGACGGCGCCGTTGTGGGTGAACTTGCCGCGCACGCGGAAGCGGTACGCCACGCCGCAGCTCAGGTTGTAGTCGCCGTCGTTGTATACCGTCGCGCCGTCGGAGGGCGTGTTCTCGGTCACATTGTCGTACTTTGTCCAGCCGGAGCCGGCATTGTACTGGATCTCCCAGCTGTTGATGCCGGGGATGTCGTCCCAGGAGATGTACATCAGGGCCTTGCCGCTGGTCGCGTGGCGCTTGCCGCGGGCGGAGCGCATGGTTGCCGTCAGCGACGCCTTGCAGCCCACCGCCTTGGAGAAGCCGGAATACTGCCGCACGCCCTTGCCGTCCAGCTTGTAGGCGCGCACCTGGAAGTAGTAGGTCGTGCCGAAGCCGTACTTGCTCCAGATATAGCTCACCGCATCGGCGGACAGATCGCTCAGGAAGCTGAAGGCCGGCGCGCCGGACACCTTGTAATACAGCTCAAAGCCGTCCACACCGGTGTCCTCGTCGGTCCAGTCGACCGTGATGCCGTTGGCGGAGAAGACGGCGCCGGTCACCACCGGGGTGGTCAGGACGAACTTCGCCAGGCAGCTCTTCGCCGGGGACGCGCTGGAGTACTGGCGGATGCCGGTGCTGTCCTTCTTGAAGGAACGCACCTGGAAGTAGTAGCTCTTCCCGTATTCACAGCCCTTCCAGCTCCAGCTGAGGCCGTCCCGGCCGGTCTCCGCCAGCGTGACGAAATCGCCCTCGCCGGCCACCTTGTAGAGCACCTCGTAGCCGTCCACATCGCCGTCCTCGTTGGTCCAGCTGAGGCTGATGCCGTCCTTGCCGAAGGTGGGATCGGCCAGCTCGGGGCGGGTCAGGTTAAACTTCACGGCGGTGTGATCCGCGCCGGAGAACTGGCCGTAGTAGCGCGGATGATCCTGATCGTCCGGGTAATCAATGTAGCCGCGGACACGGAAGTAGAAATTGGTGCCGTAGACCAGGTTCTTCGTGACCTTCGTGCTGGTCACGGAATCCGGCACGCAGTTCATCACCCACTTGTAGATGCCGTCCGTGGACTCCTGCAGGTAGAAGATCTGGTAGCCGGTGACGCCGGGGATCCGCTCCCAGCTCAGCTGCACCGCGCCGTCGAAGCTGACGGAGGTGATGACCGCCTGGGGCAGGATGTCCACCTTCACGCCGCCGGAATACTGGCCATAGGCGCGGCTGCCGTCGGGCAGGTCGATGTAGGCGCGCAGCTTGTAATAGTAGGTGGTGCCCGCGGTCAGGTCGTAGTTCGCGATCTGGGCCGTGGTGCAGTTCTTCACCCAGATGTACTCGCCGCTGCCCGCCACCGTGCGGAACACCTGATAGCCGGTCGCGCCGGCCACCTTGTCCCACTTGAGGAAGGCGCAGTTCGTGTCCAGGCCGCGGACGGTCAGGTTGTCAATCGTGCCCAGAATGTGCACGTGCACCGAATCGGAGTACTCGCCGTAGGTGCGGGTGCCCTCCGCGTACTCGCGGTATGGGCGCACCTTGTACCAGTAGTCCGCGCCGGGGGTCAGGGAATAGTTGTTCACCACCGTCGTGGTGCAGTTCTTGATCCACTTGTATTCCCCGTTCTCGCTGTCCGCGCGGAAGAGCTGGTAGCCGTTGGCGCTGCTCGCCGCCGACCAGGTGATGCGGGCCGCGTTGGTGTCCACCGGCTTGCCGGTGATGCCGTTCACTGTGCCGACCTTGACCTCGCCGGTGTAGACCGTGTTGGAATAGTAGGTTTCGATCGGCCAGTTGTAGAGATTCTGGGAGAAGCCGTACGCGCCGATGGACACGCGGAAGTACTTGCCCCGATCCGCCTCCGACTGCAGCGGCATGATGATCCGGCCGTCCCGGAGGGTTGCGTCCGCGATGGTTTTGTCGGCATAGACCACCGTCGGCGTGTCATCCCGATAATCCACCATGGTGGCGTAGTTTTCAAAGGGGCCATTGGGCGAGCTGCTGACCTCGATGCCGTAGCCGTTGATCGTATAGTTCACCAGTTTCAGCGTGCCCGTACTGCCGGTACTGCTTGTATACTGGTATGTCGCGAAGGGAATCCGGTCCCAGGCGATGCTGTCCAGACCGCCGTACGCGTTCACCTTCGTGGGCAGCTGCCGGTAATTGGCGGTCACATAGCTGTAGCTGCTGCCGGAGGTGATGCCGGTGGCCTCGACGCGGTAGTAGTAGCTGCTGCCGCCGGTCGTGTTCGTATCGCGGTAGGACGTGCCGGTGACCGTGTCGATCAGCGTCATGGACTGGGCGGAGTACGTGGAGCGGTAGATATCATAGGTCGTGGCGCCCGTGAAGGCGTTCCACTCCAGGATGATGTCGCTGCTGCCCTCCACCGGCTCCGCGGTGAGGCCGGTGACCACCACCCGCTGCGCGACGGCGGAGGCGTAATCGCTGACCGCGCCGCTGGGCACGCCGACCACGCGGTAGAAATAGCTGTAGCCGCCTGTGGTCTCGCTGTCCTCATAGCTGTTCTGATACGCAATGTCCAGCAGGTTCATGCTGCTGAGCACGGTACTGCTGGTGGAGCGGTACACCCGGTAGGACGTGTCGCCCGGATAGGCGGACCAGCTGAGCTTGATACGGGTTGTGCCGCTGACCGCCTCCGCGCTCAGAGCGCCCAGAGAGACCGTGACCGTGTCGGTCGTGGCGGAGTCCAGCATGGACACGGTGGTCAGGGCGTAGGAGCTGCCATAGGCCAGGATGCGGTAGAAATACTGCGTGCCGGAGGCCAGGCCGGTATCCGTCCAGGACAGGTGATCCGCGCCCGTGTCCAGCGCGGTGCCGATCAGCGTCATGCCGCTCACGCCGCTCTGGGTCGGCCGCGTGATGCTGCGGTAGATCCGGTAGTTGTACGCGCCCGGATAGCGGTTCCAGGTCACCTGAATGGAGCTGCCGGAAACCGCCTTCGCGCGGATGTTCGCCACGTAGGTGGTGCTGGCGGTCACCGTATTGGTCTGAATGAAGTAGCTGTACGACGAGCTGGAGTAGGGCGAGCCGACGCGGTACGCGTAGGTATTGCCGGGGATGATGTCGCTGTCCGTCCAGGTCGCCACAGTCGAGCTCTCCGACGCGTAGCCGAAGCCCGTCCAGCGGGTGTAGGCGCCGCCGTTGACGCTCCGGTACACCGTGTAGCTGGAATAGCCGCCGGAGTACACGATCAGCAGGATGGAATTGCCGGAAGCGCTGCAGGAATAGGTGGCTTCCTCCAGCGACTCCTCGATGGCCACGGGCATTTCCTCCACGGCTTCCTCGGCGGGCTGTTCCTCCACCGCCACCGCGTCGGAGCGCAGCAGGGCTTCGGGCAGCCACAGCCCCGCGGCCTGCACCGCGCCGGGTGTTTCGGTCTTCAGGGCCTGCGCCTCGACCAGGGAGAGCGCCGCGGTGTCCGCCTTCCGCACCCAGGCTTTTTCGGCCGCGCCGCCGTGGGCGTAGACGATCTCGAGCGCGTCGCCGCTCTCATTCTCGCGAAGCGCGGCGGCATAGACGGTGTCCGCGGCTTCCTCGCAGGCGCCGGCGAGGCCCGCGTCCGCCCAGAGCTTCACGCCCGCGGCCAGCTTCACCGCGCCGCCGGCCGGGAACGCCTCCTCGGTCTCCTCCGTGACGGCCTCCACAGCCTCCACGGTGAATTCCTCCTCCACGGCCTCCAGGGTTTCCTCCTCGGCTTCCTCCTCGGCCATGGCAAAAATCTCCGGCTCCTCCTCCATGAAGAGCGCCGGCTCTTCCTCCGCCATCAACTCGATGGCCTCTTCCGCAAACGCCGTCTCTTCCGCCGAAGCCGGCAGCAGGGACAGCAGCATGATCAGCGAGAGCACCAGGCTCAGGCCGCGTCTGGCAATATGCTGCATGTTCCGTCTCCTTTCTCAATAAAGCGGGACACTTCATCATTTTTATTTTATAACATTCAGCCGGAAAACGCAAGAAGTACGAAGCGCCGGGCAGCAAATTTCCGCCCGCCGCGCTTTGCAATTGCATTTTGGCCGCGGCGGGGCTATAATGCTGATGAAGCCGCAGCCAGCGGCGCGGAGGAGGAAAAAAGCAATGAATCGCGTGTACTGCTGCTTTCCCGGAGGGAAGCACAAGGCGCTGACCATGAGCTACGACGACGGGCGCACAGCCGACCGCCGCCTGGTGGACATCTTCAACCGCAACGGCATTCGGGGCACGTTCCACCTGAACAGCGGCCTGTTCGACCATCCGGAGCGGATCGACCCCAGCGAGGTGCGCACCCTGTACGCGGGCCACGAGGTCGCCTGCCACACCGTCACCCATCCCACGATCGCCCGCTGCCCCCTGCCCGAGGTGGCCCAGGAGGTGCTTGAGGACCGCATGGCGCTGGAGAAGCTGACCGGCTATCCGGTGCGCGGCCTCAGCTATCCCAACGGCTCCGTCAGCGAGGACATCGAGCGCCTGCTGCCCCTGTGCGGCATCCGCTATTCCCGCGTGGTCGGCTCCTCGGACAGCTTCGCCCTGCCCGAAAACCCCTTCCGCTGGCAGGCCACCTGCCACCACAACCACCGCCTGATGGAGCTGGGCGAGCAGTTTCTCGGCCTGTTCAAGCAGCAGTATCTCTATCTCATGTACGTCTGGGGCCACAGCTATGAGTTCGACAATCAGGACAACTGGCAGCTGATGGAGGACTTCTGCCGGATGATGGGCGGCCACGACGACATCTGGTACTGCACAAACATCGAATACATCGATGCGATGGACGATTTCCGCCGCCTGTGCTTCGCCGCGGACAACTCCTTCGTCATGAACCCGAACGCCCGCGACTGCTGGATCCGCGTGAACGACGGCGAGCCCGTGCGCATCCCCGCCGGCCAGACTGTGCAGCTGTAACAGCGAGAGGAGGAAAGCCCCATGATCGAATACCGCGACCCCGTCACCGGCTATGCTGTGCGGCGCTACACCGAGGGCCCCGAGCGCAACGCGAAGCTCTACTTCACCTGCGAGAACTTCTCCGTGGATGACCGGTACTTCTTCTTCATGAAGCAGCAGCTGCCCGGCCGTGACGACGGCGGCTGCTGGCGCGCCGACGTACGCAGCGGCGAGCTCACCCGCATCACCGACTACTCCTACCGCGGCTTCGCCACCGACCGGCGGAAGAACATCGGCTACACCTGCCGCCACGAGACGGAGGTCTACACGGTGGATCTCGGCACGGGCGAGATGACGCATGTCGGCGACCTGCCCCGGGGCGGCCAGATCACCGGCCACCTGACCGCGGCGGACAGCGGCCGCATCGCCTGCAGCTACCATCTGGCGGAGAAGATCTACGCCCTGGTGGTGCTCGATCCCGGCCAGGCGGCCCGGGTTGTCTACCGCAGCGACTACCGCCTCGGCCACGCGCAGATCTGCCCCACGGACGAAAACCTGATCTTCTACATCCACGAGACCGAGGGCGACGCCTTCCAGCGCACCTGGATGTGCGATGTGGCGGAGGGCTATGTGCGGCCCTATTACGTCGAGCATCCGAACGAGTGGATCACCCATGAGGTCTGGGCGGCGGACGGCACCGAGATGGCCATGATGAAGCTGGATCCCTGCGGCTTCGTCGACGGGGACAAGGGCGAGACCCACATGGGCCGCATCATCGTGGGCGACAAGGACGGGCGGCATTTCGACGTGGCCGCCTCCTCCGAGCAGCTGCTGCACCCCTGCTTCAGCGCGGACAGGAAGTGGCTCTGCGCCGACCGGATCAGCTACCTGGGCCGCCGCGTCCAGGAGGGCGTGGTGCTCATCGAGCGGGCGACCGGCAAGGCGAAGCTGATCGCCACGACCGGCTCCTGCAAGACCGGCGCGGATCATCAGCACCCCTCCTTCAACCGCCGGGGCGATCAGATTCTCTTCTCCAACCCGGACGAGAACGGCAACGCGCAGGTCTGCGTGATCGACCTTGCACAGGTGTGGAAGGACTGGTGAGATGAACACGCTCTGGATCATCGGGGATTCCACCGTGGAGGACAACAAGCCGCCCTTCCGCGGCTGGGGCTGGGCCCTGCGGGAGCTGGTGCGGCCGGACGTCACCGTGCGCAACCATGCCCTCAGCGGGCGTTCCAGCCGCTCCTTCTGGAACGAGGGCCTGTTCGTCCCCATAGAAAAAGAAATCAGCGAGGGCGACGCCCTGCTGATTCAGTTCGGCCACAATGACGAGAAGGACAACGACGGCTACACCGATCCGCAGTCCACCTATCCCGCCTGGCTCGGCGTGTACTGCGACCTCGCGCTGGCCCACCGGGCGCAGCCGGTGCTGCTGACGCCGGTTGCCCGCCGCTTCTTCCTGGACGACGGCAGCCTGCTGTACACCCACGGCGAGTATCCCGGGGCGGTGCGGCAGCTGGCGGCGGCGCGGGGCATCCCGCTGTGCGACCTGAACCGGGACAGCCGCGCCCTCTATCAGCGCCTGGGGCCGGAGAAGGCCGCGGAGCTGTTCGTGCGGCTGGCGCCCGGCGAGCACCCGGACTTCCCGGACGGCCACGACGACAAGACCCACTTCAACGCCCACGGCGCGCAGGTAATTGCCGGCCTTGTGGCGGAGGAGCTGCGCGCCGTCCCCGCGCTGGCCGGCTGGCTGCGGGACTGAGCTGCCATCCCCCTGATTTCCCGACGGCTTCGCGGAGCTGCGTGCTCCCGGAGCCGTCTTTTGCTGTGCCGTCAGATCGGGCCTTCCGCAGGCTCCGCCGTGCCGCCTGCAAGAAAGGCGTGGGCTGTCAGATCTCCGCTTCGGCGCCGCGGTCAGTCCTCCGTCTCCAGCCCATAGTACACCGGCTGGCCGTAGCGGTTGGCCAGGCTGCCGGTGATGGTCAGGGTCAGCTCGTTCTCCCCTTCGTGCAGCCAGCCGGCGGGGACGCGCAGCTCCTGCGGGCTCCAGAAGGCCACGTCCGCCAGGCGGCCGTTCACATGGAGCTCCGCCATCTCCTCCGCCCGGACCCGCACCAGAACCGGGCCGGTGCAGCCGGTCAGGCGGGCGGTGTACGTCTTCGTGAAGCGGGCCGGATCCTCCGCCGCCAGAGAGAAGGCCTCGCCGCCGAGCACCCGCGCCGGGACAAAGGCCGCCGGCTGCCGCTGCCATTCCGCCTCATCGCAGGCCGCGATCAGCAGGCTCCCGCGCCGGGGCAGGCGCAGATCGCAGCGTCTCCCGCCGGGGGCGGCCCCGCTGTCCAGGCGGGTGATCTCATTGCGCCACAGATCCACAGCCAGCAGCGGCCGCTCCGTGGGCAGGGTCAGCTCGCAGCAGATGTCCGCCTCGTCCGCGTTCACCAGCAGCCACATTTCGTCCGCCCCCCGGCGGAGGCGGGCGCAGCGCAGGCCGGACTGCGGCGGCTCGCACAGGCAATCCGGCGGCACGGCGTCGGCCTCCGCCGGGACCTCGGGGAAGCGGCCGCCCATGTTCAGGGCCGCGCCATAGCTCCGCCCGCGGCAGTGCAGCCGGCCGTCCCGCGCCTCACACTCCGCCCAGAAGCTCTCCGGCAGGTACTGGAAGCCCCGCTGCGCCATGAACAGCGGCGCGGCAAGCTCCGGCACGAGATCGCGGTTGCGGCAGCCCAGGGCGACGCCGCACTGCAGCTCCGTCTCGCTCATCAGGCAGGACAGCCGCGTCATGTACCCGCTCCAGACGCGGTAATGCGGCCACCAGATGCTGCCCGGGCCCATGTCCGGCGGGCGCTCGGCGCTGCGCTCCCCGCGCAGGCTGTAGTAGAAGGCGTGCGGCACGAAGAGGTTCACGCCGCGCACGGCCAGGTAGTCGATGAACCACTTCGCGTCCTCGCCGGGGAAGTGCCAGGGATTGCCGGCCCGGCCGCAGGCGCCGAAGCACTCGTTGGCGTTGCGCGGCCGCCCCGTCAGCCGGGCGATGTCCGCGCCGCACTTGCCCATGGTGCTGTCCACGCCGCGCACGTCGCCGGTTTCCGGCCCGACCCAGCGGTAGACCAGATCCTGCCCGGGAATCTGGAAGAAACGCTCCACCTCGATGTCGTCGCTCTTCTCCGGGTGGCCCATCAGCGCGATGCCGTGGGCCGCGCACCAGGCGGACAGGGCGGCGTAGTAGACCTCCTCCTCCCGCCGCAGAATCAGCCGGTGATACAGCCGCGTGCCCTCGTTCTCCCCGCCCGAAAACAGCGCGGCCAGGTCCTCCAGGCGGCCGCCCGCTTTGGTAAAGAGCGCGTCGAAGCCCTTCGTCCAGGGCATGAGGCCCCGCGTGTTCCGGCCCAGAATGCAGGGCTCGTCGGTGAAAAAGGCGATGACCGTGCTGCCGAAATACGGCGCGAAATGCTGCCAGTAGCGCTCGTGGGTCAGCGCGATGAAGCGGGCCACGGCCTCCGGGTTCAGGATGTCCGCGCTGGGCGGGGCGCCCGGCTCGCCGTCGTCCTCACCCGCGTGGACGCCGCGGATCGTGCCGCCGGAGAAGCGCTCCGCCAGCCAGCCCCCCGGCACCCGACACAGCGGCCTGTCGCCCGGCTGCAGTTCCTCCGTCAGCGCAAGGCCGCGGCTGGCCAGCTCCGGATGATCCCGCACCACCAGGCCGCCCGCGGAGCCGGAGGGGTACATGCCCTCGTCATAGAGCGCCACGCGCATCCCCAGCGCGGCCGCCTCCTCCAGGGCCGGACGCAGCGCCGCAAAGAAGGCCTCCGACAGGTAGCCAAGGCCGGGATCCATCCCCATGCGCGGGTGCAGCACCACCCCGTACACCCCGTGGGCGCAGAAGTCCCGCAGCTGCCGCCGCATCTCCTCCGCATCCAGGGTATCGTTCAGAAACCAGAAGGGAATCGGCGTGTATTCCCGCGGCGCCTCCCGCAGCCTGTCCATCCAGTTCATCCTGATGCCTCCATTCGCCCGCCGCCCCTCACGGCAGCTCCTCCAGCAGCAGCACGCGCTCCGTCTCATCCAGCTCCCGCCCGACGAAGGGCAGCGGCCGGCCGATCCGCTCGATCTCGCCGGTCTGATTGTCAAAGGGATCGACCCGCAGCCCCGCCGCCGGATGGCTGAACTCCGCCATGAAGCAGGAGGCTGCCGCCATCCGCGCCGGGTCGAGATTGCCGAAGTAGAACAGCCACCGCGCCCGGGCCCCGCTGCGCCACGCGCCGCCGCCGAAGCTCGGATCCGCAAACAGCCAGCCCCAGCCGGGCAGATAGAACTGCGCCCAGTCGTGGCTGCCGGGGCCGTCCGCGCTGATGCTCAGGCCGCTCTGCCAGCGGGCCGGGATCCCGCAGATCCGGCACAGGCTGATGAACAGCAGCGCCTGCAGGCCGCAGTCGCCCTTCAGGTTCAGCGCGCAGTATTCGCCGATGCTGTCGATCTGGAAATACTGCCGCACAAAGCTGTACTTCACCCTGGTGGTGATGAATTCATAGATGCGCCACGCCCGGTGCAGATCGTCCTCCGCGCCCTCCGTGATCTCCGCGGCCAGCGCCCGCAGGTAGGGCGTGAAGGTGATGAAGGTGCCGTCCTCGCCCAGATCCTCGGCCGCGGGCGGCGGGGCGGCGGGATAGAGCGGGGCCGCCGGGGCGGGGGCGTGCAGCGGATCCGCGTAGAGGATCTCGCTGACATAGTCGGACACGGCGCGGAAGGTGTCTTCCGGCCGCTCCATGCGGCGCTCGAAATACGCCGTGCGCGCGGGGGCGTCCGGCGGATCCACGGCGTCCGCGTCGGTCTCCACGCGCACGTCCCGCTGCTGCGCGGCGCCGAGGGCCACCGGCAGCCAGGCGCGGTATTCGCCCGGCTCGAAGGCCGTCTCGGCGGCGCGGATGGCCGTCTCCAGGCGGATGTGCAGCGCCAGGCGGCCCCGCGCGCGAATCTTCTCAATCATCGGATCCAGCCAGGGGGAGGCGGGCGTCAGCGGCTTGCCGGCCCGGCGGGCAAAGTCCGGCAGGCGCATCATGCTGGTGTGGAAGCGCAGGAAATACCGCTTCTCCCCGCCGATGTAAATGAAATCCACCCAGCCGCCGCGCTCCAGCTCGTCCAGCTCCGCCTCCGTGATGTCCGGCACCAGGCCGCGCAGCTTCTCCATCGCCTGCGCCCGGTTCCACGGGTACTGCAGCGGCAGGCGGCGCAGGCGCTCCTGCTCGCACAGAAGGCGGGCCCGCAGCGTCCGCGGCAGCTCGCGCCGCAGCAGCTCGCCGATGGCCGCCGCCGCCCCGTCCAGATCCCCGGCCAGCTTTTTCCGCAGAATATCCTCCGGCAGCTGCGTGTGCAGCGACCGCACCATCTCGATCGGGCGGATGCCCGCCGCGTTCATCTCCGTCGCACCCATGGACCGTCCTCCTCATCTGCCGTCAAGGGCATGTTCGCATGCATTGTAGCATATATTCGCGGCAAAAGCTGTGTTTCCTCTGTACCGGGGGCAGCGAAGGCCGCCCCTTGATTTGCGGACGGTTTTCCGCTACAATTCGGTGCAGGCGCCGCCGGCCCCCATTCATCCGGCGGCCCGGGAGGCAAAGCATGGTGAATCAATTTTCCCGCTCGCAGCTGCTCTTCGGCGAGGAGGGCATGGAGATCCTGCGCCGCAGCCGGGTGGCGGTGTTCGGCGTGGGCGGCGTGGGCGGCTATGTCGTGGAGGCGCTGGCCCGCTCCGGCATCGGCGCGCTGGAGCTCGTCGACAATGACCGCGTCAGCCTGACCAACCTGAACCGGCAGCTCTTCGCCCTCCACAGCACCATCGGCCGCCCGAAGACCGAGGTGGCGGCGGAGCGGGTGCGCGACATCAACCCCGCCTGCGACGTGCGGCAGCGGCAGGTATTCTATCTGCCGGAGACCCGGGATCAGTTCGACTTCACCGCGTACGACTACGTGGTGGACGCCATCGACACCGTGAAGGGGAAGCTGGCGCTGATCGAACAGGCCCAGGCCGCCGGGACGCCCATCATCTCCTCCATGGGCGCGGGCAACAAGACCGACCCCTCCGCCCTGCGCGTGGCGGACATCTACCAGACCTCCGTCTGCCCGCTGGCCCGGGTGATGCGCACGGAGTGCCGCAAGCGCGGCATCCGCCGGCTGAAGGTGGTCTTCTCCACGGAGCCGCCGCTGCGCCCCCTGACCGATGCCGCCGCGCTTTCCGGGGAGGAGGGCATCGACCGCGGCACGGCCCGCCGGGACACGCCCGGCTCCACCGCCTTCGTCCCGCCGGCGGCCGGCCTGCTCATCGCCAGCGAGGTCGTGCGCGATCTGCTCCGCCGGGGGCGCGGCTGAACACAGGCTCTTTTTTCCCGCGGCAGGCCCTGCGTCCGCCGCTTTTCTTGTATCATTTTCAGGAGCAGCAATGCAAAAGGGCCGCTCCCCGCGCATCACGGGAAGCGGCCCCTTCATGGGACTTCCGTTTGGGAAAATCAGATCTTGAACGCCTTCACCAGCAGCGGCCAGGCCCAGAAGATGAAGACCAGCACGATGGCGACGGCAATCACGGCCAGCACGATCCAGAGGATCATCTTGCCCTTCTTCGTCATGCGGCGGCGGTTCCGGAACTGCTCCTCCGTCATGCGGCACTTGCTGTAGACCTTGATCATGCCGAAGATCAGCAGGGCCGCGACGATGGCGTCGAAGATGTACAGGGCGATCCGGTACACCGGGAAGCCGGACTTCACCGCGCCGGCGCCGGGCTTCTCGCCGCCCTCGATGCCGTTCATGGCCAGGGAGTTGGCGGTGTTGTACAGGATGCCGTGCACCGCCTCGCGGATCAGGGCGCGGCACCAGCCGGACTTCACGTCGGACAGGGTCTGCTCGGCGGTGGCGTGCACCAGGTTGCCGCCCGCGGCCAGGTACATGTCGGAGCCGGCGCCCTTCATCGTCGTGGTGTAGTCGGTGATGTAGCAGCCGTTGAAGCCGAACTCATTGCGGCAGATGTCTGTCATCAGCGGATAGCTGCCGAAGGTGTACTGCCAGCCCACACGGCACATGGTCAGCATGATGCCCTGGGCGTGGCCCTTCTCGATGCAGTACTGGAAGGGCTTCAGGTAGATCTCGCGGGCGGCCTGCTCCGTGCCGTACACCGCCACCGCGCCGTTGGCCGCGCGGTTCGTGTCCGCGTCGTTCATCACGAAGTGCTTGATGTAGGCGTGCATGCCCTTCTCTTCGGTGCCGGTGGTGACCGCCGCGCCGCACAGGCCGGTCAGCGTGCCGTCCTCGGAGTAATACTCATAGTTGCGGGCGCCGAAGGGGGTGCGGTGGATGTTGATGCCCGGGGCGTACCAGCCGGAGGTGTTGGTGGCCACGGCGTCGTTGCCGATCGTGATGCCATACTCATACTGCAGCTTCTGGTCCCAGGTGGCGGCCAGCATGGTGGCGCAGGGGTAGCCGTAGATCTCCTCGCCGGTCAGGAAGTTCGCGATGCCGTGCGGGGCGTCGAACTCCAGCGTCTTGGGCTTGCCGATGGAATCCACCGCGCAGGAGCCCCAGCCGGACTTGTTGAACAGGGCGTGCATCTCGGAGAGCTTCAGCTCGTTCAGCACGTCGTTCCACTTGGGATCGTCGTAGCTGAGGCCCATCATCTGCACGAGGGTGATGCCGTTCTCCGCGCCGTAGGTGTAGGCCTCCTTGCCGGGATACTTCGCCGCGTCGGTGAAGTCATTGGGATTGAGGGCGGCGGCGGTGCCGGTCAGCTGCAGCTTGGCCAGCATGTCCGCGCTGACCACCCGGGCGGGGGTGTCGCCGGAGATGTTGCCCACCTTGCTGACGCCCGCGGCGGTGGTGTCCGCGTAGCGCAATCCGGCATTGTCCATCACGGACCAGTCGGCGCGGGAGAGATACACGGCGTCCTCCGCGCGGATGATGCCGTCCAGCTTGTTGGTGATCGGGTTGCCGGTGACGGCGGTGTTCAGCAGCTGGGTTTCGCCGTAGGTGATTTTCTTGACCAGGGCGGTGTCGCCGTCGGCGGTCATGCCGTTCGCGGTCGTGTAGCCCTTGGCGGTCAGCACGTTGTTGATAGCCTCGTGGGCGTTCTTCGCGGCGGTGAAGTACCAGTCGCCCGCGTCAAAGACGTAGGTCTTCGCGTTCACGTCGTCGTAGGAGGCGATGTCCATCCGGGAGAAGGTGACGGTGACGGTCTCGCTCTTGCCGGGCTCCAGCAGGCCGGTCTTGCCGTACTGCGCCAGGGCGACGGAGGCCTTCTCCACGCCGCCGGGGGTGTAGGGAGACTGCACGTAGAATTCCACCACGTCCTTGCCCGCGCGGCTGCCGGTGTTCTTCACGGTGACGGAGGCGGTGTAGACGCCGTCCTTCTCCTCCACCTTGAAGCCGGACCACTCGAAGGTGGTGTAGCTCAGGCCCCAGCCGAAGGGATAGGCGACCGTGGCGGCCCAGTCGTAATCGCCCGCGTTGCCGGTGCCCATCACCTTGTCCTCATAGCGGGTCTCGTAATACTTGTAGCCGACATAGATGCCCTCGGCATAGTTGACGTAGCTGTAGCCGGTCAGGGAGCCGTCGGCGTTCACGAAGCGGCAGTCGCCGAAGTTCTGCATTGCGGCGGAGGCCAGGTTGTCGTACACATAGGTATCCGGCAGGCGGCCGGAGGGGTTCACGTCGCCGGTCAGGATGTTCACGATCGGCGCGTAGGGGCAGCGGGCGTACCACAGCACCGCGTCGATGCCGTAGGCCTCCTGCTCCACAAAGTCCATCTGCATCGCGTTGGCCGAGGAGACCAGCACGATCACCTTGTCGAAGCTGCGGCCGACCTCGGTGAGCAGCTCCTTCTCGGCGGCGTTCAGCTCCAGGTAGTGCTCCTCCGCGCTGCCGCCGTAGCGGCTCATGTCATAGGGCAGGTCGTTGCCCTCGGCGCCGGTGCGCATGAGAACCACGACGGCCGCATCGGCGTAGTCGGCGTAGCTGGCCTTCACCGCGTCGGTGTATTCGCTCTGGGGCACCTCATCGATGACCCAGCCGCCGGTCTCCGAGCCGTTGCCGGCGGAGAGGCCCTTCACGCCGCTGGTGTGGGCCGACTGCGCGTAGAAGTCCGCCAGCACCGGGTTGACCGTGAAGCCCTTCTGCTCCATGACTTCCTTCAGGCCGTTGGTCTTGTTGTCGATGCCGAAGAGGGACACCTTGCCCGCCGCCATCGGCAGCGCGCCGTTGTTCTTCAGCAGCACCGCGCCCTCGCCGGCGATCCGGGCCGCGATGTCCTCCGAGTGCGCCAGGCGCTCCTCGGCGGTCTTGTAATCGCTGGGGAAGTAGATGCTGTCGCCCTCCTGGCCCTCGGCGCTCTGCTGGCCGCCGACCTCGCCGAAATACAGCGTCAGGGCGGAATCCCACTTCAGCGCCTCGTAGTTCGCGATGCCCACCGCGCCGATCACCAGCGCGAAGATCAGG
>CAMNHF010000025.1 GCA_946538975.1 uncultured Clostridia bacterium | reverse complement strand
TCCCGGAAATAGTTACTGACTCAAACTTCCCACACGTCAACCCCGTCTGAACCCAGTCATTCCAAGGATTTGAAGAAAGAAAAACACTGAACGAGAAAGGCAAAGGCCTGAGAATCTGGTATAATAGTGGGTGTCCAATCCAACTATCCAGAGGAGGTCTGTGCCATGACAAGCATAGCACAGAAACAGGGAAATGACCAGAGGGAAATCAGCGCGACGCTGGGGAAATTCTATGCCGACTACGGCGTGGCGGGGTTGCTCCGAGCCTGCCGGGGCGTGAAGCAGAAAGGGTTTTCGGCGTTCAGGCTCTTCCAGTACCTGCTGTGCCTGGCGTTCAGCGACCGGAGCATGTACATGCAGCTGGCCACAGGGCGCTTCGCCGAAGCGCTCGGCAAGAACACCGTGTATCGCTTTCTCAGCGCCGCGAAGACGAACTGGGAGCGATTCGTGCTGTAGATGTCGGAGCGGATCATCAACCGGACAATCCGACCGCTGACATCAAAGGAACGCAAGGATGTGTTCATCGTTGACGATACGCTGTTTGCCCGGACAGGCGGGAAGAAGACAGAACTGTGCTCAAAGGTGTTCGACCACGTGTCCATGAAATACCGCCGCGGCTATCGTTTGCTGACGCTGGGCTGGTCGGACGGGAACAGCTTCATGCCGCTCGCGGGAAGTCTTCTGGCCTCCGGCGATGACGAGAACGTGATTGGGCCGAAGAAGGAAGAAGGAAGTGGACATGTGGTCCCTGGCCGGAAAGCGTCGGAAACGGGCGATCAGCAAGGCGCCGGACGTCATGGTGGAAAAGCTGAAGAAGGCACTCAAGGCAGGGCATCAGGCCAAATATGTTTTGTTCGACACCTGGTTTTCCTCGCCGAAGACGATCCTGCGGATTCACCGTGAATGCCGGATAGACACCATCGTGATGATCAAGAAGAGCTCCAAGGTGTTCTATGAGCCGGACGGCAGGAGGATGAATATCAAGCAGATCTTTGCTTCGGGCAGGAAGCGCCGCGGCCGTTCCAGGTATCTGCTGTTGGTGGATGTGGTGCTGTCTGACCGGGATGGAAATGCGATTCCGGCGCGGATCGTCTGCGTCCGCAACCGCAATAACTGTAAGGACTGGATTGCCTTTATCAGCACGGATGTCAGCCTGGAGCCGGAGGAAATCCTGCGGATTTACGGCAAGCGCTGGGACATCGAGGTTTTCTTCAAGACCTGCAAGTCCATACTCCATTTGGGTTCTGAGTGCCACTGCCTGTTCTACGACGCGCTGAACGCCCATGTGTCGCTGGTGTTCATCCGATATATGCTGCTCTCCCTGCAGAAACGCTGCAGCGAAGATGACCGAACCATCGGCGAGCTGTTTCTGGTGATGGTGGACGAGCTGGTCGACATCACCTTCGCTCACGCGATGCGGTTGATTGTCGATGCCATGCTGCAGACCCTCCGGGAGCACTTCGGTCTCACCGAGGACCAGTTGCTTGCCTTTACCCGGCAGTTCTACGAAAGCCTGCCCGCCAGCTACCGCCATTTCATCCAGGCTCCGGCAGTTCCCTGATGCTTTTCAGGCGTTGCCGGTTGCCGGGGTGTGAGATTGGAGCAGATTGGGGTGTGGGAAGTTTGAATAAAGGAAAATGCCATTGCTATAGGGAATTGAAAGGCAGTGAGTGTATGAAGAAGTACAAATTGCTTACTATATTTATCCTCATAGTCATCTTGACAATAGGGACATGCTATGCGGGAATCCCAGTAAAGAAAGAAAGTAGTGAGTATATGGATTGTCTCGTAAACACAACCGCAATCAGGCAGCTGAATGCACCTGTCTTCGTGCTGGATTATTGTGGCAGCAAGTATATCCTCAATTTGAAGGTAAAAGGCAAAAATGCCAATTCACTTATGTCGTTGGATAGTGGAAAGGTTCTTTACCGATTCCAGAAACGAATTGCACTGACGGGATACTGTAACGGATTGATTTACTACACCTCTTACGGAAATCATCGTTTAGAAGGATCGCTGGAGTATTTTGATCTGCGGTCTATGCAGCCAGGCACCATTGATTGCAGATATAAGGTTGACCCTTTTCTTGCCAGTGTTTACACTGCTTCTGGACAAATCTATATTCCCCTGCAGGAAAACAGTGATGGATTTCATTATGCTGCAGTTCTCGACAATCGAATTCTTGGTTACGAAGAGCAAGCCTGTGTCCTGCAGATCGGAAACTGCCGATACTATATGATCGTGCCTGATCCTTTCATCCGCATGACCAATCTGTATACGACTGAACAGATCGTGTTGATTGACGAGCATGACCAGGAGCTGCTGATTGATTTGGGTAAGAGCATTTCAACACCAATTGGTGTTTATGGTGTGAATGATCAATGTATTATCTACTGTGATCAGGGCGAACAAATCCTCTATGTGCTGGACTCGGATCACAAACCCATGTTAGTGTTTTCATGTGAGTGTATCCATTCCGAAACCGCAATGGCACTTCAAGGAACAAATTGCATTCTTTCTGTAAAGAGATTTGAGCAGCTCGGTCGAACGGGATATGGGTATCGCAGATATGAAAACGATTCTTTTGAAGGCACGTATTTGATAAACCTGCTGGATATGTCAAACAGAAAAATCTCTGATCGGATATTCTGTGGTTTGTTTTGCCCTGATGAATCAAAAGTATATGGTTGTGACGAAGCAGGAGATATTTACCTGATCCACTACAGCGGGGAAAGTGAAAGGGTTTTTGCACAGGGGCCGTAACGGCCATGCCAGAGGACAGGCCTTCCGAAGGCTTTCAAATTCCTCCCAGTTGTTGCTTCGCGTCCGACTCCTTTGATTCAGCCGCATGAATAACAGTAGTATTGGTGTGAGCTATGCACGTACTTGGTATACGCTTGTGTGGTCAAATGCACCTGATTCGGAGGTAGAATAGTGACCAAAAGAGTGTTGACGACCGTCGTTATTGTTTGGGCGTTCATATGGCTTGTCTATATTTCTTGTCGTATTCAACCTCATGGTATTCGCAATAAATCGATGATTGGGCAACCGTATTTCTTTCAAAATCAAAAGCTCTGGTTCAGTTCAATTCTCGATTTTTGCCAAGACAAGAATCACATTTATGTTCTGTATACAAATGATATAGTTGACTGTTACAGCTATGATGGGCAGTATATCTATTCAGTTTCTTTCAAGCGCAAGCTAAATGGAGAATCCTCGCTATACCGTTTAGAAGAAGGCTTTGCTTATGAAGATGGTTTTAGCCATAGCTTTTACATAATAAGCTCGCAAGGAGTTTATACATTTGTGCGATCTGATTCGCCAGAGTATATGGAGTATCAGGAACTATTGAAAGCTGAGAATAGATACAATAGTTCAAATAGAAGAATGCCGAAGGCAACACTGAGAGTTCGTGGAGCAAACGTATTTGCCGATACAGAAGATGGTACAGAGACTTGTATTACAAGTCGACCTGCTGCTTTGGCCTTTATACAAGATCAAGTAATGACAAAATTCATTGCATTCATGACACTTCTGATGTTTATCGCTGGGATGCTGTTCATATCCAAGAATGGATCTTATACGGGATAGAAAAGTAACCGATCAGTGTTCCACGACTGAATTCCCAAACGCTCTCTGTATCTCTTCGCTCTAACACATCAAATAATCCACCTTCGCCTACGGAGCATTCGCGAACCGTTCCGGCAGCACCGTCAGCAGATGGTTCAGGTAAGTCTCCGGATTCAGCCTGTTGGCTTTTGCGGTCTCCAGAACGGTGAAGACAATCACGCTGGCGTGGACACCGGCTTGGGTGTCGCAGAGCCAGTTCTTCCGGCCCGCAAAAACCGGGCGGATCGCGTTCTCCACTTGGTTGTTGCTGGTCTCAATCACTCTATGTGCAGCTTCCTGACGGCACAAGGTACTACGGCCAGCAGAGTGAAGCAGTGCACACGAAAACCCTGAAATGACCCTGACAAAACGGGCTGTGAGCCGGCGACGCCATGACAGCGCGCTGACGCACAGCCCGTTTGCATTTTGACCATACCCAGTTCCCAGATGCCGATTTGATAGTTTTTGTGGCTATTGTTGGTTTATGGATACCCAGCTAAAGATGGGGGTCTGGGGGAAGGAAACCCTTTTCCACCTGGAAAAGGGTTTCCTTCCCCCAGAAGCTGAGTTGAAGCGAAAAAAGAGGGCACCGGTCATGGACGGCCGGTGCCCTTTGGCGTCAACGGGATTATCTGGCGGCCTCCCCGCAGAGGAAGACTACGGCCTCTTCAAGATCGCGGGCGGTCAGCTCCGCGGTGACCTCAGGCCTGCCGGGATAGAACAGGTCATACACGGCGGCCCGCTCCTGCATCATCGCGCGCACGCTGTTGCGCCACACGGGCAGGAAGCCGCGAACCTCCGGCCTGGCCGCGGCCATGAAGGCGGCGGTCTGCGCGTCCAGGGCGTTGTCCCAGACAACCTCCGCCTTGCGGAAGGCGATAGCGCGCTCACGGCGTCCGGAGGCGCCGGCGGCCAGGCTGTTCAGGGCCTTCTCGGTCTCCGCGTGGCCGGCGCAGAAGGTGACCTGGATTTCATAGGCGTCCCCGCTCAGCCGGGTGAGGCCGATGCCGCAGCCGGCCCGCAGCAGGCGGCCGATCTCCGTGTCATAGGGCCCGGTGAGGATGCTGTCCGGGCGATCCTCGGGGGCGCAGTGCAGGCTGTAGCACAGCTCGGCGCAGCGGCTGCGGATGAGGCTCACGATGCGCTCCTCCACCCGTTCCGGCTGATCCGGCCAGAGCAGGCGCAGGAGAATCTCCTCATTGGCCAGGTACTGCCTGAAGGCCAGGCGGTCGCTCATCACGGCCATGCGGGCCGGGGCGCCGCCGGCGGTCAGCACCTGCTGGTATTCGGCATCCAGGGCGTCCAGCCAGGCCTGGCGGGGCTCCGGCGCGGCGTCGCAGGGCGCGTGCTCCGAACACAGGCTCAGCCGGTAGACGCGCTGATCCGCGCCGACGGTCTCCAGGGTCAGCCGGCAGCAGTCGCCCTCGGCCCGCTTCGGCGGATCCACCGGCGGCACCACGGGCGGGATCACCGGGAAGCCGGTCGGGCTGTGCACCTCGTTGGACTTGACGAAGAACTCCTGCCGCCGGTTTGCGTACTCGACGATCGCCTGGTTGACGACCCACTGATCCACGCAGTCCTGATGACTGACCTTGTGGAAATACGGCGTGGTGAAGCTGTCGTGCGGATCCAGCTGCATGCGGTAGGCGATCTCGCCGGGCAGGGTCGGCTCCAGAATGTCATACACATGGATGCCGTAGAGCACCTCGTCCGTGTTGTTGAACACGGTGATGGCGTAGTAGATGACCTCGTCCTCGTAATACCGGTCGTGCAGCGGGTGCGAGGTCTCGGTCTTGACGACGGTCACATCGTCCGGCTTCTGCCCGATCGGGGCGACGGCCGGCTGGCTCCAGGCGGTGACCTCCCAGGCATAGCCCAGCGCGTCCATCACCTGCGCCGACGCCCACGCGATGTCCGTCACATAGAGGCCGTCCAGCTCCGTCACGGTGCGGTAGGAGTGAACGGTTTCCACGGCATGGGGATTCAGCAGGGGGATGGTCGTGATCAGGCCGCCGCTCTCGCCGGACCAGTGCTGATTGTCGCAGACGCGCACATTGTACAGCGGCATGTCGCCGCAGTTCTCCACCTCGATCACGAAGTCGATCACATCGTTGACGGAGAAATAGCCCGACGCGGGCAGATTGCCCACCCACTTGCTGACGGAAAGGTAAGCGTTCCGCTGATCCTTGTCGATGGTCAGCTCGCGGACAAGGTTGGAATACGCCCGCTGCGGGGTGCCGGAGGCGGGGTCGTCCCAGTCCACGTAGGCCTGGTTGAGCACGCAGCCCGCGTCCACATCGGGATCGGTCACCTCATAGGCGAGATCCTCGACGGTGCGGGTTTCGCCGGGCAGCAGGACGGGCAGGGCCTCGATCCAGCCGCCCAGGTGATCATCGTACAGGTGGCCGTCGATGGCGGTCTTGCCCATATTCGTGACGGAGATGCTGTAGATGATCTTCTCGCCCTTCTGGTAGCCGCCCAGCTCCTTCGGAAGGCTGGTGACCTTCTTGACCACCTTGATATCGCCGGCGGTGACCGGCGGCACGGGCGGCTCCTCGCGGACGTTCAGCCGCACGCTCACGGTGTTGGAGCTGCACAGCTCCGCCTCGCCGCCGGGCTCGAAGCCGGTCAGGTACACGTCGTGCTCGTTGTATCCGGTGCCCGGCGTGCTGTACTTTTCGCTGACAATCACGCTGAAAGCGTAGGGGGCGGTTTCGCCGGGGTCCAGATAAATCGGCGTGATCGGGGTGAACATATTGTACGGATCGCCGTCCGAGTACCAGCTGAAGTACTCCTCGCGCACCTCAAGCTGCACATTGCCGGTGTTTTCGATGAGATAGGTGAGGTTGATCTCGTCGCCCTCGTCCCAGGTCGTGCCGTTCAGATCGGGGACCATGGTCAGCTGGAGGGACGGGCTGGCCTCCTCCGCGGGCGCGGTCAGCGTGACGGTGCCCTCCTGCGCGTTGGAGGAGCACGTCAGCAGGCTGCCCTCATTGTCCCAGTAGGAGCCGTAGACGCAGTCGTACTCCACAAAGCCCTGCGCCGCCTCATGGGAGCGCACCTTGTGCAGGAAGGTGAAGGACCACTCCTGCCCCGGATCCAGGATCACCGCCGGCACGCCGTCAAAGGTGTCCCAGCCGTTGGGCGCGGTGGAGAGATCCTCGATGAACTCCGAGGCCGCGTACCAGGGGATGACCAGCTCCACATTGCCGTCATTGATCAGCCTGTCGCGGAAATGGATCACCGCGCCCTCCCAGCGCTTGCCCTCGCCCTCATTCGCGTCCACGGTGCGGAGGAAGCTGAGCGACGGCTTCAGCTCCACTTGGGGCTGCGGAATCTCCACGGTGACCGTGCCGCTGGTGACCTCCTCGCCGTTGTCGGCGCGCACGCAGGTCGCATAGGCGGTGACGATCAGCCAGCCGTCCGCGTAGGTCTCCGGCTCATTGGGAAAGGTCAGGTCGCTGGAGACGGAGGCGATGTCCATCTCCATGTTGTAGGCCACGTCGCCCAGGGAGATCGTCTGCTCCGGGCCGCCGTTGACGGTGTAGCAAATGATCCAGTCCTTCACGTCCACGCGCATCCGGTGGCCGGTGAACCAGCCGACCGCCACCTGCACGATGTTCTGGTCCTTGTCATACTCGAACCAGTCCGCTTCATCCTGCCAATCGTACTTCCACATCGGATACAGCTTCATGTTCAGGCTGTTCTCCGCGGGCTTCACGGGCAGCTGATCGGTGACCTCGTTGGAATAGATCAGCGGCTCTGTGTTCACGTCCTTGCCGTTGTTCATGTAGTCGTCGGCGGTGCCGATGATGTAGCCCTCGGCCATCCACCACATGTCAATCGCGTCCTTGCCCGCGTCGTAGAGGCTCACGGTGTAATCGCTGGCCACGGTCACGGTTTCCCCCACGGACAGGGTGCGGATGAAGATGAAGTCCTGATCGCCGTTGAGCACACAGATGCGGATCCACTCCAGATCCACCCCGCCGTCGTTGGTCAGCGTGAGATCATAGCTGACCTTCTGCCCCGGCTCATAGGCGGAGGCGGGCGGGCTGTCCATCACGGCCTCCAGGTGCATGGAGGGGAAGCCGCCCTCGTAGGGAATCTCCCGCTCCTCGCTGGCCCCGCACAGCGCGCAGACCCGCTCCTCCAGGCCGGGCGCAAAGGGCGTGGGCTCGGACAGGCGCTGCCACTCGCCCCAGCTGTGGTCGCCGAATTCGCCGAAGATCCAGTCGTAGGCGCCGCAGACGGAGCACTTGCGGCGCAGCAGCTCCTCCTTCACGCAGGTGCCGGGCTCGTCCTGCACCCATTTGCCCCACTGGTGCCCCTTGGCGGGGACGGTCTCCCTCTCCTGCGCGCCGCAGCGCTGGCAGTAGTGGATGCGCTCGCCTTCCGCCTCGCAGCCCGCCTCGCTGAGCGTGCTCCAGGAGCCCCAGTCGTGCCCCAGCGCCGGGATGGTGCCCAGCTGCCGGTAGAAGCACAGGGTGCAGTACCGGATTTTCTGCCCCGGCTCGGTGCAGGTGGCGTCCCGGATCGGGTCCCACTCGCCCCACTGGTGGCCGCTGCCGTAGGGGCAGTAGGTCTCCGTCGCCTCGGGCCATTCGCCGCAGGCCGAAGACAGCGCCAGCAGCACCGCGCAGCCGAGCAGCAGTGCCAGGATGATTCTGTTTTTCATGTTGCGGACCTCCCTTCCGTCTGTTCGCTTTTTGCCGGATCGCACGGGTTCACGGGATGGCTATGCTGTTGTTTTCACACCGGGCGCACCCGGGATCTTCCGCTGGATACCGATTCGTAACTTCATTATAAAGGATGGCGCAGTCTTTGTCCATGGCAAAACCGGGAAAAAGGGCTTTGTCCGCTGCTGCTCGGCTTCCGGGAGAAGGCAACCCTTTTCGTGGCCGAAAAGGGCTTTCCTTCCCCCGTACCCCCATCCTTCCGAAAAGGCCGTTCTGGGGGGAGGATATATCATATTGCTGACAGCAGGCGACATCCGCACCCCCCACCCTGCGACACCCCAACCTTCATTGGGAAGCAAGCCTTGCGACCTGCGAATTACGCAGTCGTGATCCCGTGTCCAAAAGCGCTCGCAGGGGGTCTGGGGGGGCCCACGCGCAAGGGCCCATCCGGGGCTGTCGCCCGTTCTCCGCTGAAAACTCCCCACTGGGGAGTTTTCCGGGCGCTCCGAACCCAGGACCTTTTGCCTACTTTTCGGTCACGAAAAGTAGGACCCTGCCGAATCACGCAACAAGCCATTAGAAAGCCATGGGAAGCACGCGGTAATTCCGGGGGAAGGCAACCCTTTTCGTGGCCGAAAAGGGCTTTCCTTCCCCCGTACCCCTATCTTTCCGAAAAGGCCACTCTGGGCCAGGTGGTTATCTTTCACGGTGCATGCTCATCCTGCCTCACAGCCTTCGCCGCGGCACTGCTCAGCCGTCAGCAGGCGAAGCAGCGATCAGCCATGATCAGGAGCAAAGCCCCGATTGAAATCCCATCGACCGGCGGGCCGGTCAAATTGTGCCGCGCCCGCCCTTGCAATCCGCCGCCGATGGGATTATAATGGGGACAGCAATCAAGAAGGAAGAAGGGATGCCCATGCGGGAGGAACGGAAGGCGCTGGAACGGCTGGCGGCCTTTGTGGCGGGCCTCGTTGTCCTGCTGCTGGTGATCCGCTTCCTGGTGCCGGTGGTATGGCAGTATTTTTCACCCTTCATTGTGGCGCTGGCGATCGCGGCCGTGCTGCAGCGGCCCATCCGCCTGCTGGAAAAGAAGGTGCACCTGAAGCACTCCGCCGCCGTCATGGTGCCGGTGCTGCTGACGGTGCTGGTGCTGCTGGCGGTGTTCGCCTGGTTCCTTTCCTACGGCATCACGCAGATGATCGCCCTGCTGAACAACGCCGGCCCCCTCATCTCCGACGGCATGAGCCGCCTGCGCGCGGCCATTTCCTCCATGCTGCAGACGATGGAATCCTTCACCGACCACGACGTGGCCTGGATTCAGCAGACCTCCAACAACGCCATCTCCTGGCTGACGGAGCAGACCACGGGGCTGGTCAGCTGGGCCCTGGGACAGGTCGGCAGCCTGGCCAGCGGCATCCCGTTCAGCCTGGTGTACGCCAACTTCCTCTTCCTCAGCCTGTACTTTGTGTCGAAGGAGTATGACCGGATCCGCGCCCACCTGCCCGGCGGCAAGAAGGAGCATCCCAGCCAGAGCGCCAGCGCCGCGAACGTGGTCACGGACTCCGCCGTCAGCGGGCTGATCGGCTTCCTGCGCGTGCAGCTGATCTACGCGGTGGAGGTCATGATCGTCAGCGAGATCTTCTGGCAGGCCCTGGGCTACCAGTACGCTGCGGTGGCGGCCATTGCGGCGGGCATTCTCGAATTCATCCCCCTGTTCGGCTGCGGCGTGCTCTACATCGTGTGGGCCGTCATCGCGCTGCTGGTCGGCGACGTGGCCAGCGCCCTGCAGGCCCTCGGGCTGTACCTGGGGCTGCTGCTGATCCGCCGCCTGACCGAGCCGAAAATCATGAGCCAGTCCATGGGCCTCTCGCCCCTGCTGAGCCTCGTCGGCATGTTCGCCGGCATGCAGCTGGGCGGCATCTTCGGCCTGATCGGCGGGCCGGTGGTGATGACCGTGATCGTGGTCATCGTGCGCGGCGGCTACCTGTCCTTCATCCCGCGGGACATCCGCACCCTGTCCGAATGGCTGCGCCGTCGCTGGGGGCCAAATCAGGAGACGCCGCCCGAGCCGCCTCAGCCTCCTCTGGAAAAGGCGGAAGAAGCACCGGCGGCGGAAACCCCATCCCCCGAGGAGGAGGCCGCGCCCGTATCCAAAGACTGACCAACCCCGCCGGAGCGAGCTCCCCGCCTGCTCCGGCTTTTTCATGCGGCGGGGCGGCCCTTGCCATCGGCGCGGCGATGTGGTATGATGGCAGAGGATCCCAAGCTGAGAAACATCCTTCATTCAAGCATGCAAACAGGAGTGAAAAACGCCATGGGCAAATATTTCGGCACCGACGGCTTCCGCGGCGAAGCCAATGTTGAGCTGACCGCCGACCACGCCTACCGGATCGGCCGCTTCCTCGGCTGGTATTACACCCGTCTGCGCAGGGAGCGCGGGCAGGAGGGCGAGGCCCGGGTCGTCATCGGCAAGGACACCCGCCGCTCCAGCTATATGTTCGAGTATGCGCTGATCGCCGGCCTGACCGCCTCTGGCGCGGAGGCCTGCATGCTCCACGTGACGACCACGCCCTCCGTGGCCTACATCACCCGCCTGGACGACTTCGATTGCGGCATCATGATCTCCGCCAGCCACAACCCCTTCCAGGACAACGGCATCAAGCTGCTCAACGACCGCGGCGAGAAGATGGACGAGGCGACGATCCAGCTGATCGAGGCCTATCTGGACGGCAAGGTGACCGTCTTCGGCGAGACGCTCACCGAGGTGCCCTTTGCCCGCGGCGCGGCCATCGGCCGCACGGTAGACTATGTGGCCGGGCGCAACCGCTACATCGGCTATCTGATCTCCCTGGGCGTGTACTCCTTCCGCGGCCTGAAGGTGGGCCTGGACTGCGCCAACGGCGCCAGCTGGAACATCGCCAAGGCCGTGTTCGACGCCCTGGGCGCGAAGACCTACCTGCTCAACGCCGAGCCCAGCGGCGTGAACATCAACGAGAACGCCGGCTCCACCCACATTGAGGGCCTGCAGCGCTTCGTGGTGGAAAACGGCCTGGACGTGGGCTTCGCCTACGACGGCGACGCCGACCGCTGCCTGTGCGTGGACGAGAAGGGCGGCGTGCTCACCGGCGACCACATCCTCTACATCTACGGCAAGTACATGAAGGAGCGCGGCAAGCTGCTGAACAACACGGTGGTCACCACGGTGATGTCCAACTTCGGCCTGTACAAGGCCTTCGACGAGGCCGGCATCGGCTACGCGAAGACGAAGGTCGGCGACAAGTACGTCTATGAATACATGACCGAGCACGGCTGCCGTCTGGGCGGCGAGCAGTCCGGCCACATCATCTTCAGCAAGTACGCCACCACCGGCGACGGCATCCTGACCAGCCTCAAGATGATGGAAGCCATGCTGCACTACAAGAAGAAGATGAGCCAGCTGAGCGAGGGCCTCACGATGTATCCGCAGGTGCTGGAGAACGTGCGCGTGACGGACAAGAAGGCCGCGCAGGCCGATCCCGAGGTGAGCAAGGCCGTCACCGCCGTGGCGCAGGAGCTGGGCGAGAGCGGCCGCATCCTCGTGCGGGAGAGCGGCACGGAGTCGCTGATCCGCGTCATGGTGGAGGCCGGCGACCCGGAGGCCTGCAAGGCGCTGGTGGACCGCGTGACGGACGTCATCCGCAGCCGGGGCTACGAGGCTCCCTGAAGAGCGGACAGGAGGAGACACAGCATGATCGCAACAGCGGATCTGTTTGATTTCACCCACTCGCTGGCGGGGGAATGGCTGTCGCAGTTCGCCCAGCCGTGGGAGGCCCTGCCGGGCATCAAGGCGGAGATTCTCGCCCTGGGCGCCCGGCTGGATCCGGCGGAATATGAGGAAGTCAGCCCGCGGGTGTGGGTGCACCGGAGCGCGGTCATCGCGCCCACCGCCTTCCTGGGCGAGGTGTGCATCATCGGGCCGGAGACGGAGGTGCGCCACGGGGCCTTCGTCCGCGGCAGCGCGCTGGTCGGCGCGGGCTGCGTCGTGGGCAACTCCGTGGAGCTGAAGAACGTCATCCTGTTCGACAAGGTGCAGGTGCCCCACTACAACTATGTCGGCGACAGCATCCTGGGCTACAGGAGCCACATGGGCGCCGGCTCCATCACCTCCAACGTGAAGAGCGACAAGCTGCCCGTGGTGGTGCACGGGGCGGACGGCGACGTCCCCACCGGCATGAAGAAGTTCGGCGCGATGCTGGGGGACTTCGTCGAGGTGGGCTGCAACAGCGTGCTGAATCCCGGCACGGTCATCGGCCGGGAGAGCCGCATCTACCCGCTGTCCTGCGTGCGCGGCGTCGTGCCGGCACGGCATATCTGGAAAACCGGCGGCGCTGTCGTGATGCAGCGGCTGCCCTGACTGCAGGAGGAGAGAATCATGCTGTACTGTGCGCGCTGCATGCGCCTGTGCGAGGGGCCGGTCTGCCCGGTCTGCCGCAAGAGCGACCTGCGGGAGCCCGAGGCCAAGGACGTCTGCTTCCTGACCGAGCGCGGCCAGATCTGGGGCAGCATCCTGGAGGACAACCTGAACGACTGCCGCATTCCTTTCCTGAAGAAGGGGCGGATGGGCGCCGGCCTGGCCATGTCCACCGGCAACCGCTTCGAGACCTTCCGCTTCTTCGTGCCCTACGAGCGCTACGAGGAGGCCAGCGCCCTCGCCGAGGAGCTCTTCGGCGAAGGCTGACCGCCATGACGGGGGAATGCCCCCCGTTTTTTTGTGATGGAAAAAGGGAAAGCGGGCGAATTGGAAAAAAACGGTTGAAATGAAGGCAAAGATCCGCTATACTGATCACAGCACAATTCATCCGAGGAGGACGACAGAATGACACTTCGCGCACGCTGGCTGACGCTCCTGCTGCCGCTTTTCATGCTGCTCTGCTGCGCCGCGCAGGCAGAGATTCTCGCGCTGCCGCCGTCGGTGGAGGAGATCGAGGCGGAAGCCTTCTACGGCGACCTCTCCCTGGACGAGGTCGTGCTGCCGGAGGGGATCAAAAGGATTGGTGCCCTCGCCTTTGCCGAGAGCAGCCTGCGGGAGATTAACCTGCCGGCCTCTCTCACCAGCATTGCGGCAGATGCGCTCCCCGATCCGAGCCAGGTGACTGTAACGGCGGTTGAGGGCACCCCTGCCTATGATTGGGCAGTCACTTACCATTACATTGTTCCCGTTGATGCAGTTTCATTGGACCAGACTTCTGTGCCCATCAGCATAGGTGGGTCCTGTGTTCTGACCGCAACAATTACACCGTCTGACGCCACCAACAAGACTGTGACTTGGAGCAGCAGCAATACCTCCGTGGCCACCGTCAGCAGCAGCGGCGTCGTGACTGCGAAGGCTGCCGGAACCGCCGACATCGCCGTCACTACCGAGGACGGCGGACACACCGCAGTGTGCCAGGTGACCGTCGTGCGCCATTACATCTCCCCGGTGAAAAACGTAGTGGCTCTGAACGCGGTCAAGAGCATCACGTCAACCATCACGCCGGCCACGCTCAGCGATTTCACCTGCAACTGGACCAGCAGCGACCCCTCCGTGGTGGAAATCGACGCAGCCACGGCCACCACCACGATCCAGAAGCCGGTGGTCAAGTATACAGCCAAGAAAGCCGGCGTCGCAGTGATTACCGGCACAACGGCAGTGGGCGGGGCCAGCTGCACGTACACCGTGACGGTTGTTTCCGTTGCCCTGAACAAGACCAGCCTCTCCCTGGTGGAGGGCGGCAATGAAACGCTGCAGGCCACGGTGTCACCCGCGCAGACCTCCGACGGCACGGCCCTGACCGTGAACTGGACGAGCAGCAATAACGATGTGGCCACGGTCAACGCCTCCGGACAGGTGGTGGCAGTTGGTCCTGGTACGGCGACAATCACCGCCACTTCCTCCGCCGGCGGGGCGAAGGCGAGCTGCACTGTCACGGTCAACGTGCCTGTGACCGGTGTCTCCCTGAACAAATCGACCACTACGATCGATAAAGGCAAGACGGAGACCCTCACCGCAACGGTCGCACCGTCCGACGCCACCAATAAGGCCGTCACCTGGACCAGCAGCAATACCAGTGTCGCCACTGTCAGCTCCAGCGGCGTCGTGACCGCGAAGGCAAAGGGAACGGCAACCATCACCGTCACCACAGCCGATGGCGCCAAGACCGCTTCCTGCACTGTCACAGTCAACGTGCCCGTGACCGGTGTTTCTCTGAACAAATCGACCACTACGATCAACAAGGGCAAGACGGAGACCCTCACCGCGACGGTCTCTCCCTCTGACGCCTCCAACAAGTCCGTCACCTGGACCAGCAGCAATACCAGTATTGCGACTGTCAGCTCCAGCGGCGTCGTGACCGCGAAGGCAAAGGGAACGGCAACTATCACCGTCACCACAGCCGATGGCGCCAAGACCGCTTCCTGCACTGTCACAGTCAACGTGCCCGTGACCGGTGTTTCTCTGAACAAATCGACCACTACGATCAACAAGGGCAAGACGGAGACCCTCACCGCAACTGTCGCACCGTCCGACGCCTCCAACAAGTCCGTCACCTGGACCAGCAGCAATACAACTGTTGCAACTGTCAGCTCCAGCGGCGTCGTGACCGCGAAGGCAAAGGGAACGGCAACCATCACCGTCACCACAGCCGATGGCGCCAAGACCGCTTCCTGCACTGTCACGGTCAACGTGCCCGTGACCGGTGTCTCCCTGAACAAATCGACCACTACGATCGATAAAGGCAAGACGGAGACCCTCACCGCGACGGTCTCTCCCTCTGACGCCTCCAACAAGTCCGTCACCTGGACCAGCAGCAATACCAGTATTGCGACTGTCAGCTCCAGCGGCGTCGTGACCGCGAAGGCAAAGGGAACGGCAACTATCACCGTCACCACAGCCGATGGCGCCAAGACCGCCTCCTGCACTGTCACGGTCAACGTGCCTGTGACCGGTGTCTCCCTGAACAAATCGACCACTACGATCAACAAGGGCAAGACGGAGACCCTCACCGCGACGGTCACACCGTCCGATGCCAGCAACAAGTCCGTCACCTGGACCAGCAGCAATACCAGTATTGCGACTGTCAGCAGCAGCGGCGTCGTGACCGCGAAGGCGTACGGGACAGCCAACATTACAGTGACGACCGCTGATGGCGGTAAGACGGCGACATGCGCCGTAACGGTTCCTGTGCCTGTTACCGGCGTCACGCTGAACAAAACATTCGTCTGCCTTGACGTCAACAAGACAGAAACCCTGACGGCAACCGTTTCACCCTCCAATGCCACGAATAAGACCGTTTCCTGGACGAGCAGCAACACAAGCGTGGCCACTGTCAGCAGCAGCGGCGTGGTGACCGCGAAAGCGGCAGGCAATTCTGTCATCACAGCCACCACAGCCAACGGCAGCAAGACGGCTGAATGCACTGTCGCGGTTGGCATGAAGTTCACAGCGCTCTATCCCTTTACGCTTCCTGCTTACGATGAGGATGCATCGTATCAGGTTACCTTCACAGGCGGTACGGCTCCGTACAGGGTCATCATGAGGGCCTACAAGGAAGGCGTTGGCGGCTGCATCCACGAACAGATCATCGAGAGCACAACAGCGACAAGCATCCGGTACTCTGTGTTCGGCGATGCAAAGTATAAGGAAAGCGGCACGTATTATGCCGCAGTTACCGTTTACGACGCCAAGGGCACCTACATCTATCAGGAGTCCAGGCACACGGCCGGTACCGCAGGCATGAGCATCACCGAGCTGGTTCGGGCACCCAGGCCTGCGTGGAGCGAGGACGCTTGGTACAATGTTACCTTCTCCGGAGGCAAGGCTCCGTATACAGTGGTGATGAGAGCCTATCAGGAGGGCGTTGGCGGCTGCATCCACGAGCAGACGTTCACCAACGTCACGGGCACATTCGTTGAGTACCCCGTGTTTGGCGATGCAAAGTTCAAGACAAGCGGCACGTATTATGCGGCTGTCAATGTATATGATGCTGAAGGGCGGCATGTCTATAAGGAGTCTGCACACGAATATGTGACGGTGGCGAGTGGAATCAATGGAAGTGTAATTGCTGCGCTGGACAGTCAGTATCGCCCGGGTGATGGGCATAGATGGACATCTGACTGTTACGTATATACAAATGGAACAACAATAGATCTTAGAGGTTCGGAGTGCCTGGGATATGCACGATATGTACAGTATCGTCTTTATGGTGATTTCTCCTTTTCTGGCAGTTCACAATTTGGAGTAGGTTCCTTTATCCGTGTTGTCGGGGGAGAAAACAACGCGCTATCCTATGATGCAAGCACATTAAAGAATTGGATTAAGAATTATGCAGAAGTAGGTGCACATATTCGAACATCAAATGGAGGAGGGAATTACAATTATCACTCTCTGATCATCACAGCAATTACTGATAGTGGTTTTACCATAATTGACGCCAATTCTGATGGGAATAATATTCTCAGAGAAAAAACGTTCACATGGCAAGAGTTTGTTAATGCCTATGGAGCGCGGAAAATGCAGTATATTGAAGTGTTTCGGAGTAACGCTTCATCATATTCAGGTGCAAAAACAACGAGTGCCGCAGGAATCAATTATATCAAAACGCGCGAGGGTTCCGACCATAATGAAGCTTATTGGGATGATTTGGGTGGAAAGTGGACGATTGGTTATGGTCATACAGATGGAGTCTATCAAGGTCAAACCATAACTGATGCTCAGGCAGAACAATTCTTGCGTGATGATCTCGATTCTTATGAAGCCACAGTTAACTCTTTCTGCTCTTCAAATAAGGTTTCTCTCAATCAATCGCAATTTGATGCACTGGTTTCATTTACGTTTAACGCCGGCGAAAAATACTTGATAAACTCAGGGTATAAAATGCACGATACACTAATCCAGTATAAGAACGGAGGCGCAATTCCAATAACAAAGGCATTTCGGATGTTTGGCGCTATACATCATGCTGATGGAACTTGTGTAGAGGGTCTGTTTTATCGCAGATGTGATGAAGGCCGGATGTTCTTCTATGGCGAATATGTCGCAAAGTATGATTGGCGAACTGATTACTCATGGTGGGGAAAAAGTGGCTGTGCCGATTTGATGCCCGATGACTGGTATCCATATGAATTCGGATACTGATGCAAACAAAGCAGCCCCATTCCCCCCCCCAAAAACCGCGGCGCCGGGACTTCGCCGCTACAAGGAGGTCTCCCATGATTCAGGCTGAACCGAACATCTCCCGATCCGACATGATCCGCTGCGTGCTGTGCGGCAGTGCGCCCTGCGGCAGCGTCTGCGGCAAGCTGAACCCGGCGGACCTGCTCCGGAGCATCTGGTTCCGGAACGAACAGGGCGCGGCCGGCCGCCTGCCGGAACACAATCCCTGCCTGACCTGCCCGGCCCCCTGCGAGCGCGCCTGCGTCCGGGCCGGGGAGGTGCCGATCCGCGAGCTGATCAACCGCCTGTATTACCAGGTGAAGCCGGAGTGCGAGACGCCGCTGCCCGCGGACGAGACGCGGCTGCAGTGCGATCTGTGCGGCATTCCGCTGGAGAACCCCTTCCTGCTGTCCTCCTCCGTGGTGGCCAGCAGCTATGACATGCTGGACCGGGCCTTTGACGCGGGCTGGGCCGGCGCCTGCTTCAAGACGATCTGCACGCTGGACATCCACGAGGCCTCGCCGCGCTTCTCCGCGGTGACCGGCGGCGACGGCAGCATCATCGGCTTCAAGAACATCGAGCAGCTCTCCGACCACAGCGTCGCGGAAAACATGGAAACCTTCCGCCGGCTGAAGGCCCGCCATCCGCGCAAATTCATCCTGGCCTCCATCATGGGCCAGAACGAGGAGGAGTGGGCAGAGCTGGCGCGGCGCTGCGAGGAAAACGGCGCAGACGCGGTGGAGCTGAACTTCTCCTGTCCCAACATGGCGGAGCCCGGCCTGGGCGTGGACATCGGCCAGGTGCCCGAGCTGGTGGAGCGCTTCACCGCCGCCGCAAAAAAAGCCTGCCGCATCCCCGTGCTGGCCAAGCTGACGCCCAATGTGGCCAGCATGAACCCGGCCGCGGAGGCAGCCCGGCGGGGCGGGGCGGACGGCATCGCCGCCATCAACACGATCCGCTCCATCGTGGGCATCAATCCCCACACCTATGTCTCCGCCCCGGCGGTCCACGGCCGGAGCGCGGTGGGCGGCTACAGCGGCGCGGCCGTGAAGCCGATCGCCCTGCGCTTCATCGCCGAGCTGGCGCAGAATCCCGCCCTCCGGGGGATGCACCTGTCGGCCATGGGCGGCGTGGAGACCTGGCAGGACGCGCTGGAATTCATCCTGCTGGGCGGCGGCTCAATCCAGGTGACCACGGCGGTGATGCAGTACGGCTACCGCATCATTGACGACCTGAAGGAGGGGCTGAACCTCTTCCTGGCGGAGAAGGGCTTCGGCAGCGTGCGCGAAGCCGTCGGCCTGGGCCTGGACACGCTCAGCCCCACTGCCGAGGTGCTGGAGCGGGACACGGTGGTCTATCCGCAGTTCATCCGGGAGCGCTGCATCGGCTGCGGACGCTGCGCCATCTCCTGCATGGACGGCGGCCACCAGGCGATCCGCATGGACCGCAATCGCCATCCGGTGCTGAGCGGCCGGAAGTGCGTCGGCTGCCACCTGTGCCTGCTGGTCTGCCCGCAGCACGCGATCCGCCCCCGCGGCAAGCGCGCCGCCGTCAGGGCTGCACAAAGCTCTCGTCCTGATTGAACACCGGCACAAAGTCCACCGTGGCCGATGTGGCGCCCTGGGTGAAGCCGGGCAGGCCGATCTCCCGCATGTATTCGCACACGCGGTGATACTCGCGCGGGGTGATGCGCCGCTGGAGGCCCGGGATCGCCACATTGTTGCAGGGCACATACTGCTGCATCAGGCTGACCGGAATGCCCTCCGGCAGCTCGTCGCGCACCCACTGCAGCAGCCGGATGCTGTCCGAGGTGCAGCCCGGGAGGATCAGGTGGCGGATCAGCACCCCGCGCGTCATGATCCCCTCCGGGCTGTACTGCGGCACGCCGCACTGGCGCACCATCTCGCGGATCGCCGCCGAGGCCGCCTCGAAGTAGTCCGGAGCGCGGGCGATCAGGCCGCCCAGGCGCGGGCTGTAATGCTTGAGATCCGGCAGGTACACGTCCACCGCGCCCTCCAGGCGGCGCAGAGTCTCCACGGTCTCGTAGCCGGAGGTGTTCCATACCACGGGCACATGGGGCCGCCAGAGCTCCAGCGTGTCCAGAATCCTCGGCACAAAGGGCGTCGCGGTGATGAAGCTGATGGACTGCATGCCCATCTCCTCCAGGCGGCGCAGGCTGTCCGCCAGCTGCCGCGGCGTGAAGGCCCGGCCGGCGCCCCGGTGGCTGATCTCCGCATTCTGGCAGAAGGCGCAGCGCAGCGTGCAGCCGGAAAAAAACACCGCGCCGGTGCCCCGCTGGCCGCTGATGGGCGGCTCCTCCCACAGATGCGGCGCGATCCGCGCGATGCGCATCTCCTCCGGCATGCCGCACAGGCCCGTGCCGGCCGATTCCGTCCGCTCCGCCCCGCAGCGGCGCGGGCACAGATTGCAGCGCATGTTCTCTCCTCCCGAAAAACAGAGGAAGCCCGCGGCTCCCTCCGTCGAAACCCGTGAAAACGGCGTCAGATGCCCACCTCGCCCCAGCTCACCGAGGAGACCTCCAGCGGCAGGCCCAGCTCGGCCAGGCCGGTCAGCGTCTGCGGCATCAGGCGGTAAGTCATCTGCGCGGTGTCGGACTGGACACTCAGCCGCAGGGTGACCTCGCCCAGGCCCGTCACCTGCGTCAGCTGGGCCTGGCGGCGGTTCAGGTGGCTCAGCAGATTGTTCAGTGCGCTGTCCGTCGCCAGCGGCGTGGTCAACGGCATGCGCAGGATCCACTCATCCCGCTCGGCGCGGATCTCCGGCAGGCGGTTGAGCAGATCGCCCTTGCGGACCGTCCGCGTGGGCGTGAGCGCCAGCAGCTCGCTGACCGTATCCATAGGCAGGCCATCCCCGGTGACCAGCAGGGCAAAGCGCCCCTCGCCGGACTGTATATTGCTGCGCATCGCTGCAGCCCCCTTTTTCTGTTGATATTTCCCAGATTCGACGTCCGGCGCCGGTTTCCTCCATCCGGAGAAAAATCATTGTGAGGGTTACTGCTCAGCTCCTGGGGGAAGGAAACCCTTTTCGAGGCCGAAAAGGGCTTTCCTTCCCCCAGGCCCCCATCTTTCCCCAAAGCCCTTTCCTGGGGGCAGGAGGTTTCCGGCATTGTGTATGCGTTCCCGATCCTCGCAGATACATAAGGGCCGGCTGGCTGAGCAGTAACTTGCACGGCGAGGAAGGCGCAACAAACTTTTTCCGGCCCACTTTGCAAGTCCGCCGTCCTGTGCTATAATGGGGGCGGAGACCAAATCGACACAAGGAGGTTCTGTCCAATGGCCATCGTGACAACAACTGAAATGTTCCGCAAGGCGTACGAGGGCGGCTATGCCGTCGGCGCGTTCAACGTGAACAACATGGAGATCGTGCAGGGCATCACCGAAGCGGCGAAGATGGAGAACGCGCCTGTCATTCTCCAGGTCAGCAAGGGCGCCCGCGCCTACGCGAACCACCGTTATCTGGTCGCCATGGTGCACGCCGCCGTCGAGGAGACCGGCCTGCCCATCGCGCTGCACCTGGACCACGGCCCCGACTTCGAGACCTGCAAGTCCTGCATTGACGGCGGCTTCTCCTCCGTCATGATCGACAAGAGCGGCCTGCCCTTCGAGGAGAACATCGCGGAAACCCGCCGCGTGGTGGAATACGCCCACGATCACGGCGTCGTCGTCGAGGCCGAGCTGGGCAGCCTGGCCGGCGTGGAGGACGAAGTGAACGTCTCCGCCGAGGATTCCTCCTACACCCGCCCCGAGGAAGTGGAAGAGTTCGTCACCCGCACGGGCTGCGACTCCCTGGCCATCGCCATCGGCACCTCCCACGGCGCGTACAAGTTCACCGCCGCCCAGTGCACCCGCAACGCGGAAGGCATCCTGGTGCCGCCGCCCCTGCGCTTCGACATCCTGGAAGAGGTCTCCAAGCGCCTGCCCGGCTTCCCGATCGTGCTGCACGGCGCTTCCTCCGTGCCGCAGGAATTCGTGAAGATCATCAACGAGTTCGGCGGCCGTCTGCCGGACGCGGTGGGCATCCCCGAGGAGCAGCTGCGCAAGGCGGCCACGATGGCGGTCTGCAAGATCAACATCGACTCCGACCTGCGCCTGGCCTTCACCGCCATGATCCGCAAGCACCTCTTCGAGCATCCCGACCACTTCGACCCGCGGCAGTACCTGACCGAAGCCCGCGCCGCCCTGCGCGACATGGTCCGCCACAAGATCGTCGACGTGCTCGGCTGCAACGGCAAGGCGTAATCACGCTTCCCCAACCCCACGGCGCGGCTTCACCGCCGCGCCTTTTTCATGCGAAAAAGGCCGGGCGGGAGGTGCGCCCGGGCCTGGAATGAAACCCGCTCAGCCTCTTGTGCCGCCATGCTTTTCCGCATGCCCCAGCAGATAGAGGAAGGCAAAGGCCGGAATCCGGATCAGCCGCTCCCCGCCCCGCGCATTGTGCACGCCATAGTCATCCGCGCGCTTCGTCACGATGATGGAAAGGGCTGCCTCCCGGCTCAGCTCCACAATGGCATCGCTTTCGGGAATCGGCGCCTGTTCGCGGTACTTAACCTCAATCAGCACATAGCGGCCTCCGGCAGCGTCCACAGCGATGTCGACTTCCTGATCCCTGTTTCCGCCGCGGCAATAGCCGATCCGGGTGGCTTTCCGGGCGTAGAACGAGGCGATGTGCTTGTATACCGCCGTCTCCACCACCTTGCCCAGCTCCTCCGGATCGGTCAGCACATCGTCGTCCATGAGCACCGCGTTCCGGATCGCCGCGTCGGCAATATAGACCTTCGGCTGCGCTTTGAGCGGCTTCCGCCCGCCGAGATCAACCGGCCAGCTCAGGTAGATCAGATTGGCGCTCTCCAGATAGCGGACATAGTTCTCCACCGTCGCGCGGCTCACGCCGTCCAGTTCTCTCGCCATGGCCGCAAAGGACACGATGCCGGAGGAGACATTGCACAGATACAGGAAGATCCGCTCCAGTTCCGTCGCGCTCCGGATGTTGTACAGGGAAGGCAGATCACGCTTCAGGACCTTGTCCACCACATCCTCGCGCATCGTCTGCTGCGCCAGCAGATCGCTTCCCGCCAGGGCGAGCTCCGGGAAGCCGCCGACCCGGAGATAGCGGCTGAAATAATTCTGCAGCGGGCTCAGCTTCAACATGACCCCGGTCCGCTCCGGCTGTGTCATGTTAAGAAAGGATGCCGGACGAACCGCACAGTCCAGGCCCTGCACGTCCACGCCCGTCAGACAGCAGTATTCATAGAAGGACAGCGTGGGCACCTGAATGACGCTCCACCGGCCGGCACCGCTCTCCGTGCTGCCCTTGACGAGAGCCGGACTGGCTGAGCCGGTGGCAACGCAGCGGGTCTGCGGCTGCAGATCGTAGATGGTCTTCAGCCACTGGTCCCAGTCGCTGGCATACTGCACCTCGTCAAAGAAGTAATACACATCCTGCGTGGGCCACACATTTTCGTGGTAGCAGTCCAGAATCTCATTCAGGCTGCTGAGCTTCAGCATGGGATGATCCAGTGAGATGAAGACAATCCGGCCCGGCGCAATCCCCCTGTTCAGAAGGGTTTCGATCATCTGATACTCAATGGTCGTCTTGCCGACGCGCCGCGTGCCGGTCAGCACGACGGTCCGCCGGATCTCCGTCTGATCCAGCCGCTCCATTGCCTCATCATAAGCCAGGCGGCGGTAGCTCTTGAGAAAATCCTGCGGAACATGTCCGGTGACCCACCAGGGATTGTAGGCACGGAGGATTTTCAGGATCCGTTCAGGCGTGACAATCGCCATCTTCATCACCTCTTTGCCTTGATTATACAACAAACTGAACGAAATCGCAAGATTTCATATAAGTATACTTATACGAAATCCATGGTTTTCGTTCAGTTTGGCGGGAATTTTGTTTTTTTCACATGCGGCGGCTCAGCGGTGCTTGCCGTAGCGCTGCTCCAGGGAGTATTTCTGCTTGTCCTCCGCGGCGATGTTCTCGCCCAGCTGCACCTCGATCAGGGTCATGGCGGTGCGGGCGATCACGGTGTGGCGGCAGCCGGCGGGGAGGCGCAGCATTACGCCGGGGTGCAGGGCGATCTCCGCGTCATCCAGGATCGCGGTGCCCTCGCCCTCCACCACCGTCCAGGTCTCGTCGCGGTGGGCGTGGCTGTGGTAGTGCATGCGGTGGCCCGGCTGCAGCGTCACCTTCACGGTCAGGCTCCGGTCCTCCACGTCCAGCACCGTGTAGCTGCCCCAGCTCTTCTCGGCGAACATCACCTGCTGCTGGATCGCGTCCACGAAGGGCTTCAGGTGGGAGGAGCGCTCCTTATCCGAGACGAGGATGCCCTCGGGCGAGGCGGAGATCACCACGTCGCGCAGGCCCAGGGCGATGACCGGCACATTCAGCTCGTTGAGGATGTGCACGTTCTCGCAGGTGTCGTCCATGGTCGCCTTGCCGTAGCTGCGCTCGCCCATGGCCTCGGTCAGCGTGTTCCACGTGCCCAGATCCATCCAGCGGCCGGCGAAGCGCATGACCTGGATGTGCTTCTCCTGCTCCACCACGGCGTAGTCGAAGCTGATCTTCGTCGCGTGCTCGTAGTTCGCCAGCAGCGTGTGGTAGTCCGTGAACTGCAGCAGCTCCCGCGCCCGGTCCAGCACGTAGCCGAGCCGGCAGGCGAACACGCCGCCATTCCACAGCGCGCCCTGCCGGATGTACTCCGCCGCCGTGGCCGCGTCCGGCTTCTCCTTGAACGTGCGCACCGCCGCGACGGCGCCGTCATCCTCCGGCAGGATGTAGCCGTATTTCTCGCTGGGGTAGGTCGGCTCGATGCCCATCAGCACCAGGTTCGCCTCGCCCCTGGCCGCCTGCTCGCCCAGGCCGCGCAGGGCCTCGAAGTAGTCGGCGTCCACATAGGGGTCGGCGGGGCAGATGACCACCGGCTCCCCCTCGTCCAGGCCCTTCACGTCCCGCAGATAGGCCGCGGCCAGGGCGATGGCCGGGAAGGTGTCGCGGCGGCAGGGCTCCACGGAGATGCCCACGTCGGGGCCCAGCTGGTTGTGGATCGCGGAGACCTGGGCGCGGCTGGTCGCCACGGTCACCACAGCCTCCGGGTCCGCCGCACGGATCATCCGGTACATCCGCTGGATCATCGACTCATAGCTGCCGTCCTCCGCCTTGAACAGCCGGATGAACTGCTTGGAGCGGATGTCGTTGCTGAGCGGCCACAGGCGCTTGCCCGACCCGCCGGACAGGAGAATGATGTTCATGCGGCGCCCTCCTCGTTCGCCGGCCGGACAGCCTTACCGCTCGGCCCGCATCGGGTTGTGCAGGAAGTCCTCGTAGCTCAGGCGGATGCCCTCCTCCAGCTCGGTCCGGTAGGTCCAGCCCAGAGCGGTGGCCTTGCTGACGTCCAGCAGCTTGCGCGGCGTGCCGTTGGGCTTCGTGGTGTCCCAGCGGATCTCGCCCGTGTAGCCGATCACCTTCGCGACCAGCTCGGTCAGCTCGCGGATGCTCAGCTCCTTGCCGGTGCCGGCGTTGACGGTCTCGTTGCCGCTGTAGTGGTTCATCAGGAAGACGCACAGGTTCGCCAGGTCGTCCACATAGAGGAACTCGCGCAGGGGGCTGCCGTCGCCCCAGCAGGTGACATAGGGCGCGCCCGACACCTTCGCCTCGTGGAAGCGGCGGATCAGCGCCGGCAGCACATGGCTGTGGGTCGGGTGATAGTTGTCGTTCGGGCCGTAGAGGTTCGTCGGCATCACGGAGATGTAGTCCGTGCCGTACTGCCGGTTCAGGAACTCGCAGTATTTGAGGCCGGAGATCTTCGCCAGGGCGTAGGCCTCGTTGGTCTTCTCCAGCTCGCTGGTCAGCAGGCAGCTCTCCGGCATCGGCTGGGGCGCCATGCGCGGATAGATGCAGCTGGAGCCGAGGAATTCCAGCTTTTTGCAGCCGTTCACCCAGGCGGCGTGGATCACGTTCATCTCCAGGATCATGTTCTCATACATGAAGTCGGCCAGCGCCTCGGCGTTGGCGACGATGCCGCCGACCTTTGCCGCCGCGAGGAAGACGTACTCCGGCTTCTCCGCCGCGAAGAAGGCTTCCACCGCCTCCTGCCGGGTCAGGTCCAGCTCCCGGTGCGTCCGGGTGACGATGTTCGTGTAGCCCTGCCGCTGCAGCTCCCGCACAATCGCGCTGCCCACCATGCCCCGGTGGCCGGCGACATAGATTTTCGCGTCCTTCTCCATCATTTTGCTTCCGCCTCCCGCATCGCGCGCTCCTGCCGCGCCAGCTTCCGGTCGTGCTCCGCCATGATCCGTACCAGCTCCGGGTAGGAGGTCTTCTGCGGATCCCAGCCCAGCTGTGTCTTCGCCTTGGTCGGGTCGCCCCAGAGGTTGTCCACGTCCGTGGGCCGGAACCACTGCGGGTTCACGCAGACCAGCATCTTCCCGGTCGCGGCGTCGTAGCCCTTCTCGTCCACGCCGGCGCCCTCCCAGCGGAGCGTGATGCCGTTGGCCGCGAAGGCCCGCTCGGTGAAGTCCCGCACGGTGTGCTGCTCGCCGGTGGCGATGACGAAGTCCTCCGGCTTGTCCTGCTGCAGGATCAGCCACATGCACTCCACATAGTCCTTCGCGTAGCCCCAGTCGCGCAGGCTGTCCATGTTGCCCAGCTCCAGGTGATCCTGCAGCCCCTCGGCAATGCGGCCCGCCGCCAGGGTGATCTTTCTCGTGACGAAGTTCTCGCCGCGCCGCTCGCTCTCATGGTTGAACAGGATGCCGTTGCAGGCGAACATGCCGTAGGCCTCGCGGTATTCCTTCGTGATCCAGAAGCCGTACTGCTTCGCCACCGCGTAGGGGGAATAGGGGTGGAAGGGCGTCGTCTCCCGCTGGGGAATCTCCTCCACCTTGCCGTAGAGCTCCGAGGTCGAGGCCTGGTACACGCGGGTCTTCTTCGTGAGGCCCAGGATGCGCACGGCCTCCAGTACGCGCAGCACGCCCAGGGCGTCCACATCGCCGGAATACTCGGGCACGTCGAAGGAGACCTGCACATGGCTCTGCGCGGCGAGGTTGTAGATCTCGTCCGGCTGCGTCAGGCCGATGATGCGGATCAGCGAAGAGGAGTCGGACAGATCGCCGTCGTGCAGGGTGATTTTCCCGAGGATGTGTTCGATGCGGCCCAGGTTCGAGATCGAGGCGCGCCGGTGGATGCCGTGCACCTCATAGCCCTTCTCCAGCAGGAATTCGGCCAGATAGGAGCCATCCTGCCCCGTGATGCCCGTAATCAGCGCTTTCTTCATGCGTGCTTCCTCCTGATGCGCCGGTCAGCGGTCCCCGCCGCCGGCCGTGAAGACATTTGATTTCCATTTTATTGTACTTGATTCCCCGCAGAAACGCAAGCCGCCGGAGCAGTTTTTTCGCCGGCGCGGGGAAAAGCCGGGGGGCGGAAATTGCCGCCGCACATGTCGTTTACGGGATGAATTCATGGTTTTTTGGAAAAACCCATTGACAAACAGATATGAAAAGCACATAATGTAAGGGCTATCAAATCCGCGCGGGCCGCGGTGTAAAAAATCAATATGGCAGGATGTGATCACCGATGGATCTCCGTGAGACCGCCAACCGGGTGCTGGGCATGCTGCAGCGCGCAGACGGCAACGACCCCTCCCGCGGCCACCTGACCATGAACAACTGGGAGTGGCCCACCGGCGTCGCCCTCTACGGCATCTACAAGACCTGGCAGCAGGGGAAGGATCCGGCCGTGCTGGACTACCTGACCGGCTGGTACCGGGACATGCTCAGCCGTGAGCAGAAGCCGCACCGCAACGTGAACACCGTGGCGCCCGTGCTGACCCTCTGCTGCCTGTACGACGAGACCCGCGACCCGGCCCTGCTGCCGGAGATCGAGAGCTGGATCAACTGGGTGATGAAGGAGATGCCCCGCACCGAGTACGGCGGACTGCAGCACTGCACGGTGTGGAACAAGCACTATCAGCAGCTGTGGTGCGACACGCTGTTCATGGTCTGCCTCTTCCTGGCCAAGGCCGGCGTGGTGCTGGAGCGGCCGGAGCTGATCGAGGAGGCGGAGTACCAGTTCCTGATCCACGTCCGCTACCTGCAGAACAAGGTCAGCGGCCTGTTCTACCACGGCTGGACCTTCGACCGGCGGCACAACTTCGCGGAGGCCTTCTGGGCGCGCGGCAACGCGTGGTTCACGGCGGCGGCCATCGAGCTGTACGACATCACGAAGCGGGAGAACGCGGCGATGCGCATGATCCGCTCCGCGTGGCAGGACCAGGTGCTGGCCCTGTGGAAGTACCAGCGGGTGAACGGCCTGTACACCACGCTGATCGACGTGGAGGAGA
>CAMNHF010000024.1 GCA_946538975.1 uncultured Clostridia bacterium | reverse complement strand
CAGTAGTTCGTGATATCGGTCAGGATGACCAGCACGTGCATGCCCTTTTCATAGGCCAGGTACTCGGCGGCGGTCAGGGCCATCTTCGGCGTCGCGATGCGCTCGATGGCGGGGTCGTTGGCCAGATTCATGAACAGCACAGAGCGCTCGATGGCGCCGGTGCGGCGGAAGTCGGAGATGAAGTAGTCCGCTTCCTCATACGTGATGCCGATCGCACCGAACACCACGGCGAAGCTCTCGTCCTTGCCCAGCACGGTGGCCTGGCGGGCGATCTGCGTCGCCAGCTGCGCGTGGGGCAGACCGGAGCCAGAGAACACCGGCAGCTTCTGGCCGCGAACCAGTGTGTTCAGGCCGTCGATCGCGCTGACGCCGGTCTGAATGAACTCGTTGGGATAGTCGCGCGCGGCGGGATTCAGCGGCGCGCCGTTGATGTCCATGCGCTTCTCCGGAATCAGCTCCGGCCCGCCGTCGTGGGGACGGCCCATGCCGTCGAACACGCGGCCCAGCATGTCCATCGACACGCTCAGCTCCTGCCCGCGGCCCAGGAAGCGCACGGAGGAGTCGCTGATCTTCAGGCCGTTGGAGGATTCGAACAGCTGCACCAGCGCATGGTCTCCGTTGACCTCCAGCACCTTGCCCGCGCGAATCTCGCCATCGGCCTGGCGAATCTCCACCAGCTCGTTATAGGTGACGCCCGACACGCCCTCCACCAGCATCAGGGGGCCGACGACTTCCCGGATGGAATGGTATTCCTTCAGCATCAGCGCTCCCCTCCCTGTTCCATGAGTGCGGCGGTCTCCGAGAGCAGATCGCTCTCGATGTTCTCAAACTCGCTCAGCCGATCCTCCGGGATGTACTTGGCGCGGCCGATGCGCTCCCGCACCGGCAGGCCGATCACGGCGGACAGATTCGCGCCGGCGTCCAGCGCGGCCTTGCCTTTTTCATAGTACATGAGGATCATGCGCATCATCGCGAACTGCTTGTCCAGGCTGGTGTAGGTGTCCACGTCGTCGAAGGCGTTCTGATGCAGATAGTCCTCGCGGATGGAGCGCGCCACCTCCAGGGTCAGGCGATCCTTCCAGCTCAGCGCGTCGATGCCGACCAGCTGCACGATCTCGTTCAGCTCGGCCTCCTCCTGCAGCACCCGCATGGCCTGCGAACGCATCTCCATCCATTCGGGCGACACATTGTCGGAGAACCAGGGCGCCAGGCGGTCCAGATAGAGCGAATAGCTCTGCAGCCAGTCAATGGCGGGGAAATGCCGCTTGTAGGCCAGGGAGGCGCTCAGGCCCCAGAAGACCTTCACGATTCGCAGCGTGGCCTGGCTGACCGGCTCGGAGATATCGCCGCCGGGCGGCGACACAGCGCCGATCGCGGAGATTGCGCCGTAGCGTTCCCGGTCGGAGAGGCAACGCACGGAGCCGGCCCGCTCATAGAATTCCGCAATGCGGGAGGCCAGGTACGCGGGGTAGCCTTCCTCGCCGGGCATCTCCTCCAGACGGCCGGACATCTCGCGGAGCGCTTCCGCCCAGCGGGAAGTGGAGTCGGCCATGATGGCGACGCGGTAGCCCATGTCGCGGAAGTATTCGGCAATCGTGATGCCCGTGTAGATGGAGGCCTCGCGGGCGGCCACCGGCATATCGGAGGTGTTGGCGATCAGCACGGTGCGCTTCATCAGGCTCTCGCCGGTACGCGGATCGTGCAGCTCGGGGAACTCCCGCAGCACGTCGGTCATCTCGTTGCCGCGCTCGCCGCAGCCGACGTAGACAATGATGTCCGCCTCCGCCCACTTGGCCAGCTGATGCTGCACAACGGTCTTGCCGCTGCCGAAGGGGCCGGGCACCGCCGCCACGCCGCCCTGGGCGATGGGGAAGAAGGTATCAATCACGCGCTGGCCGGTGACCATGGGGGTCACGGGGGCGAGCTTCTCCGCGTAGGGACGGCCCCGGCGGACAGGCCACTTCTGCATCATGGAGACGCTGTGAATCTGGCCGTTGTCGTCCTCCACCTCGCAGACGGTTTCCGTGATCGTGAACGCGCCGTGGCGGATGTCCTTCACCCGGCCGGAGATCCCCTTGGGCACCATGATGCGGTGCTCCACGACGGCGCTCTCCTGGACAATGCCGATGATGCTCCCCTGCTGCACGCGGTCGCCGGGAATCACGCGGGGCTCGAACACCCATTTCTTTTCGCGGTTCAGCGACGGCACCTCGATGCCGCGCGTGATGCGCTCGCCCGCCAGGTCGCGGATCACGTTCAGCGGGCGCTGAATGCCGTCGAAGATCGACTCGATCAGGCCCGGGCCCAGCTCCGCGGACAGCGGCGCGCCGGTGGACTCCACCGGTTCGCCGGGGCCGAGGCCGGCGGTCTCCTCATATACCTGGATGGATGCTTTGTCGCCGCGCAGCTCGATGATCTCGCCCACCAGACGGTGTCTGGACACGCGCACCACGTCATACATGCGGCAATCCGCCATGCCTTCGGCGACAATCAGCGGGCCCGCCACCTTCACAATGGTACCCTGCGGCATGGTCATGTCCCTTCTTTCTTCTCAGTTTCTTCGTCCCCGTGGAAGAGAATGTCCGCGCCAATGGCCTTTTCCACATTCTGGCGCACCTTCTTCCGGCCAAACCCGGTGGAGCCGGAGGCCCCGGGGATGGGGATCACCGCAGGCTGCGGCATGGTCTTGTACTTTTCCAGCGCCTCCGGCACCCATTCGGCGCAGGTCTCGGTGATGAAGATGATCGGCACGCCGGCCGTCGCCAGCCGGTGCAGGGCGGCAGTGGCCTCCTCCGGGCTGGATACCGCGATGGATTCCATGCCGATGGCCCCGAAGGCCAGCACCGCGTCGCGCTCGCCGACCACACCCATGCGGCCGTTCCAGTTGTCAGGCATACAAATCACGCAGCCTTTCCCGCACAGCCTCCTGCGCAAAGCCGTTCGCCTTGCCGGAGAGGATCAGCCGCACCGCGGCGGCCTCCCGCTCCGTGCCCAGCAGATAGCTGATGATATAGGGCAGGTTCATGTACTCATAGCGGCCGCCCCGCATGCCGTCCAGCAGGGCGTCGTCAATGGCCCGCTCCAGATGTGGCACCGCAGAAAAGGACTGCACCGCGGCGGTCAGGGCGCTCCGCAGCTTCGGATTCGCGTCCGCGGGCAGCAGGCTCAGCAGCTTTTCCGGCTGATCGACCGCCTCCGCCAGCGCAGCCGCAGGGATTCTGCCGCCGGGCAGGGCAATGTCCCGCATGGCCGAAGCATCGCGGCCCATGTGGCGCAGCCGCAGCACGGTCACCACGTTGAGCCAGTCGGCACGGTTCGCAAAATACCTCTTTGCCTCGGCGCACTTCGTGTCCTTCAGCCAGGCGGCGATCTGCCGGTACATCGCGTGGTCCAGCGCCAGATCCATCGCCAGCGGGTTCGTCTCGGTCAGCAGCTGATTCTCGATGCTGTCCATCGCGCCTCTGAGCTCGGCCGGCAGGGCGCCGTACTGATGCGCCGCCACCGCGTGCCGCAGCACGTCCGCGTCGAGGGCGCCGCAGGGCGACAGCCGCCGCACCGCCGTGCCCCGGGTGCGGGCCTTCAGCAGCATCTTCAGATTCGATACGTCGTATTTCAGGAGGAAGCAGTCGGTCACCCGCTGATCGGTGGTCAGCGCGCGGACTGTCTCCACAGCCTGCAGCACGCGCTTCTCCGCCAGGGATTCCCAGTCCTCCGTCTCCGCCCCGGCCCAGCCCATGTCGGACAGGGCACCGCGGGCCTCCGCCAGCGAGGAGGCGGAGAGCAGGCGTTCCACCCGGCTCACGTCCAGCGCGTCACGCCGCAGCATGTAGATCCTGCCCGCCGCGTAATGCACACTCATCTGAGGCATCTCCCAGCCTCCTTTCCGTCTGATCAGTCCTCGGGGAAGAGGATCGCCGCGACAGAGGCCTCCAACTGCAGGCGGCTGCTCTCCAGCAGGGCCGCATAGGAGCAGTTGGTCTCCGTCTCGCCTTTCTGCAGCACAAGGCCGCTGACGCCTTCGCGCTTTTCGGCGGAGAGCTTCAGCTTCCCCGGCTTGCCAGCCGCCTGCAGGGCACTGTTGGCCTTCGCGAGGAAGCCGTCGTCCAGCCAGGTGCAGTGCTGCGCTCCAGGGATCACCATTTCGTCGCCGTCCGCAACCTCCGCGATCACGGCCACCAGGAAGCGCTGCGCCTCGGCCGCGTCCATGGCTTCCATTCCGGCCAGCGCCATATCAAACGCGCGACTGATCATCTGCCGCTTGTCAGCCAGCAGCAGCTTGCGCTCCTCCAGCTCCGCCATGCGGGTCATGCGGGCGGTCGCGCCCTCCGCGTCGGCGGCGGCCTGTTTCCGCGCCCGCTCCCGGGCTGTCTCCACCCGCTCCTCCGCGGCGCGGGTCTGCGCGGCAGCTTTCTCCCGCGCGTCCCGCAGAATGGCGGCAGCGGCATCCTTCGCGTCGGCTTGAATCTTATTCAGGATTGCTGTCGCGTCCATGTTTCAGCTCCCTTTCCGGACTCACAGCACCACGCCGAAGAACACGGCGAGGAAGGAGACCAGCAGCGCCAGCACGGCGTAGGTCTCGACCATGACGGTCATCGTGATGGCCTTGCCGCTCATCTCCGGGCGCTTGCCGGTCAGCAGCATGCCGGAGCAGGCCACCTTGCCCTGCTTGATCGCGGAGAAATAGCCCACGATGGCAATCGGCAGCACTGCGATGAGCATCGAAACGCCGGCGCTCAGGCTGATGTTCGCGATGTTGCCGGTCAGGATGCCGGTTTTGATCATCACGATCACGGCGATCAGGAAGCCGTAGATACCCTGCGTAGCCGGCAGCAGCTGCAGCACGAGCAGCTTGGAGTTGACCTCCGGGTTCTCCGTGGAGACACCGGATGCGGTCTCACCGGCGAAACCCACGGCCTTGGCGGAGCCCAGACCGGGCAGAACAACCGCCAGCGCAATCGCGGCGAAGGTGAGAATCAGACCCCATTCCATGGTAATACCTCCTCAATATCATTGCTGTCAGTCGACGGCGCCGAATCTGACATAGCGCGTGTTGTACTGCAGCGGCCGGAACGGCACGCCGCCTTCCTCGTAGAACTTGCCGAAGAATTCGATATACTGCAGGCGGCAGGAGTGTACATAGGCACCCAGGGCGTTGATGCCCAAGTTGAACAGGTGCGCCCCCACGAACACCACCGAGCCCAGGATGATGCCGATGATGCCGTTCTGGAACACCATGCCCACCAGCATGTTGATGACCATGCCGATGACGCCGGTGGCCAGGCCCATGCCGAACAGTCGCATATAGGAGAGGATGTCGGAGATCCAGCTGGTCGCGCCGTAGAGGGCGCCGAGGCCGCCGATCAGCCGGCTGAAGGGATTCTTCTTCTCCCGGCCCGCAAAGAGGATGATCAGGGCCACGCCCGCGATGGCCATCCACTTGCCGATCTCCGCGATGAGGCCGCCGCCCAGCAGCATGATGGCGCCGCTGATCACCAGCACCCAGGAGAGCTGATCGTACACCGCGTCCAGCGGCTTGCCGCGCTTGATGTTCTGATACGCGCCGCAGCCCAGGCCCGCGAACAGGTGGATGACGCCCACGCCCAGGCAGACGATCATCGTCGGCATGGGATCGTTGATCGGATCCAGGATCGGCTTCATGTGCAGCAGATCCTTCATCGGGTTGAAGCCGAACCAGGTGTCATACACCGCGCCGCACAGCACCGTGGCAATCGCACTGAAGAACAGCAGGCCCAGCAGCTTGCGGCTGTTTTTGCCCGGCTGCTTCAGCCAGATCAGCAGCGGAATTGCGATGGCCATCACCAGGCCGTAGCCCGCGTCGGAAAGCATCATGCCGAACAGCAGTGCATAGAAGGGCGCCATCGCCGCCGTGGGATCCATCGAGCGGTACTGGGGCATCGCGAAGCCTTCAACCACGTTCTCGAACGGCGTCACCACGCGGTTGTTGCGCAGAGCTACCGGCGGCTCCTCACCCTCCTGCGGATCCTCCACGGTGACGGAGGCGGTCTCGGACAGGCTCCGCAGCTTTTCCGCCACGGCTTCCGCCTGCTCCGCGGGCACCCAGCCCTTCATCAGGAAGACGTCCTTCGTGCCGACCGCCCGGTCCCGGGCCAGCTGCCGCTGCCTTTCGATGCCGAGCATGTCGTACCAGATCTTGCAGCGGGTCAGATTTTCGGAGAGCTGCTGCCATTCCTGGCGGATGCCCTCCTGATCCGCGCGAACCTCGACCATCTCCTGCTCCAGCTTCGCCCGCTGCTGCCGCGGCGTGCCCTCGCCCTCCTGAAAGCGCACCGGCGTAAAACCGGCGTCCCGCAACAGACCCAGCACCTCGCCGCGCACCGACTGATGCGCCGCCAGCCAGATACAGGTGGTCTCACGCACCGTGTTCACGATGTTCAGCGCCGCCGGCAGCTCACTGAGTCCCGCCTCCAGCGTGCTCAGGCCGCGGCTCTCCACTGTGCCGGTGAACTGGCAGACGAGCTTTGAATCCGTCAGCTTCTCGGCGGGGATGTCCAGCTCCAGCCAGGGCGTCAGCGCATCCGCGGCGGTCTGCAGCCGGGCCAGGCGGCCCTTGTCCTCACCCGCACGCCGTTCCAGCTCCTCAGCCGCGTCCAGCATGGCGCGCATCTCGTCCGGATGCTGTTCCACCCAGTCCGTGTCAGCCTTCGGAGCCTCCGGAATATTGCCCATGAAGGGCGCCTTCTGCCGGTTGTAGCTGCTCATCTGGCTGATCGTCCAGGTCAGCCGGTTCAGCAGCTGCTCGGTCTCCGCCTCGTCCGCGGCGGGTTCCGACGCAAAGGGCTGCAGTTCCTCCTCGTCCATGCGGGAGATGTCCACGCAGCCCATATGCTGCATGGCGCGCAGCAGTTTCTTTTCATCCTGCCGGACAGCCAGCAGGGTCAGGCGCTTCATCTCAACGATGGCCATCTGTCATCGTCCTCTCTGAAACCACCTGACGCAGGATCATCTTTGCCGCTGCCTCCAGGTTCGCGGCCGCCCGCTCGCACTGCGCGGCTCGCTCCTGCGCGTTCCGCTGCGCCGCCTCGTCCAGCTTCCGCTGCACCTCGCCGCGATGCGTTTCCATCAGCTGCTGATAGAGGGCACGGGCCTCCGAGGCTGCGCTCCGCTCCATCTGAGCGCAGGCCGTCTCCGTGGCCTTCACGATCTCCCGGGCTTCCTTCAGCGCTTCCGTCCGGACAGCCTCCGCCCGTTCCTCCGCCTGCTGAATGCTCTTCAGCACTTCCAGCGACAATCCGATCACCACCCTTCTGTGTGCGGTATGCCCTGCCCCATGCAGAGCCCGGCGGCCTTTGCAGACCGCCGGTTATTGGTTGCTTTCCGATGGCTCCGCGCCTTACTTCGTGCCGAAGAGCCGGTCGCCCGCGTCGCCCAGGCCGGGAACGATGTAGCCGTGCTCATTGAGGTGATCGTCCAGGGCGGCGATGAAGATGTCCACGTCCGGGTGATCCTCTTGCATGCGCTGCACACCCTCCGGGGCGGCGATCAGGTTGACCAGGCGGATATGGCTGCAGCCGCGCTGCTTGATGAAGCGGATGGCCGCGCTGGCGCTGCCGCCGGTGGCCAGCATCGGGTCCACCACGACGATCTCGCGCTCGGTGCAGTCGGCGGGCAGCTTGCAGTAGTATTCCACCGGCTCCAGGGTCTCCGGGTCGCGGTACAGGCCGATGTGGCCCACCTTGGCCGCGGGCACCATGTTGATGACACCGTCGACCATGCCCAGGCCGGCGCGCAGGATCGGCACCACGGCCAGCTTGCGGCCCGCCAGCTTGCGGCACTTGCAGGTGGTGATGGGCGTTTCCACCTCCACCTCTTCGGTCTCCAGATCACGGGTCACCTCGAAGATCATCAGCATGGAAATCTCTTCGAGCAGCTCGCGGAATTCCTTGACGCCGGTGTTCTTGTCGCGCATGATGGCCAGCTTGTGCTGGATCAGCGGATGGTCAAACACGACTACTTTACTCATGAGAAGCACACCCTCCTTCTTCCCCCTGCCCCGGGGCAGTGGGAATCATTGCATTCTATTATAACGGATCTTGACAATTTGCGCAATCCTTCCCGGAAAAATTGCTGCGGATCCGGCCCGCCGGTTGTTCTGCTCGGCAAATGGGGAAAGGCAGCCTTTTGCGCGGCCGAAAGCCCTTGCGTCCGGGAAGATCGGCTTTGGGAAGGCCCGCATGCCAGCGGACAGCTTCTCGCTCATCAGGCCGCTGGAATGAGCGGCAGCCCCTGCTGTGGACTGAAGGCATAAAAAAACCTTCCCCCTTTGCGGGGAAGTGACTGCCTGCCAGTCCCGACGGTGTTTCCTTCAGCCATCACCCTCTGCCATACACAAGCCGTGTCAGCCTTCGCTGCTCTTGCGCAGCGCACAGTCGCGGGCCAGCGTTACAATGTGAATCAGCCGGTCGTAGAGCTGCTCGTCGCGGCGGAAATAATAATAGTTCCGGGTTCCCTCGTGGCGCACGTCCACCACGCCGACTTCCTTGAGGATTTGCAGATGATGCGACACGGCCGGGCGGGACAGATTCGCGCTCGCCGCGATCTCGCCGACACGCTGGCCGCCGGGATTTCCGCTGCTGAGCATGGTCACAATCAGATGCATCCTGACCTCGTCTCCCAGGGCAATCAGCAAATCGCGGCTCTCCTCGAGAATCCGCGCCAGCTCGACGGCTTCCTCGTTGAAGTTCATACGTCATTCGCTCCCTTCCGTGTACACGTGAATATTATCACAAAGTCCTCCCAAATTCCACATTGGTAAACCAACTCAAGACGAAAAAATATCAAACAGACAGCCCGGCATTCCGGTCGCGCCGGCGGACAGATTTTCCATGCCCAAAAACAGGCTTCGGGGTGCCGCAGCGCAAGCAAAATGCCGGCTTCCGCACAGGGCAGCCGGCGATTCGTTCAGGCCTGACGCTCGTCTTCCTCCATCTGCCGGTGGAGGGCCTCGGTCAGCTCTGCGTCAAAGAGCATCCGCAGCGGGTCGTTGTCCCCTTGGGCGGCCTCCCCTGCTGCGGGGCCGAAGGGGTCGTCGGGCAGATCGTCCAGGGTGAAGGTGTCCGGCGAAAAGCGGCTCTCGCCGACAGCCCGGCGGTTCAGCAGGATGGCGGTGCAGCGCAGGCTCCTGCAGTCGATGGCCAGGCGGAGAAACTCCTCTGTGTCCTCCGGCGCGCATTCCGCCGCGCTCTTCTCGTCGTCCCGCATAATGCCGCCGGCCCGCGCCTCCACCGCGTAGAGCAGCGCTGCCTGATGCTTGCAGCGAATCCCCTGCTTCCGGAAGAACGGGCAGTTGCACTGCAGGTCCGCGATCTCCCCGCCGCGGATCGTCACGCTGGTGCGGTACAGTTCGGAGCCGACCAGCATTGCCGCGTAGGAGACGCCCTCCTCCGTGTGCAGGCCCACGACCTCCCCGCCGCTCAAGCAGCTTTTCCCGCGTTCCAGGATGCTGCGGGAGAACAGCGTTTTCCACGCTACCACGGGCAGCTCCTCCTCCCCTCGCGGATCACGTTCGCCATGCGCGCACATCCGGGGCTGATGCTCTCCGGCCACAGCGCGCCGCCAAGCTGCCGCTTGCTCATGCCGATCAGATGCGGCACCAGCATCTCCGCGCCGGGCAGGGCCGCGATCTGGCTGAGCAGCCGCTGCTCCAGCTCCGCCGCGGTGTGGTTGAGCGTGCGCAGGTTCACCTTCTCAAAGAGGAAAAAGCTGCCGAGCTCCAGCCAGCCCTTCGCTCCGTCCGTCAGGCTGGTGAGGCCCTCGGAAGGCTTGCAGCGGCTGAAAACGCCCGCCGGCGTGATGATGCTGACGGTGTCGATCTGCCGCTGATAGGCATGGCTCCGGTACTGCTGCCGCTTCACCGGCCGGAAGCCGTGCGCCTTCAGGGCCGTCAGCCCCTGCAGCGGCAGGCGGAAGCCGCGGTATCGCATCAGCATCGGGTACGTCACGCCCTCGTAATCCACCTGCTCCCAGGCGCCGGTCAGGCGGCCGCCGCGCAGCACCACCGGCTCCCAGACCTGCCGGAAGGGCTGCTCCACCCCGCGCCGAATCAGCACGGCGCGCCATGCGCTGATTTCCTCCGCGCTCATCTCCACGGGATGCGCCAGCGCCAGCCGTGCTCCCGGCCGCCGCTCATGCCCCCAGGCGTCCAGGAAGGTGCTGCCGAAGGGCTGGATGGTCTGTCCCTCGCTGGTCCACACCAGCTGATCGGCCAGCCGGGCGAAGGCCGCGTCCCCGCGCATGCGTCCGAGGAACGTGTCCAGCTCCGTCTCATGGCCCGTCAGGTACCACTCCCGCAGGGTCTCCATCGGTTTTGCCGGCTGCATGCCTCTCCCGCCTTCCGCTGCTTCACTGAGCCTCCCGATGATTGCGCACCGGCCCGCGCAGGATGTCGCCCGCGCGCACGCGCACCGGCAGCGTCATCTCGATCTCTTCCCCGGCGATGCCCAGGGTGGTCAGCCGCTCACCGGTGCTGAGCCGGACAAATTCCGGTGCAGTGACAGCGACGACTCCCTCCGGCGTCATCAGCTCCAGCCCTTCTCCGGCGAAGAAGCGGTTCTTCAGCGTGAAGCGCGCCGGTTCGCCGGGGCCGCTGTCCGCGCAGGCCCGCGCCATATACTCCCGCTTCTGGCTGAATCCCTCCGCGCCGGCGGGCTTTTGCGGCGGCCCCAGCAGGAAGCCGGTGTCGCTGCGGCGGTGGCTGGCGGCGGCCAGCTCCTCCATCAGGGAGGGCAGCGCCTCGTCAAAGGCCGCGCGGCCGCGTGCCAGCAGATCCAGCGCACGCCGGTAGGCGCCGGTCACCACCGCCACATAGTACTCGGTCTTCATCCGCCCCTCGATCTTCAGGCTGCTGACGCCGGCTGCGGCCAGCTCCGGCAGCAGCGGCATCAGGCACAGGTCGCCCGCGGAAAAGAGATAGGTGCCGTTCTCATCCTCGGCCACGGGCAGATATTCGCCGGGGCGTTTCTCCTCCACCACATGGTACTGCCAGCGGCACGGCTGGGCGCAGGCGCCCTGATTGCCGCTGCGCCCGGTCAGCGCCGCGGACAGCAGGCAGCGGCCGGAATAGGCGACACAGCTGGCCCCGTGCACGAAGGTCTCCAGCTCCATCTCCGGCGGCGTGTGCGCGCGGACAGCGGCGATGTCACGGAGGGACAGCTCCCGCGCAAGAATCACCCGCGTGCAGCCCATTTGGGCCCACACGCGCACCGCGGCGCTGTTGACCGTGCTGGCCTGCGTGCTGATGTGCACCGCCAGCTCCGGCACCCGCTCCCGCAGCAGGGCCACCGCGCCCAGGTCGCTGACAATGGCCGCGTCCACGCCGATCGCAGCCGCCTCCCGACCTGCCTGAACGAAATCGTCCAGCTCGTGCTCGCGGGGCATCACGTTCATGGTCAGATAAAAGCGCTTGCCCGCCGCATGGGTCAGCCCGACGGCCTCCCGCAGGGCGTCCGCGTCAAAGTTGCCCGCGAACGCGCGCAGGCCAAACCGCTTCATGCCGCCGTAGACCGCGTCCGCGCCAAAGTGCAGCGCCGCGCGCAGCGACGTCATATTGCCCGCCGGGGCCAGCAGCTCCGGCATTTTCCCGGAATGCTCAATCTGTGTCAATGCAGGCCGCGCTCCTCGTCATAGGCCTTCCACAGCGGCGCATAGATTGCCACCGCCTGCTCGTGCTCCTGCAGGGTGCGGGAGAAATACAATTCGCCGCTCTCCGGCTCCTTCGCGCAGAAGTAGAGATAGTTTTCGGCCAGCATGGTTTCGTCCGGCCACAGCGCCGCCGCGATGGCGTCCGCGGATGGATTGCAGATGGGCCCAATCGGCAGGCCGGCATATTTATAGGTGTTGTAGGGGCTGTCCACCGTCAGGTCGCTGTCGGTGAGATACATCTTGCGCACGCCGGTGATGTAGTGGATCGTGACGTCGCTGCCCAGCGGCATCCCCTGCTTCAGCCGGTTGTGGAAGACCGCGCTCACCCGGGCGAAGTCCCCGGCGCCGGCCTCCTTCTCGATCAGGCTGGCCAGGGTCAGAATCTCATCCATCGTGTAGCCCAGCTCATCCGCCCGGTCCTGATCGTCCGCCGGGAAGCTCTTCTCGGTCTGGCTCAGCAGCTTGCGGATGATTTCCTCCGCGGAGGCCGTGGTGTATACCTCGTAGGTATTCGGGGACAGATAGCCCTCCAGCGCGTACCGGCGGTATTTCGCGTCCCCGCCGGAGAGCATCTCGTTCACATAGTAGAAGTCCCGGAAGGCCGTTCCCTCCCGGCACAGGCGGAGGAATTCGCCCGTGTCCTGCACAACGCCTGCCTCCTGCAGCCTGGCAGCGAACTCCTCGATCGTCCATCCGGGGATCAGCGTGATATTCCGCACCAGCGGATTGCCGTCGCCCCGCGTCAGCCGCTCGGCGATCTCCTTCATGCTCATGCCGCGCGTCAGCGTGTAGTCGCCGGACTGCAGCTTCTGGGCAAAGCCGGAGAAGTCGCAGTAATACTTGAACGCCGTGCGGCTGCGGACAAGGCCCGCCTTCTCCAGATTGTTGGCCACGCCGGTGAGGCTCTGGCCGCTGGTCACCGTGAAGGCCACCGGCTCTGTGCTGCCGGCCTCCGCGGGGGCCAGGTACGTCTCGTAGACGCTCTGCCAGACCGCCGTGAGGATGCCCGTCACAATCAGCAGCGAGGCCGCGCCGACCATCACGGGCCGCACAAGGCGCCAGACCGCGCTGTACCAGAAAGGGCCGTACTCCCGCTCCTTCCGCATGCTGCGGTAGGTGTAATTCCGTTTTGCCATACCGCTCCCCTCGCTTTACGGGACCGCGATGTCCGGGATGCCCATGTCGATGTCCGCCGCCTCGGAGACGATCTTCAGCACATCGGCCAGCAGCTGCTGCATCCTCATCTCGCTGAGCAGGAACTGCTGCACCTCCGGCTTGGTGAACAAAAGCGCAGTGATTCCCTGGAAGCGCTGCAGATCCTCCGCGTCCGACTGCGTGCCGCTCATGGCGGCCATCTGGATGCGAATCTGCAGCTTGCGGTACTCCTTCAGCAGGGCGTCGGTGGTCTCGTCCGCGGTGACAAGCTCGCGGAGCCGGTGATAGGTCTGGTATTCCTCGCTGGCGCGGATCTCGCGGGCCAGCTGGTGTGCGGCTGAATAATCCATCTTTCTGCCTCCTGATGCCTTGCAGCAAAGGGAAAACCCCTGCCTGGAAGTGTACACGATTTGCCCCGCTTGTCAAGCCGGACGGCGCCGGAGCGCGGCAAAGCGGCGCGATTGTTACAAATTCCTGCGGCAAAAGGGCGGCCCCGCCTTCGCAGGACAGCCGCCCCTTGCCGCTTCCCTTGCTCCGTTCACTCCGCGCTGCCGAACAGCGGGGATTCGTACCGGCCATCCTCCGTCATGCGGCGGAGCGCGGCCTGCACGGACGCCCGGTCTTCGGGATAGGTCACGCCCCACCAGCGGTCGGCGCTGCGGCGCACCTGCACGGTCGCGGTGCCCTTCTTCAGCATGCCGTCCACCACCGTGGGGAGGAAGAACTCCGCCTTCCCCGCGGTCTCCTCGTCCAAGCCCCGGAGGAAGCGCCCGAACTCCGTCCGCAGCTCCGTCAGGATCGTCGGCGTGAAGCCCCACAGATTCATGCTGACCGGCGTATCCGGCGGGAGCAGGCGGTAAACCTCGCCGTCCCGGAACAGGGGGCCGTCGCTGCTCTCCACGATGTGCGTGCGCTCCGTGATGCCCACAAGCCTGCCGTCGGCGGCCACCTCGCACACGCCGCGCGCCACGTGGCCGCTGGGCGAGGTCGTCTTGCCGAGCTCATAGGCTGTCATCATGTAGCCGGAGGCGGAGGCGTCGCAGGTGCTGAGGAAGTCATAGGCCTCCCGGAAGCCCTCGGCCCCGTAGAAATCGTCCGCGTTGATCACCGCAAAAGGCGCGTCGATCAGCTCGGCGCAGCACAGCACCGCGTGCCCCGTGCCCCAGGGCTTTTTCCGCTCCGGGAAGGAGCCGAACTTCGCCGGCACCATCTCCGTCTCCTGGAAGGCGTAGCGCACCGCGATCTCCCGCTCCACGCGCCGGCCCACCACCTCGCGGAAAGGCTGCTCGATCGCGTGCTTGATCAGGAAGATGACCCGCCGGAATCCCGCGCGCAGGGCGTCCCGGATGCTGTAGTGCAAAATGGTCTCCCCGCAGGGGCCCATGCCGTCCATCTGCTTCGGCCCGCCGTAGCGGCTGCCCATGCCCGCCGCCATAATCACCAGGATCGGGCCCCTGTCCTCTTCCCACTGCTTCATGTCGTGATCCCTCCATCGTCATTCTATCGCGTTATGCCTGCGTGAACAGCTTCCCGGGCAGGGATTTCACCAGCCCCGCCAGGGTCAGCATCGTCAGCGTGACGTTGAGCTCTGCCGTGTCCAGCCCCGTGGCCTCCGCCAGCTCGTCCAGGGTTCTGTTCCCCTTGCGCAGCTGCGCCATGACCGCCTGGCCGCTTCGGTCCAGCGGAGGCAGCTGGGCCGTTTCCTCCTGCCGGGGGGCGCTCTCCTCCAGCCAGCCCATGTCCTCCAGCACATCCTCCGCCGAGGCAAAATAATGCGCGCCCTCCCGCAGCAGCTGATGGGCGCCCTCCGCCCATTCCGTGCCCGGCTGCCCCGGGTAGGCGTACACCTCGCGGCCCTGATCCAGCGCATGATGCACGGTGGACATCGTGCCCGACTGCCTGCGCGATTCGATCATCAGCACCGCCCGGCTGAGGCCGGACATCAGGCGGTTGCGGTAGGGGAAATTGTATTTGAGCCCCGGCACGCCCGGCGCGTACTCGCTGAGGACCGCGCCGCCCTGCGCAATCAGCTGCTCCCGCAAGGCGCGGTTTTCGGCCGGATAGTCCTGATCCAGGCCGCAGCCCATCACCGCGATGGTCGGGCTGCCGCCCCGCAGGCAGCCGGTGTGCGCCGCCGTGTCAATGCCGGAGGCCAGCCCGCTGACGATGGTCACGCCATGGCTGCTGAGCTCGGCGGCGATCCGCTCCGCCGCGTGCAGCCCCTCCACCGAGGCTCGCCTGCTGCCGACGACGCAGATGGCCCGCACCGGGTTGAGGCACTCCAGCCTCCCCTGGGCGTAGAGAAACACCGGCGCGTCGGGGATGTCCCGCAGGGCGTCCGGGAAGAGGGCGTCCTCCTCGCTGAGCAGCTGCAGATCCCTGCGCAGCATCAGGGTGAGCATGCGGTGCAGCTGCTCCCGCGGCGCGTACTGGCGGAGAACCTTCATCTGGCCGGGGGTCGCGTAATCCCGCAGGAAGGCGTCCCCCTCCGCGCAGAAGCGGTCATAGACCTGCTCGGCGCTGCCGGAATCCGCCATCAGCGCGCGCAATGCGTCCGGCCGCAGCATGGCCGTCGTCAGCCACACCCGGCAGCCGTCCTCCCGCGTGTACCGCATGGCGCGCCTCCTCTCCCGCTGAAACGTCCTTCACATCTGTAAAAACGTATCACGGATTGCCGTTTCCGTCAAGATTCGCAGGCAATTTTCCGCGCGCTTTCTTGACGGGAGGGGCGCGGCTTGCTATACTGAACATGAACGAATGGAGGAATGCACATGGCGAAGCTCTGGGGCGGCCGTTTCAGCAAACTGACCGACGGGATGGTGGATGATTTTCACTCCAGCATCAGCTTTGACAAGCGGCTGTATCAGCAGGACATCGAGGGTTCCATCGCCCACGCGACGATGCTGGGGGAAGAGGGCATCATCCCCCGGGAGGACGCGGAGCGCATTGTCGAAGGCCTGCGCGGCATCCTGGCCGACGCGAAGGCCGACAGGATCCATTGGATGGTGGACGCCGAAGACATCCATATGAACGTGGAAACCATCCTGATCGAGCGCATTGGCGAGGCGGGCAAGCGCCTGCACACCGGGCGCAGCCGGAATGACCAGGTGGCGCTGGACGTGCGCATGTACGCGAAGATCGCCTGCCGCGACACGGAGCACCTGCTGGAGGAGCTCATCCGCGCGCTGCTGGACATCGCCCGCGAAAACCTGCACACGATCATGCCCGGCTACACGCATATGCAGAAGGCCCAGCCGATCACCCTGGCCCATCATCTGCTGGCCTATGTGCAGATGTTCCTGCGGGACCGCACCCGCTTCCGCGCGGCCCGCGCCTCCGCCGACGTGATGCCCCTGGGCAGCGGCGCGCTGGCCGGCACCACCTATCCGCTCAACCGGCAGCGCGTGGCCGAGCTGCTGGATTTCTCCGCGATCACGCAGAACAGTCTGGACGGCGTCAGCGACCGGGATTTCATCCTGGAATACCTGGCAGCCGCCTCCATCTGCATGATGCATATCAGCCGCTTCTGCGAGGAGCTGATCCTCTGGAACACGGCGGAGTTCCGCTTTGTGGAGATGGACGACGCCTTCGCGACCGGCTCCTCCATCATGCCGCAGAAGAAGAATCCCGACGTGGCCGAGCTGATCCGCGGCAAGACCGGCCGCGTGTACGGCGATCTGATGGGGCTGCTCACCGTGATGAAGGGCCTGCCCCTGGCCTATAACAAGGACATGCAGGAGGACAAGGAGGCCTTCTTCGACGCGCGGGACACCCTGGTGAAGAGCCTCGCCGTGTTCACCGCGATGCTGAAGACCGTGACCTTCCGCAAGGATGTCATGGAGCGCGGTGCCTCCGGCGGCTTCGCCAACGCCACCGACTGCGCGGACTACCTGGTGCGCAAGGGCGTGCCCTTCCGCGACGCGCATCGCGTGGTGGGCGAGCTGGTGGCCTACTGCCTCGGCGAGGAGAAGGCCCTGCTGGATCTCTCCCTGGAGGAACTGCAGCGCTTCCATCCCTCCTTCGGCGAGGATGTCTATGACGCAATCAGCCTGAAGAGCTGCGTGGAAAAGCGCGCCATCCCCGGGGCCCCCGCGCCGGAGATGGTTTCCGTCGCCATCGACGAGGCGCAGCGCCGGCTGGATGACGGCAACTGAGGAGGATCCGCCATGAACCTGGAGGAAAGGCTGCAGCAGGAGATCCGCCTGGGCGATCTGGTGCAGATGCGCAAGAAGCATCCCTGCGGCAGCGATGTGTGGCAGGTCACCCGCACCGGCGCGGACATCAAGATGCGCTGCAGCGGCTGCGGCCATGTGGTCATGCTGGACCGGGAGACCTTCCTGAAGAGACGCAAGAAGCTGATTCAGCAGGGGCCGGAAACCGCCGCGAAGCCGGTTCCGCCCGTCTGAGGCAATCCGATACTGAAAGAAAGGCCGTGATGATGATGCGCAAACTGTTCACCGCCCTGCTGCTGGCGCTGGCATGCAGCCTGCTGTTTGTCCTCGCTGCGCAGGCCGACACCCTGACCTTCAACGACATCCACGCGACGTGCACCGTCGACGACAGCTATATCATCCTGAAGCCGGACAGCCTGGCGAGCCATCCCGAATGGCTGGAGGCCCACGGCACCACCGAGGAGGAGCTGCTCGCGGACTGGCAGGCCCGGGGCGTGCTCATGCAGGCCTGGACGAAGGAAGGCGACGCCTGCCTGGAGATCACCGCCGTGATGGATGACGACGCGCGCCAGTACGGCGACATTGACAGCCAGACGCCCAACCTGCGCGCCAACTACCGCTCCCGCCATCTGAAGGGGACGGACGAGTTTGCCGCCGAGGGGCTGTCCTTCGAATCCGCCGAATGGAAAAAGACCGGGCAGGGCCGCTTCCTGATGCTCAAGTACAAGCAGACCGTGAAGGGCGAGGTGGTTCGCCGCGGCTATGCCCGCAAGACGATCAAGAACGGCTTCACCATCAACCTGGATTATCAGGTCTATGGGCGCAAGCTGTCCACGAAGGACAACGCGGCGCTCAACAAGGTCTGGAACAGCTGGAAATTCACCATGGTCACCGGCAATGCCGCCGCGCTGCTGGACGGCACCACGGTGGACGTGCATGTCGAGGCAAACCTGAACGTGGAGAGCCAGCCGCCCAAGGAGTCGAACGACGGCAAATTCAGCGTGAAGGGCACCTGCACCCCTGGCCTGCAGATTGTGGGCGTGCTGATGCGCATGTCCAGCGGCGACCTGATGAATGTGGAGACCACCGCGGCCAAGACCGGCAAGTTCACCCTCAACGTGCAGCTGCCCTCGGAGGGCGTCTGGCTGATGACGATGCACGTGTTCAACGGCGACGACGATCTGGCGGAGCTGGCCTTCGACACCATCACCTATCAGAAGAGCCTGCTGATTGTGAACATGGATCAGCCCTTGCCCACCGAGATCGAGGACGACACCTTCGTTGTGTCCGGCACGACCCTGCCGCAGACGGCGATCCAGCTGATCGTGGACGGGCCCACCGTTTTGTCCAAGACCATCCGAACGAACAACTCCGGAAAGTTCTCCGTCAAGGTGCCCACGGACAAAGAGGGCAGCTACAGCTTCACGCTGGTCTTTGAAAAGAAAAAGTACACTCTGCGCCGCTTCACCTCGGTCGGCGTGCGCCGCTTCACCGAGACAGACATCCGCAATCACGCGAAGGCCGCGGCCATCAAGCCGGCCTACCGCACCCTCGTCTCCAAGATCGACGGATACATCGGCCGCGTCTTCACCTATCCCCTGTATGTGGTCAGCGTGGAGGAATCCGGCGACGGCTGGGTGGTCTTCATGGCCATGACCTCCAACAAGAAGGGCTATTCCAACATCGTGGCGGTGACCACCGACGAGGACCCGAACCTGACCATCGACAGCAAGGTGCAGATGTACGGCACCCTCGTGGGCACCTACCTGGTGCAGAACAGCGAGGAAGGCGACACCACCTATCCCTGCTTCGAGCTGATCTTCTGGGATCGCTGAGCGCAGCTGCACCGGCCCGCTTCGTCCCCCATGCGGAGCGGGCTTTTGTCTGTCCTCGAAACAGCTGCCTGCCCCCGCGGCCGCGCGGAAAAAGAGTGGTTGCGAAAGCGCGCCGCCTGCGGTATAATGCGGGAGTACTATCCTGAACCGGAAACCTTGGGAGGCTTATCGGATGAAACGCATCGTACTCACCGGGGGCGGCACGCTGGGCCATGTCACGCCGCATATGGCGCTGATCCCGCGCCTGCAGGCCGCCGGCTATGACATCCACTATATCGGCACCGCCGGCGGCATGGAGGCGGACAAGATCCGCACGATTCCCGGCATCACCTATCACGCCGTAAAGAGCGGCAAGCTGCGGCGCTACTTCTCCTGGGAGAACTTCATCGACCCCTTCCGCGTGATCGCCGGCGCCTTCCAGAGCGCGCGGCTGATCGGCAAGCTGAAGCCGAACGTGGTCTTCAGCAAGGGCGGCTTTGTGGCGGTGCCGGTGGTATTCGGGGCCTGGGTGCACCGCGTGCCGGTTCTCTGCCACGAGAGCGACCTGACGCCAGGTCTGGCCAACAAGCTGTGCAAGCCCTTCGCCCGGAAGATGGTGACCACCTTCCCCGAGTGCGCGGCAGCCCTGGGCAATGCTGCGGAATGCGTCGGCACGCCCCTGCGGCCCGACCTGCACAGCGGCCGTCGGGAGGAAGGCCTGCGGATCGCCGGCCTGGACGGGAAAAAGCCGGTGCTGCTGATGATGGGCGGCTCCTCCGGCGCGCAGAGCGTGAACGCTGCCCTGCGGGAGGCCCTGCCCGACCTGCTTCCGGACTTTGACATCATCCACATCTGCGGCAAGGGCAATGTGGACGAATCGCTGAACGGCACGGCGGGTTACACGCAGATTGCCTTCCTCGACGAGCAGCTGCCCCATGTGATGGCCTGCGCCGACCTGGTGCTCAGCCGCGCCGGCAGCAACGCGCTGATGGAATTCCAGGCGCTGTGCAAGCCGATGCTGCTGGTTCCCTACCCCACCGGCGCCAGCCGCGGCGACCAGGTGCTCAACGCGCAGAGCATGGAGAAGCGCGGCCTGTGCCGCGTCCTCGTGCAGGAGAAGATGAACCGCCAGACGCTGACCGAGGAGCTCCGCCGCACCTGGGCCGATCGCGAGCGCCTGATCGACGCGATGCGCAAGGCCCCGCCCGCCGACGGCACGGAGCGGGTGCTCGCCCTGATTGAGGAGATTCAGAAATAAGGGTACTGCGCAAATCATGGGGGAAGGACACCCTTTTCCGGGGGAAAAGGGCTTTCCTTCCCCCACGCCCCTATCTTTCCGAAAAGGCCTCTCTTTTTGCGGAGGGCTTTCTGTATGGCATGTACGGTCACTTGTGCACAGCACGCTGAACGTAGACCAGAATATGCGAAAAAAGACCCGGCGAAGCATGGATGCTCCGCCGGGTTTTCGTCTGTCAGTCTTCGATTTCCACGAGAGTGCCCGCGGCATAGCGGGCCTCAGCCTCCGCCATGATCTTCTCCGTCGCGGAGACGCCGCAGCGGGAGGCGCCGGCCGCGCGGGCGCGCAGCACGGTGTCCAGGTCGCGGATGCCGCCGGAGCCCTTCACGCGCACCTTTTCGGAGACGGCGGCGCGCATCAGCTTCAGGTCCTCGATCGTGCAGCCCTTGCTGCCGTAGCCGGTGGAGGTCTTCACAAAGTCCGCGCCGGCCGCCTCGGACAGCTCGCAGGTGCGCTTTTTCTGCGCGTCGGTGAGGTAGCAGGTTTCAATGATGACCTTCACGATCGCCCCGTTCTGATGGGCCAGCTCGGTGATCAGCGCGATCTCCTCCTGGACATAGCGCTCGTCGCCGGCGATCATCCGGCCGATGTTGATGACCATGTCCAGCTCCTCGCAGCCCTCGCGCAGAGCCAGCTCGGCCTCGGCCACCTTGACGGCCGTCTCATGGGCGCCGTGGGGGAAGCCGATCACGGTGCAGACCTTCACGCCGCTGCCGCGCAGCATTTCCGCCATCAGCGGCACGTCGCAGGGACGGGCGCACATGGAGGCCGTGCCGTACTTCAGCGCCACCTCCGCGCCATGGCGGATGTCGTCCGGGGTCAGATAGGGCTGCAGAGTGGAGTGATCCAGCATTTTCGCGATATCCGCAGGGGTCAGTTTCATGGTTCGTTCCTCCTTACCATTTGCGGGGGACAGCGGGACAGTTCTGCACCCGCTTGGCCGCCCGGGCTTCCACATAGCAGCCGCACAGGCCGCAGGTGCCGCTGCGCAGCGCGTCACAGGCCTCACAGACCCGGAGCCGGGCCCGGTAGAGCGCCTCCTCCGCGCGGGTTTCCTCCGGCAGGCTCTCCACATACTCGCGCACCGTCCGGGCCAGATCCGGCGCTGCCTCGTCCAGCAGGCAGCGGCAGGGCTTCAGCCGGGTTTCAGTCACGCAGGCTCACCGCGATCACCGAGCAGGCCGGCAGCGTCAGCACCAGGCCGCGCTCCGTCTTCCGGATGGCGGTGAAGGGCTGCACGGTGACGTTCTCAGGCTGCTCGAAGGTATTGTGCGCGTGGGCTTCGCCGGTGAGGATCCTCGCCTCGGCGCGGGCCTTCTCGCAGCCCTCCACCTGCAGCAGCACCTCCACTGGATGCTCCGCGTCCAGATTTGCCGCCGTCACGGTCACCACGCCGTCCTTCTCCGAGGCGGAGGCGGTCACCTGGCGCAGCTCGCCGCTGAGGGCGTCGCTGAAGACCGTGCAGTCCAGCAGGGACGCATCCATGTGCGCCTTGTACAGGTCGAACACGTGGTAGGTCGGCGTCAGGAGCATCTTCTCGCCGTCGGTCAGGATGACGGACTGCAGCACGTTCACCAGCTGCGCGATATTGCACATCACGAGGCGGTCTGCCCGGCGGTTGAACAGGTTCAGCGTCAGCGCGGCCACCATCGCGTCGCGCATGGTGTTCTGCTGATAGAGGAAGCCGGGGTTCGTGCCGGGCTCCACGTCATACCAGGTGCCCCATTCGTCCACGATCAGGCCGACGCGGTGCTCGCTGTCATAGCGGTCCATCACGGCCAGATGCGTGTCCATGATCGCGCCGATGCGGTTGGCCCGCTCCAGCGTGTCCACATACACCTCGGGCGTGAATTCCGTGGCCTGGCCCTTTTTCTGCCAGTTGCCGCAGGGCACGGTGTAATAGTGCATCGTCAGCGCGTCCATATAGGAGCCGGCCTTCTTCATCACCGTCTCGGTCCACTGCCAGTCGTCGCCGTTGGGTCCGCAGGCGATGCGGAACAGCCTGTTGCCGCCGTAATTGCGGCAGAAGGTCTGATAGCGGCGGTACTGATCGGCATAGAAATCGGGATCCATGTTGCCGCCGCAGCCCCAATTCTCGTTGCCAACGCCCCAGAAACGCACGCCGAAGGGCTCCCGGCGGCCGTTGGCCCAGCGCCGCTGTGCGATGGTGGAATCGCCGTCGGAGTTCAGGTACTCCACCCACTCGGCCATCTCCTGCACCGTGCCGGAGCCCACGTTCGCGTTGATATAGGGCTCGCAGCCGATCTGGCGGCACAGCTCCAGGAACTCATGGGTGCCGAAGGAATTGTCCTCGACGACCCCGCCCCAGTTGGTGTTGACCATGCGGCGGCGGCTCTCCTTCGGGCCGATGCCGTCCTGCCAGTGGCACTCGTCGGCAAAGCAGCCGCCCGGCCAGCGCAGCACCGGCAGCCGGAGCCGCTTCAGGGCCTCCACCACGTCCGTCCGCATGCCGGCGTTGTTCGGGATCGGGGAATTCTCCCCCACAAAGACGCCGCCGTAAATGCAGCGGCCCAGATGCTCAGAGAAGTGTCCGTAGAGATTCCGGCTGATCTTGACACCCTTGCGCGAGGCGTCCACGTGGATGCTTGCTGCCATCATGATTTCCTCCATCGTCGTCGGTTGAGGCTGTGTGCGTATCCGTTCGCATGATAACATGAAATGCCGCCGCTGGCAAGCTCTGTCAGCGATTTTCCTGCTGCCGGGCGGCATGTTTTTTCAGATAGATCATCAGCACCGTCACATCCGCCGGATTGACGCCGGGAATGCGGGAGGCTGCGCCCAGGGATCGCGGCCGCTGGGCCAGCAGCTTGTCCCGGGCCTCCAGCCGCAATCCGGTGATCTCTCCGTAGGGCAGGTTTTCCGGCAGCACAGTCTCCTCCATGGCGCGAAAGCGGGCGATCATCGCCTCCTCCCGGCTGAGGTAGCCCGCATAGCGCGCGTGAATCTCCGCCTGCTCCGCCGCGGCCGGGGGGATTGCGGCAAGGTCGCTGTCCAGCTCCGCCAGATCCCGCAGCGAGACCTCGGGGCGCAGCAGCAGCTCCTCCGCCGAAAGCGGCACAGCGCTGTCCGGCTGCTGCTTCTTTGCCAGCCACGCGCTCAGCTGCGGGCCCGGCGCGAAGCGGGTCGTGTGCAGCAGCCGTTCCGCATCCGCCGCATCGCGCTGCTTCCTGCGCATGCGCTCCAGGCGCTCATCGCTGGCCAGGCCCGCCGCGTGCGACAGCTCCGTCAGCCGCAGATCTGCGTTGTCCTGCCGCAGCCGCAGCCGGTATTCCGCCCGGCTGGTCATCATCCGGTAGGGCTCGTCGGTGCCGATGGTGGTCAGGTCGTCGGTCAGAACGCCGATGTAGGCCATGTCCCGGGTCAGCACGACGGGCGGCTTCCCCTGCAGCTGCAGCGCGGCGTTCATGCCGGCCAGGATGCCCTGCGCCGCCGCCTCCTCATAGCCGCTGGTGCCGTTCACCTGCCCCGCCATGAACAGGCCCTTCACCCGCAGGGTCTCCAGCGTGGGCCGCAGCTCCCGGCTGTCGATGCAGTCGTATTCGATGGCGTAGGCCAGACGGATCAGCTCGCACTTCTCCAGCCCCGGCACGGAGCGGTACATCCGCCACTGCACGTCCTCCGGCAGAGAGGAAGACATGCCCTGGGCGTACCACTCGCGGCTCTGCAGGCCCTCCGGCTCCATGAAGATCTGGTGCCGCTCCTTGTCGGCGAAGCGCATGACCTTCGTCTCGATGGACGGGCAGTACCGCGGCCCCACGCCCCGGATCGCGCCCGTGTACATCGGGGCGCGGCTCAGGTTCTCCAGAATGATCCGGTGGGTCTCCGGGGTGGTCCAGGTCAGGTAGCAGCAGACCTGATTGCGCAGCGGCCGGTCCGTCAGGAAGGAGAAGGGCGTCACCGGCTCATCGCCGTACTGGGGCTCCATCCGGTCGAAATCGATGGTGCGCTGGTCGATCCGGGCCGGCGTGCCGGTCTTGAAGCGCCGCAGCCCGAAGCCCAACGCCTCCAGCGACGCGGAGAGACGGGAGGCGTTCATCAGCCCCTGCGGGCCGCCATCCCACTGTGCCTCGCCGATGAAGATCCGCCCCCGCAGGTACACGCCCGAGCACAGCACCACGGCCCGGCAGGCGATGCGCACGCCAGTCAGCAGCGTGACGCCGGTCACCGCGCCGTTGTCCGTCTCAATGCTGACCGCCTCGCCCTGGCGGACAGTGAGGTTCTCCTGGGTCAGCAGGGCGCGGCGCATCCGGTTCTGGTACTGCTGCTTGTCCGCCTGGGCCCGGAGCGCGTGCACCGCGGGGCCCTTGCTCAGGTTCAGCATGCGGCTCTGCAGGAAGGTGTCGTCGATGGCCAGCCCCATCTCGCCGCCCAGCGCGTCGACCTCGCGGACAAGGTGACCCTTGGCGGAGCCGCCGATCGCCGGGTTGCAGGCCATCAGCGCGATGGCGTCCATGTTCAGCGTCAGCAGCAGCGTCGAAATGCCCATGCGCGCCGCCGCCAGCGCCGCCTCACAGCCTGCGTGGCCGCCGCCGATCACAACCAGGTCCGCCATCACGTCATCTCCCCATCCGGCAAATACAGAATCCGGTCTGTATTCAGGCAGGCCACCTGGTGATACAGGCCGACAAAGCGCTGTTCAAAGGTCCGGTCCAGATGCAGGTGGCCGAAATACCAGCGGCGGAAGCGCAGCCGGCCCGCCATCTCCTCCAGGAAGCGGTTCAGCGCTTCCTCCTTCCCGCTGCGGTAGCCGAGCGTCCGCATCACGGAGACCGGCGCCGCGTGGGTCAGCACGAAGTCCGTCTGCCAGCCCGCGGCCTCGGCGGTGCGGCGGAAGCGCGCGTATTCCTCATCTGTCGGCAGCTCCTCCGGCCACCAGCTCACCCCGGGCGTGCGCCAGGGCCGGTCGATCGAATACGCGCCGCCCATCACCAGGAAGCTGTAACCCTCGATCTCGTAGCGCCCGCCGCGTTCCAGATGCACAAGGTTCGGCCCGATCCTGTGCACCGGCCCGCCATGCCAGGTCTCCTGCGGATGCGCGCGGATCCGGGGAAAGTTCTCATGGTTGCCGTCGACAAAGGCAAGCTGAAAAGGCAGCGCCGCCATCCTCCGCAGGTTCTCCGCCTCTGCCGCCGTCGCCTCCGGCGCGAAGACGAAGCCGAAATCCCCGAGGATCAGCAGCGTGTCGTCCGGCCCCCACTCTGCCGCCAGGGGCAGAATCTCCTGTTCAAAGCGCTCCCACTGCCCGTGGGTGTCTCCTGTTGCATAGATCATCGCATTATTCCCGGACTCCGGTCTGTTTTTCTGTTTTGACGCTGGATGATGAAGCACTCCGGCGCGTCTTCACCCGCATTCAGGAAGCGCTGATGAAGCACGTTGTAATCCTGCGGCCGCAGCCCGGAGAGCACGGTGACCAGGCTGCGGCGCTCCTCATCGCCTGCCGCGTGGCCGGGATAGGCACAGATTGTGCACACGCCCATCGGCTGCAGCAGGCGCAGGGCCGCCCTGACCGCCGTCCAGGTGCTCGGCCATCGCGTGGTGATCCGCTTGTCGCCGCCTGGCAGCCAGCCCAGATTGAATACCACGCAGCGCACGGGGCCGGGCACATACCGCGCCATCTCCGCATGGCTGCAGCAGAGGAGGCTGCAGCGCTCTTTCACGCCGGCGTCCTCCAGCCGCTGCATGGTGTGCATGACTGCCAGCGGCTGCACGTCAAAGGCAAACACGTGGCCTTCGCTGCCGACTAGCTCCGCCAGGCGGACTGTGTCATAGCCGTTGCCCATTGTGGCGTCCACAACCGTATCGCCGGGCCTGATGACCTTCTCCTGCGCTTCCCGGGCCAGATAGCGGGCCGAGCGCAGCTCCCAGGTCTCCGGCGCCGTCACAGGCCGCACTGGCGCTTGATCTTCGCCACCTCCGTGCCGGTCAGCCGACGCCACATGCCGCGGGGAAGATCGCCCAGCAGAATGGGGCCGAAGCCTGTGCGCTTGAGCTGCGCCACGTCATGGCCCACTTCTTTCAGCATCCGGCGCACCTGGCGGTTTCTGCCCTCGTGAATCGTGATGAGCAGCAGCGTGTAGGTTTCGAAGCGCTTCAGCATTACCACCTCGGCCGGAGAGGTCAGCCTCCCGTCCAGCATCACGCCGGCGCGCAGCCGCGCGATCTCTTCGTCCGAAACAAAGCCGACGGCGCGGGTCAGATACTGCTTGGGAATCTCACGGCTGGGATGCAGCAGCCGCTGCATGACGTCGCCGTCGTTCGTCAGCAGGAGCAGGCCCTCGCTGTCGTAGTCCAGGCGGCCCACCGGGTAGATGCGCGCCGGAAAGTCCGGGAACCTGTCCATCACGGTCGGCCGGCCCTCCGGGTCGCTGACGGTGGTTACCTCGCCCATCGGCTTGTGGTAGGCGATATAATACTTTTCCTGCTGAATCTGCACCGGCTCGCCGCCCACGGTGATCCGGTCCGCGGTCTCGTCGACCTGCACGCCCATCTCCGTCACGGTTTTCCCGTTCACGGTGACGCGGCCCGCGGCGATCAGCTTTTCCGCATTGCGGCGGGAGGCCACACCCGCCAGCGCAAGGTATTTCTGCAAACGCATCATGTCTGGTTCAGCCCTTCTCGTTCATCCTGTAGAAATACAGCAGGCAGGCCCGCTGCTGCAGCGGCTTGCGGCGCTCCGTCTCCCGGGGCGTCAGCGCCATGCGGTCCATCCCCTGCACACTATAGCCGTGATGCTCCAGGAACTGGCAGAGCACCGGATTGCTGTCCGGCACCGCCGCCCGCAGTCCCATCAGGCCATGGCGGCGCACAGCGGCCTCGCAGGCCTCCAGCAGGGCCGCGCCGACACCCTGGCCGCGGCAGGCGTTGTCCACCCGCAGGGCCATTAGCTCGCCCCAGCCGTTATCCGCCATCGCCGTCGCCGCGATGCCCGCGACCCTGCCGTCCAGCCCGGCCGCAAAGAACTGGCAGCGATCCGCCGCGGCGTAGATCCCCAGGCGTTCATCCGGCGGGAAGCTGCGCCATTCCGCCCGGAAGGCCTGCGCATAGCTGAGGCTGAAGCCGTTCCGGCCGATCCGCACGGTCACCTCTTCGCCGCACAGCACCTGATCCGCCAGCATCACGCGCGTAAGCTCATCCTGCCGCACGCTGCGAATCTCCAGCATGGCGCTCCCTCCTCCGCCGCCTTCACGTCATCATCATTTCCAGTCGAGTATCTCCGCTTCCGGACAGGAGGCGCACAGCTTTCGGCCCGCGCCCGTCAGAAAGCGCCGCCGCACCATGCGCAGCATCGGAAGATCGCTGGCCGAATTGCCCACGGCCAATGAATGCTTCTCATCCAGAAGCCAGTCTCTTTCCTGCAAAAAAGACCGGATTCTGTTTACTTTTTCCTCGTCCGAGCAGTTCTTGCACACCAGCCCGGTGTAGCGGCCCTCCTGCACCTCGCAGGTTGTGGCAATCACCGCGTCAGCCGGGAAAACCTCCGGCAGATGCCGCATATACAGATCCGCCGAGGCGCTGACCACCACCACAGTCAGCCCTTCCTCCCGGCATTTCCGCGCAAAGCGGATGCCCTCGGCGTGGCATGCCGGCAGCAGGCGTTCGCGCACGAAGGCAGCTGCGGGGCCGGCAAGCTCCGCCACGCTCCTGCCTTTCAGAAAGGAGTATGTAGCGCTCTTCACATTCTCCACCGCGTCGAGGCCCGTCACAAAGCGGAGATAGGCCGCAGCCGCGATGAACAGCTGCCGCTTCGGCGCGATCCCCCGGGCGATGCAGTAGCGCATGAAGGGTACAACCGAATCGCCCGGACACAGGGTGCCGTCGAAATCGAGCAGAGCCAGTGCTTTCGTTTCCATATGTCTCAGTCAAGCGGAACCGGGGAAGGCGCGCCCTCCCCGGTTACCGTCCCAGCTTAGTCAGCCCACTTCCAGCCGGCGACCTCGGGCAGATCCTCGCCGTACTGGTGAATGAACTGCTTGTGCTCAACCAGCTTGTCGCTCATCTTCTGATAGAGGTAGGCGCCGCGGTTGCCCAGCTGCGGCAGGTACTTGAT
>CAMNHF010000023.1 GCA_946538975.1 uncultured Clostridia bacterium | reverse complement strand
AGCATCGTGCCCATGCTGATCGGCTTCGGCTGCACGGTGCCGGCGGTCATGTCCACCCGCACCCTGCCCAGCGAGCGCGACCGCAAGATGACCATTCTGCTGACGCCCTTCATGAGCTGCACGGCCAAGCTGCCGATCTACGGCTTCTTCGCGGCCGCCTTCTTCCCCGGCGCCAGCTGGTGGATCATCACCGGCCTGTACCTGCTGGGCATTGCGGTGGGCATACTGGCCGCCCTGCTGTTCAAGAAGACTCTGTTCCGGGGCGAGGCGGTGCCCTTTGTGATGGAGCTGCCCAACTACCGTCTGCCCAGCCTGCGCAGCGTGCTGCAGCTGCTGTGGGAGAAGGCGAAGGACTTCCTGCAGCGGGCCTTCTCGGTCATCCTCATCGCGACCATCGTGGTCTGGTTCCTGCAGCGGTTTGATTTCCGCTTCAATCTGGTCGCGGATTCGGCGGACAGCATCATGGCGTCCATCGCGGGCCTCATCGCGCCCATCATGGCGCCCGTGGGCCTGGGCGACTGGCGCATCGTGACCTCCCTCATCACCGGCTTCATGGCCAAGGAGAGCGTCGTCTCCGTGATGGAGCTGCTCTTCGCCAACGGCGTGGCGGCACTCGGCACGCTCACCGCGGTCAGCATGCTGGTGTTCAGCCTGCTGTACACCCCCTGCGTGGCGGCCATCGCGGCGATCCGCCGGGAGCTGGGCCGCAGGTGGGCCGTCTCGCTGGTGCTGTGGCAATGCGGTCTGGCCTGGCTGGCGGCGCTGCTGGTGCGCCTCATCGGTCTGGCCTTCGGCGCGTAAAGGAGGGCGGCAGATGAACATCTGGGACATTGCGGTGCTGCTGGCCGTCGCCGCCGTCGCGTTGCTGGCGGTGCGGAGCCTGCGGCGGTCGCGCAAGCGCGGCTGCGGCGGCTGCTGTGCCTCCTGCGGGCAGGCCTGCGTCTGGAAGCGGCAGGAGGAGCGTTCATGACCGAGGGCATCGTGATCGGCCTGCTGGCCCTGCTGGCACTCTGGGCGGTCCTGAGCGCCGTGCGCCGCCTGCGCAGGGGCAGCGCCTGCTGCGGCGAGCGCGAGGCCGGCCCCGCCCGGGTGGCGGTGAAGGACCGGAACCGCGCGCATTACCCCTTCGCGCTGACCCTCTCCATCGGCGGCATGACCTGCGCGCAGTGCGCCCGCCGCGTAGAGAACGCCCTGAACAGCCTGGACGGCGTCTGGGCCACGGTCAGCATCGACCGCCACAGCGCTGCCGTCCGCACGAAGGCGCCGCCGGACGAGGCCGCTCTGCGCCGCGCCGTGCAGCAGGCCGGCTACGCGGTTTTGCGCTGCGAGCGCGCATCCTGATACGCAGTCCATCGACAAAGCAGCCAGTCCTGACCGGGCAAAGCCGGAAGGGACTGGCTGCTTTTCATTTTGGGGGCGGCGCCCGTCTCACCTTTCGAGGGTGAAGGCGCGCAGCTGCGGGCTGCCGCTGCCGCGGTAGGTCAGGTAGAGCGGGTGGCAGCCGTCGGGGAAGGCCGTCTCCGCCGCATAGCGCGTCCAGATGTTGGCGCTCTCCGCGGGGATCTCGGCCAGGGCGGGGCCGTCCAGGGCATTGCGCACCTCGAATCTGCCGTGGAAGTAGGCGCGGCACTCCAGCGTCAGCCGCTTCACGCCGGCGAAATCGAAGTACTTGAAGCCGATCACCGTGCCGTCCTGAATGCCGGCGATGAAACTCTCCTCGCTGTGGTTCTCCGCGCTGTCCCGGGTGATCCTCGGCAGGGCGGGATCCCCGGCCAGCAGCACCGGCTTGTCCACAAACAGGTTGCAGGCGATGTGGGCGGGATAGCGCCCCTCGCCCCGCAGCGGGCCGCCGTTCAGGCCGCAGGAGGTCATCTCCGCCTGGCGGATGCTGCCGTCAGGCGCGAATGCAATCGGCTCGGCGCAGCCCTGGCGGCTGAACCAGTGGCCGTTGGTCTGCCGGTGGTAGAACACATACCACTGCCCCGCGATCTCCACGATGCTGCCGTGGTTGTTGCCGCCGAAGGCCGTGGGCCGGTCCGCCGGCTTGTAGCTGTCGATGTGCAGATCGCAGTTGCTGACCAGCACGCCTCCGTAGGTGAAGGGCCCGCGCGGATCAGCGGCGGTGGCATAGCACAGCTCGTGCATCACGGTGGAAGAGTAGACGAAGTAGTAGATGCCGCCGCGCTTGCGGATGGAGGCCGCCTCAAAGTAGGCGTGGCCCTCAAAGCCGGTGCCGGCCTCATACTCGCAGCCGGGCACCACGATGACCGGCTCCTCCTCGATCGTCAGCATGTCCGGCCCCAGCACCGTGCACATCGCGCCGTGGCGGTTCTTGTCGCCCCGGCCGCAGAAGCCGGTGTAGAGGTAGGTTTTGTCCCCCTCGGTCAGCACGCCGGGGTCGAACTGCGGCTCATCGCCGGGCCGGTCGCCCAGCCGCCGCCCCTGCCGGTCGCGGACATAGCCGTAGAAGCGGAAGCCGCCCGCCGGCGTGTCGCTGACCGCGACGGAGACAAAGCCCACCTTGTCCAGCACGTAGTACAGGTAGTAGCGGCCGTCGGGGCCCCGCGTCACGTCCGGCGCGTAGAGGCACATGTGGCCGTCCGCGTTCACGGGGTCGGCGGTCTTCGGATAGATCACGCCCTCGCAGCGCCAGTCGGACAGGTCGTCCACCGGCGCAGACCAGCCCATGTAGTCCCCCATGCAGAAGACGCAGCCGCCGAACAGATCGTGCGAGCCGTAGACATAGACGCGCCCGTCGAACACATAGGGCTCGCCGTCGGGGATGAACTCCCAGGCCGGGAGATAGGGATTGTATGCCTGACGCTTCATGCTTCCGCCTCCATCCGTTCCTCATACCGCGCCAGTAGGAAGCGGGTCAGTCCGTCCGCGGGGCAGCGCAGCGGCGCGGCCGTCTCGCCAAAGTTCATCCGCACCGGCGCGTCCGGGTCAAAGGCCGGCCAGCAGGGCAGCTCCTCCCCGTCGGAGCCGGCGCCGTTCGGGTCGCCCGCGCTGATGAAATTGCACCAGTAATCGCACATCTGCCGTGCCAGGTCGTAGTGCTTGCCCCGGAAGGGCCGCCAGCACTTGGCCAGCGTCTCGAAGAAGAACCACAGGTCGACGGAGTGGAAGGTGCCCGGATGATCCCAGCCTGGGATCTCCGCGTCGAAGCGGTAGCAGTACAGCGGCAGCTCGACGCCGCGCCGGCGCTGGCTTTCCGCTGCCGCGCGCACGGCAAAGTCGATGCTGTTCACGCTGCCCTCCCGGCGGATGCTCTCCTCGGTGGCCGGGTGGGAGAAGAAGTTCAGGAAGGCCTCGCTGTGCTCCCCGAAGCTCTCCCGGGCAAAGCGCTGCAGCTCCTCCTCATCCTTCGCCTGCGGCGCGTGGATGAATTCGCTGCTCGTGTGGCCCAGCAGCACGGGCACCGGCAGGCGGTGCTCGTCGCGGAACCACTGCTGGCTGGGCCGGAGGGAGAACTTCCCGTCCACGGCCTCGCCGAAGGTGCGGCCCCAGCCGTACTTTCCGTCCCATTCCAGCGCCTTGTTCCGCAGCGTGACCGCGTCGACCGCGCGGGCCTCCGCGAGGCTCTTCACGCCCAGGAAGTCGAAGAAGGCCCGACCGGCTTCCTCCGCCCGCTCCAGCGTATTGCACAGGCCGAAGTTGAAGGGATAGGGCGGGGCAAAGGCGCCGCTCTGGATGATCGCGCCCTGGAACAGGCCAGCGTTGGCCGGGCAGGTCAGCTGGGCGGAGACGCTCATGCCGCCGGCAGACTGGCCGCCGATGGTGATGCGCTCCGGATTGCCGCCGAAGGCCGCGATGTTGCGCTTCACCCAGCGGGTGGCCGCCTGCTGGTCAAGGAAGCCGAAGTTCGCCGGGGCGTCCGGGGCCTCGCGGGTGATCTCGGGATGGCACAGGAAGCCGAACACGTTCACCCGGTAGTTCACCGTCACCACGACGATGCCGCGCCGGGCGATCCGCTCCCCGTCGAACTCCATCTCCGCGCTGTAGCCCACCTGCAGGCCGCCGCCAAAGTACCACACGAAGACCGGCATGTCCTTCCGGCCGTCCGCCGGCGCCCAGATGTTCAGCGTCAGGCAGTCCTCGCCCATGGGGATCTCGCGGTCCACATGCCACTCCCGGTCGTACAGGTTCTTCGGATCCGCGCTGATGGGCGCCTGCATGGGAATCGGCGAGAAGCGGAAGGCCTGGAGGTCGCCCTCCCAGTCGGGGCAGGGCTGCGGCGCGCGCCAGCGGTTCTCCCCCACAGGCGGGGCCGCGTAGGGAATGCCCTTGTAGCTCGTGATGCGGGGATCCGCCGCCGGCAGACCCTCCACCCAGCCGTTTTCAGTATGAACCCGTCGGATCATGCTCTGTCCTCCCCTCAGACGCAGCGGTTATTGCTCCTGCAGCGTCTCGTACACGCGCCAGTAAGCGTCCTTGTAGTTCAGCTTTGTGTCCACCAGGCCGCCGTAGGGGCTGTTCAGGCTGTAGTTGTAGGTGCCCTTGGGCGCGGCGGTGTCGGTCCAGCCCCAGATGGAGACCGCGTTCAGCGGATTGCTGCCGTCCTCCCGCTGCAGGCCCATGAACGTGCGGAACAGCTCCGCGTAGAACTCTGCGTGGCGGTCCGCCTGCGCGAGGTCAAAGTTGCGCACGGCCATCTCCGTGATCTGCACCTCGTAGCCCGCCGCCTCGAAGTCCAGGATGGCGTCGCGGATCATGCCCGGGTGCGTGGGATCCAGGCAGCCCTGCTGCACGCCGTAGCCGCCGATGTAGCCCTGCATGCCGATGCCGTCCACCAGGCGGCGGGGCTGGCCATTCTCGTCCGTGGCATAGGCGTCCACGCTCTGCGCCAGGGCGAGGATGGCCTTCGCCTTGTCCGGGAAGTAGGCGTTGTAGTCATTGTAATACAGGCGGATGTCCGCGCCGAGGGCCTCCACCGCGTTGCGCGCGTAGAGGAAGGCCAGCGCCACATAGTCGTCGCCCATGTACTCGCGGAAGAGGTTCGGCGCGCCGGAGCGCAGGGTGCGCAGATGGCGCGGATCGCCCGGCGCGTACTCGGAGGGGCTGTCGCCGACGGCCTCGTTGACCACGTCCCAGCAGTACACCACGCCGGGGAAGGTCTCCTCGAAGTGGTTGATGACCCGGGTGATGTAGTACTCCGTGCGCCGGCGGATGGTCTCCTGATCGGCGTAGGGCTTGGCCGGGTCATAGTCCTCGTGGAAGTACCAGTCGCACATGTAGGCGTCCCAGACCAGCACATGGCCGCGCACGCCGATGCCGTTCTCCTGGGCCCAGCCGACCATCCGGTCCGCGATGTTGAAATTGATCACCGGCATGCCGTCCGCCGCCGCCCGGGAGCCGCGCTCGTCCAGCATGGAGTAGGCCTTCATCTCGTTGGTCGTGGTGATGCTGTTGAAATGCTTCTTCACCAGCCCCAGGTACTTGCTGTTCCGCATCTGGTCGTAGGACAGCGGCGCGCCCAGGCGGAAGCCGTAAGCGGCCGTCAGCTCATGCAGGCTCTTCATTTCGCCCTCCGCCGCGGCCATGCCGCACAGAAGCCCCAGCACCATCAGCACACATACAAGGCGTTTCATGGCAAGCGTCCCCTTTCTGTCTGTTCCCGTCTGCTCACTCGGCCCGCGCGAACTGCCAGCTGTCCAGCTCCACGCCCGCTGTGTCAAAGCACAGGCACAGGTCGTGGCAGCCCGTCAGCTTCTCCGGCAGCGCGAAGGTTTCCGTCTGCCACTCCGCCGAAGCGGAAAGCGCTAGCTCCGCCGCCGGGGCCGTCTCCGGGCCGTCCAGGCGCAGGGCCAGCTTGCCCGCCTGGCCGCGCCAGCGCAGCGTCACCGCCGCGGCGCCTTCGCTGCCGAAGTCCACCTGGCTCAGGCCGATCCAGCCGCCCGCCGCCGTGCTCCGCGCCGCCACGCCGTCCTCCGTCTCGGGCATATCCACCCCCGCGAGGGTTGCGGCCGTCTCCGCCGGCACAGATTGATAGGGATCGAAGGGCCGCAGCTGGGCGACGCCCTGCAGCGTGCCGTCGGACAGCGCGGGCAGGCCGTTCTCCCCCAGCTTCAGCGCGTCCACGAAGGTGCTGCGGTAGCCCGCGTTCCAGCCCAGATCCCGGTCCACCGTGGCCGCATGGTAGGCGATGTACCACCGGTCCTCAAAGCAGAACATGCTGTGGTGGTTGTTGCCGCCCACGCCGAAGTAGCTGCCCGGGTTCTTCAGCACCCGGCCGGCATAGGTGAAGGGCCCCAGGGGCGCGTCGGAGGTCATGTACACGATCTCGCCGCTGCCGAAGCCCTGCTCGCTGCCCGCCGCGGGCACCTGGAAGTTGCTGCAGTAGGAATACACATAGGTATCGCCGAAGCGGTTGATGCCGGAATCCTCAAACAGCCACGGCGCGTCGATGACCACCGGCTCGCCGTCCAGGCTGATCATGTCCGCGCCCAGCTTCACCGCGCGGCCGGTGCCGGGAGCGGCTTCCTTCCCCTCGGGAATGCCGCCGCCGAAGTAGAGATAGGCCGATCCGTCCTCATCCAGCAGCACCGCCGGGTCAAAGAGCCAGGTGACCGACGCGCAGGTGGGCGTCGCACGGCTGATCAGGGCCTTGCCCAGCGGGTCAGCAAAAGGGCCGGTGGGGCTGTCGGAGGTCAGCACGCCGATGCCGCCGCCGCTGTTGGCAAAGTAGAGGAAGAAGCGGTCCTGGCCGTCGATGTTCTTCCAGGCGGCGCAGGGCGCCCAGGAGTTGGACGCCCAGCGGGCGGCGCCGGAGGAGCCCGCCGCCTTCACCGCGCCGTGATCCTGCCAGTTGACCAGATCGGCCGAGGAGATCACGCGCAGGGTGTTGATGTTGCCGTAGGTGTTGGTCTGCACGCTGCCGTCCATGCCGATCACCGGCTCGTCACCGGTCATGTACAGGTACACGCGGCCGCCGTAGACCATCGCCCAGGGATCCGCGCCAAAGTGCTGCACCATCACCGGGTTATGCTGCGCCATGGGTTTCATCACTCGCACCTCCCCGGCGCCGTTCGGCTCCGGCTTGTCCAGATTCAGCTTCTCGATGGCATCCTTCAGCTTGCCCTCGCCCGCCATCGTGGGGATGGAGGAATCCTGCAGCGCGCCGAAGAAGGCCGGCTTGGGCTGATAGTCCTTGTCGAAGAGCAGCGGATAGGCCTGTCCCTGGCTGTTGCTCAGCCAGGTGGTCCGGTCGCTGAGGCCCCAGATCGTGACGCTTTCGATGTCCAGGCCGGCGCGCTCGCGCAGCCGCTGCAGCAGGGCAAAGAAATTGCGGTACCGCACGGCCAGCCGCATCTGCCCCAGCAGGCTGTTGTCCCGGGTGTTCACGTCCAGCTCGGTCACATGCAGGGTGATGCCGAGGCTGCCGTAGATGCTCAGCGCGTTCTCGTAATCCATCATCGAGGGGGAGTCGATGCCGATGTGGCTTTGCAGGCCCAGGCCGTCCAGCACGCCCAGATCGCGCAGCTTCTTGAGCAGGTTGCGGATGGGGCCGAGCTTGTCCTTCTGGTAGCAGTTGTAGTCGTTGTAGAACAGCTTCTGATCCGGCGCGGCATACTTGCGCGCAAAGGTGAAGGCCAGCTCCAGATAGTCCTCGCCGATCGTCTGGTACCACAGGCTTTCGGTGCGCAGGCCGTCCGGATGCCGCTGGGAGGGCTCAATGGCCTCGTTCACCACATCCCATGCGTAGACCACGCCGGGATAGTTCGTGTTGACCCAGGTCATCGCGTCGCAGATGTAGTTCTCCATGCGGCGGATCATGGTCTCCCGGTCCGCCAGCGGGGCATCGCTGCTCTGGGACCAGTCCACCGTGAAGAACCACCGCGGCACCTGGCTGTGCCACACCAGGGTGTGCGCCCGCATCTGCAGGCCGTTCTGCTGGGCAAAGTTCAGCGCCGCCTTTGCAGAGCTGAAGGACACCGCCGCGCGCTCCGGATCGCCGGCCTTCACGGTCGCGGCCCGGTCCATGGTGAAGTCCGCCTTCATCTCATTCTCGCAGGTGATCGAGTTGAAGTGGGCCAGCACCGTGGCCCTCGCCGTGCGGTTCTGCAGCAGGGAAGCCGGCAGCGCCACACCGATTTTGAAGCAGTCCTGGTATTTCTCCCACAGACTGGGCACGGTGCCGTCCGCCAGATACCGCTCATACGCATTCATGGGGTTCTCCCCGTAAGAAATGGCTGTGAGCCCGACCAATGCGAGGACCAGGCCAATGCACAGCGCTGCCCGGATGATCCGCAAGCAATCGCCTCCAAACTCAAGTATCCCTGCGCAACCGGCACAAGCGGGCGCGGAGGGGCCCCTCAGCCGCTCCGCACAAAGAAAGGGGGCGGGATGGGGTAACCCGCATCCCGCCCCCATGGGTCAGTCAGGGTTTGTCAGGTCAGTCGCCGTTCGCCGCGTCGACGTAGGCCTGCCAGGTGCCCATCATGGAGTCCACCTTGTCGCCAGGCGCCATGCCGCCGTACACGTCCCAGTAGAACTCGGGGCCGCCGTCGAAGCCGGGCACCAGAGAGGTCACCGCGATGACCTGATGCTCGGGCTCGAGCATCATGGCGATGGTCTCGTCCACAGCGCGCTCGTCGCGATAGGCATTGTAGTAGGCGGTCTTCCAGGCGTCGTCGTCCTCATAGCCGGGCGTGGGCTGGGTGAAGAGGTTGTACGCGAAGGCGATCTTCCAGGCGCGGTCCGCGTCGTAGCAGGCGGGGATCACGTACACGTTGTCGGTCGGGGCGTGCACATAGGTCTCCATCCGCGGTCCCTTGGGGAACATGACGAAGCCGAAGTCGTCTTCCATGTCGGCCAGGGCGCTCTTGTGATAGTCCTCGTAGACCTGCAGGGCCACTTCGCCATTCAGGAAGGCAGCGTCGAAGTAGTTCCACTCAGCGCCTTCGGGGGCGGGCATCTCGTACTTGCTGATCATGTCGACCACCCAGTTGGCGGCTTCCATGAAGGCGTCGCTGTTGGCGGTCACGGTAAACTTGCCGTTCTCGTCCATGGCGAAGAAGTCAGCGCCGTTGGAGTTCAGGGCGGCGGGGATGATGTGGGCGGAGAAGCTCATCATCGCATAGCGGTCGGTGACGCCGTCGTTGTCGGTGTCGCGGGTCAGCTTCTTGCACAGCTCCTCGAAGGCGTCCCAGGTCCAGGTGCCGTCGCGCTGCATGTCATACAGGGAGTCGGGATCGACGCCGGCTTCGGTCAGCAGGCGCTTGTTGAAGAACACGCCCTTGCGGGGCTCGGCGTCCGCGGCACGCATGCCGAACACGGAGTCGCCCTTGGTGGTCAGGTTCTTGATGTTGTCATTCCACTTGTCCTGGGTGAAGTCCAGGCAGTCCAGCGTGGCCAGGTCATAGAACAGGCCGGAGCGCATGGGGGCGGTGATGGTCTCATACCGCATGGCCCACACATAGTTCTCGTCGCCGCCGGTGGTGGCAAAGTTGTTGAAGTCGGTGGGGCAGTCGGCCCAGGTGGTATCGGCGCGGGTGCGGATGGTGAAGTTGTAGGTCTTCTCCAGCCACAGACGATACTCCTTGGTCGCTTCCGCGGACGCGGTCTCGGGCTCATCATCGTGCCAGTCGTGAGACCAGTGCTCGTTGATGATGATCTCCATGCCGCCCAGGTCGATCACGTTGCCGTCAGCGTCGCGCAGGATCTCCACGCCGTACTCGGCGTAGGGATTCTCGGGCTCTTCCGCCAGCGCGGGCAGGCAGACCGCCATCAGCATGATGGCAGCCAGCAGCAGAGCGATGAGTTTCTTCATGGGGGGTACCTCCTTCTATTTTTCAGCCCCCTCCGGGGCTGGAATACAGGGTGAATGGGGCTCACATCTTCATGCCGCTGGTGGAGATGCTCTCCACGAAGCTCTTCTGCGCGAAGAGGTAGATCAGCAGCAGCGGCGCGATGACCATCAGCGTGGCCGTGGAGACAAACTGCTGCCTTCGGCCCAGCGAGGTCGCGATGCCCAATTGCGTGGAGAAGTAGTTGCCGATGCGGTCCGCGATGCCGGACACCTGCATGGACAGCAGGGTGTTGCCGCCCAGGAACAGCCGGCTGTAGAAGGTGTCCGTCCACTGCCACACGAAGGCGAACAGCAGGCAGGACACGATGATCGGGAAGGCCTCCGGCAGGATGACCTGCCAGAAGGTGCGGGACACGCTGCAGCCGTCCACATAGGCCGCCTCCTCCAGCGAGACCGGCACGCTGGCGAAGAACTGCCGCAGCATGTAGATGTACAATCCGTCCTTCAGGCCCATGCAGGTGATGCTCATCAGGTAGTACGGGATGGAGGAGCCGCGCAGGTTCTGCGTTTTCCCCGTGAACAGCTGGAACAGGCCCAGGATGTCGAAGTAGCGGAAGCGCAGATACAGCGAGGTGGAGATCGTCTGCGGCGGCACGATGATGACCAGCACCACGGCGGCGAACCACAGCTTCTTCAGCGGGAACTGGAAGCGGGCGAAGCCATAGGCGACCAGGGTGCAGGCCGCCACCTGCAGCACCGACACCAGCGCCGCGATCCACAGGGTGTTCACCAGGGCCTGCGGATAGTAGATCTGCTCGGAGGTGATGCGGTAGTTATCCAGCGTCACATGGCGCGGGATCGACGTGATCGAGGAGTCGTACAGGTCCCGCTCCTCCATCAGGCTGACGGACAGCTTGTCCAGGATGGGATGGAGAATCAGGAAGCAGATCGCGAACAGCAGCAGGAAGCGGAACAGCTTGTAGGCCTTGCTGCGCGCCTCCTTGCGCAGGAGGTAGCCGTGGGAGCGGCGGTTCCGTTCCCAGAAGGAGGGCAGCTGGTGTACCTCGGGCTTCTTACTCATAGGTACCGACGCCTCCTCTCAGCAGGGACACAATCCCTGAGCTGACCCCGATGATCACGATCACGACCGCGAAGTAGATCCACGCCATGGCCGAGGCGAAGCCGTAGTCCATGTTGACCACCATGGTCGTGTTGATCTTGTCCATGATCTGGTTGTCCGTCTTCATGAAGAAGTCGATCACGGAGTAGATGATGTTGACGATCAGCAGCGGGCTGATCAGCGGGAAGGTGATCTTGCAGAAGGATTCCCACCGGGTGCAGCCCTCGATGTCCGCCGCCTCGTACAGGCTGCCGGGGATGCTCTGCAGGCCGGTCAGGAACACGATGATCTGGATGCCCGAGGCCATCACGATGTCCTGCACCTGCGAGATCACGTCCGCCACGATGTCCAGGATGCCGGTGCCCAGGCCGGACAGCCGCAGGATCGACATCACGCTGTCCGAGAGCTGGAAGCTGGCGTTGCTCTGAATCGCGGACTGGATGGACTGCATCAGGGAGTTGTTGGTCTCCAGGCCCACCAGCACGCCGGAGGACAGGATGACCGGCAGGAAGAAGATCGCGCGGACCAGGGCGCGGCCCTTGAATTCCTGGTTCAGGATGATGGCGATCATCAGGGAGATGGCCAGGATCGCCAGCGTGTGGGTCAGGATGCGGGTGATCTCATCGACCATCAGCCGGTTGAATTCCGGGTCGATGGTGAAGGCCTTCAGGTAGTTGGCGATGCCGTTGGGCACCGGGTGGAAGCCGGCGGCATCGATCTGATCCGGGCCCAGGGAGCACAGACTGAACCACAGCGAGGTGAACAGCGGGCGGATCATGAAGACCAGGAAGCCGATGATGAAGGGAGAGATGAACAGATACCCGTAGACAGCCCGGCGGGTGCGGACGTTCATCCGATGCTTCTTTCCGGGTTTGGCAGTGCTCATGTTCCTCCCTCCTTCCTGACGGCGTAGCTGCGGGCCGGCACGGTGATGCCCTCCGCGTCCGCGGGTTCGTAGCCGTAGTTCACCAGCACCTTCGTGCCATTCTCATAGGTGACCACGGACAGGAGGCCTTCCCGGCGGAAGTCCGCGATCGGCACCTGGTTCAGCCCGGCCATGTCCTCCGCGTAGCTGCGCCACAGGGAGGTCATCTTGTCGTAGGTCAGGCCGATGTCCGCGCCATAGTAGGCGGAGTAGAAGGTACTCTGCAGGGCCTGCGCGCTCTCGGCGCTGAACGTGAAGCTCAGCCCGGCGCCGGACTCCGCGGACTGCAGCACCAGCGTCTCCCAGTCCTCGCACAGGTTGAGCGAGGCGCCGGTGTAGTTGCTGATGCCATGAATGGCTGTGGGATAGAAGGGCACGTAGCAGTCGATGATGCCGTAGTTGCCGCCGTCGAAGTCCATATCCACCATCAGGTCGCTGAAGGGCACGGCGAAGTCATAGCCCTTGTGGGTCAGCACCAGCTGGCCGCGCGCTCTGGCGTCGCGCATGATCTGCTGGTGCTGCGCCATGCTCTGCGCCCGGGTGACCAGGTGCTTCTGGTCGTAGTCCGAGGAGAGGATGCTGCCGATGTCGCGGTAGGCGATGCCGTCCGCCCCGTAGGAGGCCACGGCGTCGCTGAGCACCTGCGCGTGCTTCAGCGTCTGGGAGGGCTTCAGCAGCCAGTAGGAGTCCGTCGCGTTGTCCGGGCCGTACCAGATGGTGGAGTAGTCCCGCAGCTCGATGTTCTCCTGCGTGGTGTACTTGGCGCTGTCGCGCACGTAGATGAAGCCGTCCATCACGCCGCTGTGGCGGGCGAAGGAGCTCAGGCCGTCCAGGTACACCGGGATGCCCTTCTCCCGGGCCAGGCTGAGGAAGGCCTTCAGGTCCGCCTCGCTGCCCAGCTCGTTCAGCAGGCGCACCTTGTTCAGGATCTTCTGGTTGACGCCGCCGTTCATCCAGCCGGTGTAGCTGACGGAGAAGTCCTTCAGCCCGTCGCCGGTCAGCCGGTTCAGGATCTCGCCGGCCTGGCGGTAGGTGGTCATCGGCACCGGCAGGAGGCTGGGAATGCCCATGCGCTGCTGCACCTTGTCCACCGCGCCGAGCAGCTCCACGTTCACCGGCGTGCCGGCTTGCACCGGGGCGGTCTGGCCGTCGAAGAGGCCGCACAGGTAGTCCCGGTAGCACAGCGCCATGCCGGCCGCGGTGTCCGTCTGCAGGAAGCGGTAGCGCTGCACCAGGCGGCCCTCGGGCAGCTGCTTTTCAAAGAGGTAGTTCGCGTTGATCGTGCGGTCGGAGACGTCGTAGGGGTCGCCGTGCAGCAGCGTGAAGGTGTTGTACACCGTGTTGTAGGAGGTGTAGCGCTGCGCGATGTCCGCCGAAACGCCCGACCAGGGGGCGCCTTCCTCGATCATGCACAGGAAGGACGCGCCGTTGCGGCTGATGCCGAAGGCCGGGAAGGAGCAGCTGGTCTCGCTGGTCACCTGCGTGCGCAGGGAGGCCCAGTCCCAGCCGTAGAGGTTGCCGTAGTAGGCGTTCTGGTCGGTCCGGCCGTTGGTGAAGGAGATGATGCCGCCGTTGCCGTCCGGCACCAGCAGGAAGCCCTTGTCCTCCACATGGCCCGCGCCGAAGGCCGGCAGCAGGCTCAGGCTGACGATCGGGTAGCCGCTGTTGTAGGCGATCTCCTCCAGGGGCACGGTGACCACCAGGTCGTCGCCCTCCAGCGTGAACAGCACGGAGATGTTGAACACGGCGGTGGCCTGGGTGGCGCCCAGCTCGCAGCGGGACAGGTCGTACTCGTAGTCCTCGCGGGTGTAGCCGGCAGCCTCGAAGCAGCCCTCCAGCTTCAGCTTCACGTGATCCTTCACGGTGCTGCGCAGGATGTAGACCGTCTCGTTCTCGATGTCCGGATACTTCGCGCGCAGCTCCTCCGGGTTGTCCTTGCTCTTCAGGTTGTCCAGGCTCTTCTTTTCATAATACTCCAGCAGGTCCCGGACTTCCTTCTTGCTCATCTTTTCGGTGAAGGTGTTCAGCCTGCTCTCGGTGATGGCCGGGGGCACGATGTAGGTGCGGCTGATGCGGCCGATGGAGAAGTTCACCCGCACGGCGTTCTCCTCCTGCACCACCTCGTAGACCTGGTTCGACACGCTGAACTCCTGGCTGGTCAGCATCGTCGTCATGCCGGTGGACACGCTGTAGTTGATCACCATGTCCGAGTTCAGGCGGTTCTTCTCCACCGGCAGGGCGATCGGATCGGAATCCACGTCCGGTGGAGAGGAATACCACACCGCGCCGCTGCGCAGGTCTGTGACGGTGAAATGCGTGGTCTCCGGGTCCAGGTCGAAGCGCAGATGCTCGTTCTCCAGCGTACAGTGCGCCGTCTCCCCGTCGTAGCCGTAGGGCTCGACCGTGTTGCCGATCTCCTCCTCGGAGGTGTCGAACAGCGGGATGAAAACCTTCCACACCAGCAGCGCCAGGGCGATGAGGAGTACAGCCCACACGATGGCGGTGCGAATCCACTTGCGGCGCTTGCCCATGCGCGCTCCTCCTCTCAATTCAGTCTGAAGTTGATCTCTTTGTACAGGGAGATGAAGTAGCCGATGCCGTCGCTGACCAGCGTGAGGAACAGCAGCATCAGGAAGATGATCACCGCCATGCCCACCACGGTCATGACCAGGAAGAGCAGCGTCTTGCCCAGGGTGTAGTCATGCACCTGGATCATGCCGCAGACCAGCAGCAGGCCCGACCAGGCCGCGGTGGCGGAGACGATGACCGTGTAGAAGCTGCCCTCCTCCACGGTGAGGATGTTGCTCAGCGGGATCACGATCAGGCTGCCGATGATGTAGGGCACCAGCGCGTAGGCCGTGGCCATGTACACATCGCGGAGCGTGCCCTTGCCGTCGAACAGCGTGGTCAGGCCCCAGTTGCACACGCAGTAGATCAGCAGCGGCAGCAGCAGGGAGGCGCACTGCTGGAAGATGTTCACCTTCGGCCAGTACACCCGCAGGAACAGCATGCTGGTGTGCTGCAATGTCAGCAGCCGCGAGATCAGCAGCAGGATGACGAAGAAGTTGGCCGCCGCCAGCGTGCCGCGGTGCTCATGGGTCAGATCCCAGAAGCCGTCGAAGGGGTGAAACATCACATAGAAGCTGTACCGCACGGAACCGATGAAGCGGTTCCACCAGGCCCGGCGGCCCGACGGCGCGCCGGAAGAGGTCTTGCTGAAACTCATGATGCCTGCTTCACCTCCCAGATCACGCGGCGGATGCGCCGCCACAGCGGCGGCACCACGAGGACGATGGCCACCACCGCGAAGATGATGCCGATGTTCTCCTCCACCAGCTCCATGCGGTGCAGCCGCCAGGCCTCGGAGTAGTTCTTCCGGTCCTGGGCTGTCTTGAAGTAGGACATGGCCTCCTCATAGCGCTCCTCCTGGAGCAGCGCCCGGCCGATGCCCACGTAGGCGGAGTCGAAGTTGCCGTTCTGGGACAGCACCTTCGTCCAGCTGTCGGCGGAGGCCCCGTAATCGCCGCGGCGGTATTCGGAGATGGCCTGATAGACCAGACGGCCGTACTCCGTCGGGGTCATCACCGTCAGGGAGCCCGCCTCGTCCAGGATGATCAGATCCTGGCCCATGTGCTCGATGGCCGCCGGCCGGTTGAAGAAGCCGTCCGAATTGCCCACGCCGCCGAAGGCCCAGAGCATGTTGCCCTGCTGATCGTAGCCGAAGATGCGGTTGTGCGTGGAATCCAGCACCATGTAGATGTCATCCTGCAGCACGGTCACATCCACGAAGCGGCTGGGGCCGCTGTTGGTGATGTTCGTGTTGCCCGCGGCCCACTGCAGGTCGCCGATCACGGGGCTGGCGCCGTTCTCCACCAGGATGTTGTCGCCGATGGCGTTCAGCCGGCGCACCGGTTCCGCCTCGCCGGATGTGAGATCGCTCTCGTTGAAGGACTTCGTCACCACGTAGAAGAAGCCGTCCTCGTCGAGGGCCACGTTCTCGTATTCCGTGGGCACGAAGGCCTCCTGCTGCGCGCGCTGCTCCTTGGTGGACAGCAGCCGCCACAGCCGGTCATACCAGGTGTAGCGCACCCGGCTGGCGCCGATGTAGCCCGTGAACTTGCCGTTCGCCTCGAACTTGACCAGGCCCTTGTTCACGTTGGCGGCCAGCACGTACACGCGCCCGGACACGTCCGCTACCAGCTTGCGCGGCAGGAAGCTGATGTTCTGGTCGAAGGTGGCGTCCGTGGGCTTCGTGAAGCTCAGCTGCCAGTTGAGGTCCTTGTCCAGCCGCACGACACGGTTGTTGTTGTAGTCGGCGATGAACATGTCGCCTTCCGGGGTCACGTAGATGTCCCGGGGGCTGTTGAAGGTCAGCGGCTCCGTGTCGCCGGTGAAGGCGTCGATCACCCGCACGACCTCCGCGCTGTCCGCGTTCAGCCGCAGCTGGATGACGCGGTTGTTGCCGGTGTCGCACAGGTAGATGTCCTCCCCCTGCACGAACAGGCCCTGGGGCGTCTTCAATCCGCCCGCCAGCCCCAGCGAGCCGCCGGAGATCATCAGCCGCGTGCGGTAGGCATCCGGTGACTCCCGCATGTCCTCCCAGTAGTCATAGGTGTAGGTGTAGACATAGGAATAGCCGTCGCCCGCCAGCGCGGCGGGGGCCGCCCACAGGCTCAGCAGCAGCAGGGCGGCCGTGAACGCAAGCACTCTTCTCATCGCGTTCACCTCTCAGTCTTTCAGGCCGGAGCTGGCCATGGTTTCCAGGATCTGGCTCTGGGACAGGATGAAGGTGACAATCGGCACGATCATGACGACCACCACGACCGCCATGGCCTGGCCGGTCCGGGCCACGCCGCCGGCCTGGATCTGCTGCAGCGCGTAGACCAGCGTCTTCTTGCCCTCGGAGTAGATGACGGCGGAGGCCTTCGTGTTCCACAGGCCCTGCACCGAGAAGATGATCAGCGTCAGCCACGCCGGCTTCACGTTGGGCATCACGATGGACCAGAAGATGCGGAACTCCCGCGCGCCGTCCAGCTTGGCGGATTCGATCAGGGAGATGGGCAGGCCCTCCATGAACTGCTTCATCAGGAACAGGCCCATCGGCGCCGCGAAGGCCGGCAGCACCACCGACCAGATCGTGTCGATCATGCCCAGGCGGCTCATCGTGATGTAGTTCGGGATCGCGGTGACGTAGCCGTTGAACATCAGGGCCACCACGACGATGTTGAAGAAGGTGCGCCCGCCGGGGAAGTCGTACTTCGCCAGCACGAAGGCCGCCATGGAGGCAATGATCAGATGGCCGAAGGTGCCCAGCACCGTGATGACCACCGTGTTGACCAGGTAGCGGCTGAAGGGCACCCAGCTCTGGCCCATGGTGACGGTCAGGTCGCTGAAGTTGTCCAGGGTGGGATGCCGGGGGAAGAGCGTCGGCGGGAAGCGGAACAGCTCGTCCAGCGGCTTCAGGGAGCTGGAGATGGCCAGCACCAGCGGCAGGGCCATGATGCAGGCGACGATGAGCAGCATCAGCCAGATCAGGATATCGCCGGCAATCGACCGGTTGGGCTTGCGCTTGCGCCCGCTGACAGCCTTTGCGCGGTGGGCGCGGACATGCATTGTCTGGCTCATGTGCCCACCCTCCTCAGCGCGTTCTGAATCAGCTTGTTGCAGAGGATCATCACCAGGAAGAGGATCGTGGCGATGGCCGAGGCGTAGCCCATCTCAAAGCGGGTGTAGCCGTAGTCGAACAGGTGGATGACGACGGTGTGCGCGGCATAGTCCGTGGAGGGGAAGCCCGCCAGCGCCATCGGCACATCCGCCACATTGAAGGACTGGGTGATGGCCATCACGGCGCCGAAGAGCAGCATGGGCTTCATGTTCGGCAGGGTGATGTAGTACAGCTCCTGCCAGCGGTTGCGGATGCCGTCCACATAGCCGGCCTCGTACTGGCTGCGGTCGATGCCCTGCAGGCCGGCGACGAAGGCCAGGAAGCCGGTCGACATGCTCATCCACAGGATGACGAAGATCAGCACCGGCATGATGGTCGCCGGGTTGCTCAGCCACAGTTCCGGCGTGTGGATGATGCCCAGCCGCATCAGGATCGCGTTGAACCAGCCGTAGGCGTCGCCGCGGAAGATCATCGAGAAGACCGAGTACGCGTTGCCCGAGATGGACGGCGCGTAGAAGATCAGCACCGCGAAGGTGCGCACCCAGCGGGGCAGCTCATTGATGAACCAGGCGAAGCCGAAGGAGAGGATGTATCCCAGCGGGCCGGTGATGATCGCGATGAGGAAGGTGTTCTTCACGGCGGTGAGGAACACATCGTCCTGCAGGATCAGGTTGATGTAGTTCTGCATGCCGATGAAGCGCGCCGGCTCCAGGATGTTGTAGTAGGTGAAGGAGTAGAAGATCGAGGAGAGCATCGGCAGGATGTAGAAGATGAAGAACAGCACCGCGTAGGGCAGCAGGAAGAGATAGCAGACCTTCATCCGCCGGGCCTTGTCCCAGGCGATGACCGCGTTCCGCCGTCTCAGCGCCGCGTATTGACCGAAAAAGCCTTTCATGCCGCTCCCTCCCTTCTCAGTTCACCGGCAGGCCGAATTCCCTGCGCTTCTTGACAATCTCCTCGTTGATGGTGCGGGCGTACTCGGTCAGCGTCTCGCGCTGGTCCGTGTGCTCGTTGATGATCTTGCGGATCGCGTTGGTCAGGTGGCGGTTCGTGTAGTAGCCGCCGGCCACCTCGCGGAAGCCCACGGCCCAGGCCATCTGCTCCCGGATCACCTTCAGCTGGCTCTCGCTCCAGGGCAGCTGCTCGATCGCGCTGCGGTTCGCCGTGGCGTAGCGGGCGGAGGAGCCCAGCAGGCTCTCCATCTCGCGGCCGAAGCGTACCTGGGATTCCGCGGAGACCCACCACTTCATGAAGGTCCAGCCGTTCTGCTTGACCTTCTCGTCGTCCGTGGCGATCATCATGCAGCAGGTGCCCTGGGCGTGGCCGTGGCGGTCGATGTACGTCTGGCCGTTCTCGTCGACCCGCTCCGTGCCGGGCAGCACCGCGATGTCCCACAGGCCGCGGATCTCCGGCGCGGAGACCATCAGGGTGTTGAAGATGGTGTAGTCGAAGATGCCCATCACCATCTCGCCCGAACGGAAGCGGCTCAGGAAGTCGAAGACCACCGGCAGGCCGTAGTCATTGTAGAGGGAGGTGTACATCTCGAAGGCCTCGACGCCCGCCTCCGTCGTGATGACCGTCTCCGTGCCGGCCTCGTTGTAGATCGTGCCGCCGCGCTGGTAGAGCATGGCGTAATAGGTGGCCAGGTTCGGCGCGACGATGTCCGGATACGGGATGCCCACGCTCAGGTTCGAGCCCTGGATGGTGGGCAGCATGGCGATCAGCTCGTCCCAGGTGTCCGGCGGCTCCAGACCGCACTCGGCCAGGATGTCGCTGCGGTAGAACAGCACGTTGCACAGCTGCGTCTCCGGCAGGGCATAGATGCCGCCCTCAAAGCTGAAGGCCGTGTAGGCGCTGGGGTAGAAGTCGCTGAGCACCTCGTCCAGGTCGTCGAACTGGCGGAGATCCTCGATGGCGTGGCGCAGGGCGTAGTTGACCGGGTTCCACGAATCCGTGGAGAGCACCACGTCCGGGCCGTTGCCGGCGACCACCGCGTTGAGCAGGGCGCCCGGATCGACCAGCTTGACGTTGACCGGGATGCCGCTCTCTGGGGTGAAGGTGTCGTCGATCATGGTCTTGAGGATGGTGGACTGGTCGCGGCCGGTCAGGATCCACACGTCCAGCGCGTCCACGCCCTCGTAGACATCGCCCAGGGCGTCGTAGTTCACCGTGTAGCTGGAGATCAGCGAGCGCACCTCGTGCACGGCCTTGTCGAAGAAGTTTTCCGATTCGAAGGCCAGCTTCGTGCCGTCGGAGGAGACGATGATCTTGTCCACGTCCAGCTTGATTTCGCTCAGGCCCTGCATGGAGGTGCCCAGGGCGGTGATGTTGTCCTTGAAGTTGGTGAAGGACTGCGTGATCCGCGCGGGATCCTCCACAAACTCCTCCAGCTGGATCGCCAGCGTCTGGCAGGCGGCGATGCGGTCGTTCTTCTGCCCGGTCACGGCGACCATGTCGTCCACCAGCTTGTAGAGCACCTTGCTCTCCAGCTCCATGTCGCGGATGGCGTCCGGGTACACCTGGTCCAGCCGGTAGTCGCGGAAGGTGTCCGGGTTGGGGCCGGTGAGCACCAGGATGCGGCGGTACACGCTGTTGAGCCGGGTGATGCTGTCCTGCAGCCGGGCCAGCAGCTCGCCCATCGGGCCCAGGGTCGCCTCCAGGCGCAGGGTGTGGCTGCCCTCGGTCAGGTAGAAGCGGCAGGGCTTGCCCTCCGCGTCGGTCAGGGTCAGATTGTTCCAGGCGTTGTCATAGGCGAAGGAGACCACGGCGCTCTCCGCGAAGGGAACCGCGCCGTCCAGATACAGCGCGCGGCTGGAGATGCTGCCGCGGGCGTAGTTCTGCCGTCCCTTGATCGTGATGTTGTAGAAGCCGTCCGCCGGCACGCTGAACTCCCACTGGATCCACTGCCCCGCCGTGCGCCACGGGTCGCCGCCGATCACGTTGAAGCGGGTGGCCGTCACGCTGTACGGATCCGTCGCCGGGGAGGAGCGGTCATAGCGCGCGTAGAGCGACGGGGAGGAGCGCAGCTGCGCCGCCTCGCCCTGCATGGTGGTCTGCCAGCCCGCCGGCGCGTTGTCCGGCAGCCCGGCGTGCTCCGCCAGATAGTCGGCGTAGCCCGGCAGGGTCTGCGGCGCCGCCAGGGTCATTTCGCCCAGGAGCATCGGCTCGCTGAGGGCTTCCATGGAGAGCTCATTGTCGCCCGCGTGGAAATAGAACAGGTAGGGCTCGGTGTAGTGGCCCGTGGCGTCGCGGCACCAGGCCTCCTGCCAGTCGAAAACTTCCGTCTGGGTGGGGCGGATGTCGTTGCCCTGGTTGTCCCGGCGGACCTCGCCGCCGTCGGTCCACAGGCGCGCAAAGATCAGCTGGTCCGCGCCCTCGAAGGGGAATTCGCCGTCCAGCCGCACCGCCCGCTCCAGATCCACGCCGCGGGAGGGCAGCGTCAGATAGCGCAGGCGCAGCTGATACAGGCCGTCGGCCTCCACCCGGATGTGCCACCGGGCGGTAGAGCCGCTCTCCATCCGCAGCCCGCCGGCCGCCTCATCCCAGCTGACGCCCTCCGCCGGCTCGGCCTCGGCCAGCGCCACGGGGATGTCCTCCGCGCCTCTGGGCGTGCCGGCATGGCGGCGCAGATAATCCTCGTACTGGTTCTGCTGCCCGGAGCTGGCCAGTGCAGCTTCCAGGTCCACATTCGCGTACTTCGCCTGGAAGCTCTCTGTATCGGAGGAGAGGACAAACCACATCACGAGAGCGACAGCCACCGCGGCCACGATCAGCCACTTGCGCCAGGCTGCCCGACCCGCTTTCATCATCGCGCAACACCTCCGACCTGCCAGGCCTTTCATTTTCACGCCAGAAAACCCGCCAAATCCGTCCGGCGGCCTTCCGAAATGTTTATCCTGAGTATGCTTTCATGATACCCTTGCAGGCTTTGCATTTCTTTTCTAATCATGCTTTGTTTTGTGCTTTTTATGCTTATCTGTTCCATTCATGCTTTTTTCTTCCGGGAAACCGTGCTATAATCGCAGCATACAGCCCCGATGCAACGGAATACAGCCCTACCCGCGAAAGGCGGCCGCGCGGCAGAGGAAACGGAGGGAGGTGCCGGCCATGAAACGACAAGGCTTTTACCCCGTCAGCCCCTACAAGCAGCCTCTGCCGCAGTTCCAGCCCCAGCAGATTCTGCACGGTCTGGATGAGGAAGTGGACTACCTGCCCGGCACGCACATCCGGGTCTGGTTCACGCACCTGCCCACCGCCTATCCGCCGCACCGGCATGACTGCCTGGAGATCATCGAGGGCATCCACAGCCATTACACCTGCCAGATCGGGGAACAGACCTACACCGTCGCGCCGGAGGACATCCTGCTGATTCCCCCGGGCACCGTGCACGACCTGACGCCCGCGGCCAACTGCAACGGCTGGATTTATCTGTGCGACCTCAGCTGGGTGCATTCCATCCCCACCAGCCGCGGCCTGCAGCCGGTGCTGTCGCAGCCGACCTTCGTCTCCCGCCTGACCCAGCCCACGCTGTACATGACGCTGGCCGGCCACCTGTCCCACATGCGCAGCGTGTACTTCAGCGCCGACTCCGACCGGGAGCTGCTCTTCGACGCGGAGCTGCTGCTGATGCTCTCCGGCCTGCGGACGGCCTTCGCGTCCACCGGGGAGATCGGCCCCCTGGACAAGCGGCGCGTGCACGAGGCGCTGTTCCGGCAGGTGGTGGAGTTCATCGAGCTGAATTACGCCCGCGATCTGACGCTGGACAGCGTCGCCCATCATTTCAACCTGTCCAACGCCTACTTTTCCCGGCTGTTCGCCCAGTATGTCCACGAGTCCTTCAGCGACTACCTGACCCACCGCCGGATGAAGGAGGCGGAGCGGCTGCTGGCCGAAGGCTCCCTGTCCATCACCGAGGTGGCCCTGCGCTGCGGCTACTCCAGCCCGGCCGCCTTCAGCCGCGCCTTCCAGGCAAGGCAGAAGTGCACGCCCAGCCAGTTCCGCCATACCTATCTGCGCTCCATGGGCAGCGCCCAATTGGAGGACATCTGAACCGCCGCACTATGCGCCCTCCCCGCGGAGGGCGTTTTTTTGCCGCCCGCGTCAGGACAGCTTTTCGGCCATTTGCTATGGACAAGCGGCTTTCATCTGCTATAATCTCCCTGAAGGAAACACATTGGAGGAAAACCGTTCCATAACACCGCAGAATCAGGAGGCGTCCCATGCACATCACCCTGACCGGCTTTGCCGACGAAATCCACCCGCAGTTTGAAACCCAGCTGGCCATCGCCGGCGCCACCGGCGTGAAGGCCATCGAGATCCGCGGCGTCAACGGGCGCGGCATCCAGACCTACACCCCCGCGGAGGCCGAGGAGCTCCGGCGCCAGCTGGACGAGCGGGGCATGCACGTCAGCTCCATCGGCTCCCCCATCGGAAAAATCGGCATCACCGACGACTTCGCCCCGCACTTCGAGGTCTTCCGGAATGTCTGCGCGCTGTGCGGCGTCCTCGGCACGCGGAACATCCGCATGTTCAGCTTCTACGTGCCCGCGGGCGAGGCGGACCGCTGGGAGGAGGAGGTCATGCGCCGCACCGAGGCCATGGCGGAATACGCCGCCCGGGAGAACCTGGTGCTGCTGCACGAGAACGAGAAGGGCATCTTCGGCGACAATGCCGCCCGCTGCCTCCGGCTGATGCAGCGCTTCGGCGGAGCGCATTACCGCGCCGTGTTCGACTTCGCCAACTTTGTACAGTGCGGTCAGGACACCCTGGAGGCCTGGGAGCTGCTGCGGCCCTATGTCGCCTACATCCATATCAAGGACGCGCTGGCGAAAAGCGGCCAGGTCACCCCGGCCGGCTGGGGCGACGGCCATGTCCGCGAGATCCTCGCCGCCCTGCGGGACAGCGGCTACACGGGCTATCTCTCGCTGGAGCCCCACCTGACCGACTTCACCGGCTTCGGCGCGCTGGAGCAGGGGGAGAAGCAGGAGAAATGGCACATGGACGGCGCGACCGCCTGGCGCATCGCGCTGGACGCGCTGAAGGCCCTGCTCTGGGAGCTGGACTGGCACTGAGGTTGCTGCTCAGTGCCTGGGGGGAAGGAAACCCTTTTCGTGACCGAAAAGGGCTTTCCTTCCCCCAGACCCCCATCTTTCCGAAAAGGCCGTTCTTTGGGGAAGAGGGATTCATGCACTGTGCACATGCTTCCGAACACACTCATTCGCATATTGCTCTGCGGGCTGAGCAGTAACACGCTGAGGCGGCTGATCGCATCACGCATCTGAAACAGGGAGGAAATCATCATGGAAAAAATTCGCCTGGGCATCATCGGCGTGGGCAACATGGGCACGGGCCACTGCCAGAATATCCTGGAGGGCCTCTGCCCGGAGATTGAGATCACCGCGGCGGCGGACCGGCGCGCCTCGCGCAGGGAATGGGCCGCCGAGCATCTGCCCGGCGCGGCGCTGTTCACGGAGGGCGAGGAGCTGATCGCCTCCGGGACATGCGACGCCGTGCTCATCGCCGTGCCCCACTATCAGCATCCGCCGCTGGCCATCTCCGCCTTCCGGCACGGGCTCCACGTGATGGTGGAGAAGCCCGCCGGCGTGTACACACTGCAGGCGCGGGAGATGAACGCCGCCGCCGACGAGCACCCGGAGCTGACCTTCGGCATGATGTTCAACCAGCGCACCAACTGCGTCTACCGCCAGGTGAAGGAGATGATCGACGCCGGGGAGCTGGGGCAGATGAAGCGCGTCAGCTGGCTCATCACCGACTGGTACCGCACCCAGTATTACTATGACTCCGGCGCCTGGCGCGCCACCTGGGCCGGCGAGGGCGGCGGCGTGCTGCTGAACCAGTGCCCGCATCAGCTGGATCTGCTGCAGTGGCTCTGCGGCCTGCCCGTGCGGGTGCAGGCCCACTGCCATGAGGGCAAATGGCACGACATCGAGGTCGAGGACGACGTCACCGCCTACCTGGAATTCGCGAACGGGGCCACCGGCGTCTTCGTGACCACCACCGCCGACGCGCCCGGCACCAACCGGCTGGAGATCACCGGCACCCGCGGCAAGCTGGTCTGCGAATACGACAAGCTCACCTTCATCCGGAACACCGTGGACGAGCGGGAATGGTGCGTCACCTGTCAGGAGGGCTTCCGCAAGCCGGACAGCGAGGAGATTCCGGTGGAGACCGACGGGCAGAACCCGCAGCACCCCGCCGTGCTGAACGCCTTCGCCGCCCACATTCTCCGGGGAGAGCCGCTGGTGGCCGACGGCCGCGAGGGCATCCGCGGGCTGATGCTCTCCAACGCGATGCACCTGTCCTCCTGGCTGAACCGGACGGTGGAGCTGCCGATCGACGAGGCGGAGTTCCTCCGGCTGCTGCAGGAGCGGTGCCGCACCTCCCGCCACAAGGACGAGCGGGACGTCACCATGTCCACCGAGGGCACCTACTGAGCCGCGGCGGCTCCGAAAACACGAAAGCATGGGAGGCCTTGCCATGGAAATCGGCGCGCAGCTCTACACAGTGCGGATGTTCGGCCAGAACGAGCGCGATCTGGGGCGCACCCTGGAGAAGATCGCGGCCATCGGCTACCGGACGGTGCAGCTCTCCGCCCTCGGCCCCATCCCGCCGCAGCGCATCCGCAGCCTGTGCGACGCCAACGGCCTGCGCATCGCGCTGACCCACAACCCGGAGGGCGACTTCCTCCACCATGTGGATGAGCTGATCGAGCGGCACCAGCTGTACGGCTGCCGCTACGTCGGCCTGGGCAGTCTGCCGGAACGCTACCGCACGCCGGACTTCCTGCCGTACTTCGCGGAGGATTTCGGCCCCGCGGCCGAGCGCATCCGCTCGGCGGGAATGAAATTCATGTACCACAATCACGCCTTTGAGTTCGAGCGCCTGCCGGACGGCGGCACGCTCATGGATCGCCTGCTGGCCGCCATGCCGGCGGAGCTGATGGGCGTCACCGCCGACACCTACTGGCTGCAGTACGGCGGGCTGAATCCGGCCGCCTGGCTGGCGGAGAACGCCGAGCGGCTGCCCTGCGTGCATCTGAAGGACTACGCCATCCGCGGCTTTGAGGTGCGCATGGCCCCCGTGGGCCGGGGCAGCCTGGACTTTGTCGCGATCCTCGTCGGGCTGAAGGCGAACGGCGTCACGGAGTACGCCCTCGTCGAGCAGGACGACTGCTACGGCAAGTCCCCCTTCGACTGCCTGCGCAAGAGCCGTGTCTGGCTGCGGGAGATGGGCTGCTGAGGCGCGGCCCGGAAAGGAGCGCCCATGACCAGGTGCGAATCCGGCCACGTGTACGATGAGGCGCAGCACAGCCTCTGCCCCTTCTGCCGCCTGAACCGGAAGCTGCAGTGGCTGATGCGCAAGGGCTGGTACAGCAGCGCGAAGAATCTGGCGGACTGGTATCTGTCCTTTTCCCCCGAATACCGGGAGCGGGACAGCTCGCCGGGGGCCGTCTTCGCGCCGAACCCCTTCCCTGAGATTGTCAGCGCGATGTGCGCCTGGCAGCTGGGCGACTTTTGCGATGCGGCCGGCCGCTTTGAGGTGCTGCGGGCGGTCTGCGCCGACGGGGACCGGCAGCGGATGGAGCAGCTGCTCGGGCTGTTCGCGCAGATGACGCCGCCCGTGGCCATCGACTGCCCGCATGAGCGGCTGCGCGGCGTGCTGCACCGTCTCAGCTTCGTGTTCAGCGGCATCCGCTGGGGCGTGCGCGTCTTTGTCGCGGGCAGCGAGGCGGAGTACCTGGACTTCCTGCGCACCTGCCTGCCGGGCGTGGATTGCGCCTACGACAGCTTCCTGGCCTGCGGCTTCAGCGGCGGCGGCCTCGACCCCTGCTGGCTCGTGTTCCGGCGGGAGATCCTCGAGGGCGAGCATGCCTTTGCGGACAATGCGCTGCTGGGCCTGTGCGCCCACGAGATGGCGCATCTGGATCTGGGCAGCCGTGGCATACCGGACGCCTTCCAGGATTTCCGCGTGCCGGACGCCCGCCCCCTGTGGGATCAGGCGGTCAACGAGCGCCTGACCGACCTGCATGTGATCTCCAAGGGCCTGGGCTGCGCCCTCTGGTCCGCCAGGGCCAACGACCGAAAGGACGACAGCGGCTATGTCATGACGCGCCAGGACATCTACAGCTACATCTGCGGCATCGACGCCGAGAGCGGCGCCCGCGCGTGAACCAATCCACGAAAAAGGACTGTCCGCGATCGCAAGGATCCGGACAGTCCTTTTTCTGACGGGTATTCCCGTGCTCAGCACGAGACGGTGATGTCGCCGCTGACGGTCTGATAGCTGATCTCCGGCCTGGCGCCGCTGCGGGAGGGCACACCATTCATGTGGAGGCCGCCGGAGACCGAGCTGCCGTGGACATCGGCCTCCCGGACGTCCGCGGGCAGGAAGATGTCCGCATCGCCGCTGGTCGTCCGCACGTGCACCTGCTCCGTCACACCCCCGTCCTCCAGTCTCACGGTGAGGTCGCCGCTGACCGTGGTGACCTTCAGCCTCCGCACGGCGGCGGTCAGCTCCGCGTCGCCGCTGACCGTGCTCACCTCGGCGCTGCCGGCCGCGCCCTGCCAGTCAATGTCGCCGCTGATGGTCTTCATGCGGAGCGTCTCCGCCTCCCCGTTCAGCTGCACGTCGCCGCTGCCGGTCTGGAAGGTGAGCTTCTGCGCGGGACGCTCCAGGGTGCAGCTGATGTCGCCGCTGCCGACAGAAATGTCCGCCTCCAGCACAGCCGGGCCCTTCCATGCCACATCGCCGGAGGTGGAGCGGATCTCCGCCCGCCGCAGCTGCTCCGCGGGCAGGTACACGGTGACCGTCGTCCCTTCCAGGCCCGAAACCACGCTTTCCACCAGATTGCCCAGGAAGGCGCCCAGGCCGCTCAGGCTCTCCGGCAGCCGCTCGAAGGAGGCGCGCTTCTTCTGCATCCCGCGCTCCTCACTCAGGCAGAGCCGGCCTCCCCTGAGCTCCGCACGAATCTGCACGTCCTCCCCGCCGCGCTGGCGGACGCGCGCCACCCCATCCTCCGAAGGCGCCACGCGCAGATCGCTGCTGGTCAGGTTCGCGCTCAGCTCCGTGATCCTGCCGCGGAATTCGATGTCGCCGTCCGCCGCCGTCCCGGCCTGCTCGCCACCGGCCGGCGCCTCCGCCTTGGCGAAGGGATCCGGCGCGCGGCGGGGATAGTCCTTCAGCGCCTCCTCCATGCCCGCGAGGCTGTCCATCACCGCCTGGATCGCCGCGTCCTCGTCCGCGCCGTGGGCCCGCCGGTCGGCGTAGCGCTCCTGGCAGTTGTCCATCACCTCGTCCCGCAGGGCCAGCACTTCCTCCGTGGGCTCCAGGTCCTCAAAGAGCAGATTCACAATCCGCGTGACCGTCTCATTCATTGCCTTTTTCCTCCTCCATCAGCCGATCCAGCAGCTCCTTGGTCTCCTGCCAGGCCAGGCAGTCCGCCAGCAGCCGCAGCCGGCCTGCCTCCGTGATGCGGTAATAGCGCCGCCGCGCGCCGGTGCGCTCATCCCCCCAGTAGGAGGAGACGTGACCGGCCTGCTCCAGGCGGCGGAAGGCCGTGTACAGCGTGGCCTCCTTCAGCTCAAAGGCTCCGCCGCTCAGCTCCGACACCTGCTTGTTGATCTCGTACCCGTAGCTGTCGCCCCCGGCCAGCCGCCGGAGAATGATGCTGTCCGTATAGCCGCGCAGCAGGTCACTCTGCAACGCCATCGCCCATCCTCCTTTTCCAGATCTCCTCGCCGGAGCGGGGCTCATCCGTCCATTCCGCCAGAAAGCGCTCCGGCATCGTCGCGTCCACATGCCGCCGGTTCTCCACAATCAGCCGTTCCTGCCTCTTCAGCATCGCCGCCACCTCCTTGCGAGATACATGCTATCACATAATACCTCGCCTGTCAAGGTATATTATCAGAAAACAGTATATTTTTTTCGGAGGATGATTCCTGCCCAGACCGTGAGGCAGGATGCGCATGCCCGCGCGCCTGAATACCCCCTTTTTCCCCCCCAAAGCGGCCTTTTCGGAAAGATGGGGGCATGGGGGAAGGAAAGCCCTTTT
>CAMNHF010000022.1 GCA_946538975.1 uncultured Clostridia bacterium | reverse complement strand
GGTGGAGAACCTCCTTCCGCCCAACTCCGGCGCAGTGCCGGGCATCAAGCTGGGGCTGTCCAACAGCGTGCTGCTGTTTGCGGTGTATATGCTGGACATCCCCACCGCTTTCGTGCTGATGACGCTGAAGGTGGCCCTGTCCGGCTTCCTGTTCGGCAATCCCATGACCATACTCTATGCCTTCGCGGGCGGCCTGATGAGCCTGACGGCCATGGCGCTGCTGGCCCGCGTGAAGGGACTGCACCCGGTGATCGTCTCGATGGCAGGCGGCGTGATGCACAATGTGGGACAGGTGGCCATGGCGATGCTGGTGCTGCGCACGCCGCTGATGTTCTATCTGGGCATCCTGATTCCTGTGGGCCTGGGCTGCGGCGCGATGACCGGTGTGGCTGCGGCCGCGGTCATGCGGCATCTGAAGAGCGCAGGCTGGCAGCTGAAAACGGAGAAGCGCCGGGGCGGGATGATCCTGCTGGCCGCGGTGCTGGCCGCCGCGCTGGGGCTCTGGGCGGCGTCCGCCGTGCTCCGGCCCGCCGTCGTTGTCGAGCCCGATGCGGCGGATCACGGACCGCAGCTGATGACAACCGACCAGCTGCCCCTGTCCCCGGGGGAATGAGGCAGTGCGGGCTGCATGAACCGAAACGGTCCGCCGCTGAATGATGATTATTTATAAGGAAGCAACGGAGAAAAAGATGAGCTACGAAGACGTGCTTGCCGCGATCTACGCGGAGCTCCCGCATCTGCAGGGGAAGCTGCACTCGCCGCGGGTCAGCTATGTCCGCGCGCAGAACAAGCTGTACATCACCTTCCTGTCCTCCGCCCTGGTGGAGGAGGCCTCCTTCCTGAAGATGGAGCGGGTGCTGCGGAGGCTTTTCCCGAGCCGGCCGCTGGCCCTGCGGGTCGTCAGCCCGGAGCTGGGGGAGGATTTCAAGGAGAATGTCAACAATTACCGGCAGGTGCTGGTCGATTTTTTGAAGCGCAATTATCCGGGCTGCTCCCCCTGGATGGACAGCATCCACTGGAAGTGCGAGGGCAGCCGGCTGACGCTTCTTTGTCCGAGCAGGATCAGCATGGACTATCTCGGCCGTGTCAATGCCCAGGGCCGCCTCCGCCAGGCTGTGAAGGACATCTTTGACGTGGAGGTGCAGGTGGAGCTGACGGTGGACGGCTCCCAGGCGGAGCAGCTGGAGCAGATCCGGAAGGAGCGCGAGGAGGAAGGCGTCACGCGGGCCCAGCTGCGCGAGATGTACGGGGAAGACGCCGCCAGCGGCCGCAGGCATCGCAAGGCGGATGAGGAGAAGACGGAGAAAAAGCCGCCCAGGCCGGTGAACCGCGGGCTGGAGGCGACGAAGGCGGAGAAGATTCAGCCGGAGATGACCTCCAAGGCCTCCGACCGTCCGATCATGGGCCGCTCCATCGCGGACAACCTGGTGGAGATTCGCGAGCTGACCGGCGACCACGGCGTCGTGGCTGTGCAGGGCGACATCTTCAAGCTGGAGACCAAGGAGCTGCGCGGCGGCGAGATGCTGCTGGTGACCTTCGCCCTGACCGACTATACCTCCTCCATTCTCTGCAAGTGCTTCCTGCGGTACCGGAACCGCTTCGGCCGCCGCAGCGACGACGCGGAGGAGCCGCCGATCACGGACGAGGAGCGGGCCGCCGTCATGGAGAAGGTGGACCGCATCAAGGTCGGCATGAACGTGCGCGTGCGGGGCGAATGCACCTATGACACCTACGCCCATGAGCTGTGCATCTCCGTGCGCGATCTCGTGCCGATGGTCAAAAAGGACCGCCAGGACACCGCCCCGGAGAAGCGCGTCGAATTGCACATGCACACCAACATGTCCACAATGGACGCCCTCACCCCGGCTGATGAGCTGGTGAAGCGCGCCCTCGCCTGGGGACACAAGGCCGTCGCCATCACGGATCACGGCGTGCTGCAGTCCTTCCCGGCCGCCTTTAACGCGGCCAAAAAGCAGAATATCCGCATCATCCCCGGCTGCGAGGGCTACCTGACCGACGAGCGCGCCACGGTGGAGCGCGCGGACGACCGCTCCTTCGACGACACCATTGTCGTGCTGGACTTTGAGACCACCGGCCTCAACACGCGCCTGTGCCGCGTGACGGAGATCGGCGCGGTCAAGCTGCAGGGCGGGGCCATCATCGACTCCTTCTCCCAGCTGGTGAACCCCCATGAGCCTGTGCCGGCCGTGGTCTCCGAAAAGACCGGCATCACCGACAGCATGCTGGCGGACAAGCAAGACGCGGCCTACTGGATGCCGCGGCTGATGGAATTCATCGGGGACTGCCCGATTGCCGCGCACAACGCTTCCTTCGACGGGGCTGTGCTCCGCGCCGAGCTGGAACGCCTGGGCATGCAGTGGGAAGGGCCGCTGCTGGACACGCTGACCATGGCGCGCAAGCTCTATCCCAATATGAAGAATCACAAGCTGGGCACGCTGTGCAAGCAGCTGGGCGTCAGCCTGAAAAACGCGCACCGGGCTGTCCATGACGCCACGGCCACCGCGCAGTGCCTCGCGCATATGCTCAGCGCCTGCCGCGAGCGGGGCCTGAAGAGCCTGCGCGACCTCAACCGCGGCCTGAGCGGCGGGGCCATCGGCGACAGCTGGCACATCATCCTGCTGGCCCTGACGCCGGAGGGACTGGTCAACCTGAACCGTCTGGTGTCCATCAGCCATCTGGAGTACTTCCGCAAGCGGCCGCATATGCCCCGCTCGGTCATTTCGCAGCACCGCGAGGGCATCCTGCTGGGCAGCGCCTGCGCGGCGGGCGAGCTGTTCGAGGCGATCATGAACGGCAAGCCCTGGGAGGAACTGAAGCGCATCGCGGATTTCTACGACTATCTGGAGATCCAGCCCATCGGCAACAATGACTTCCTGATCCGCTCCGGCCAGGTGCGCGATGAGGAGGAGCTGCGCCGCATCAACCGCACCATCGTGGCCCTGGGCGAGGAGCTGGGCAAGCCGGTGTGTGCGACCGGCGACGTGCACTTCCTCGACCCGCACAACGCGATCAACCGCGCGATCATCCAGGCCGGCCAGGGCTTTGAGGATTGCGATCATCAGCCGCCGCTGTATTTCAAGACCACGGACGAGATGCTGGAGGAGTTCAGCTATCTCGGCGCAAAGAAGTGCCGCGAGGTCGTGATCACGAACCCGAACCGGATTGCGGAGCAGTGCACGATCACGCAGCTGTTCCCCCGCCATCCGGAGGGCAAGGAGACCTTCCAGCCCCTGTGGGAGGACGCGGCTGACAACATCCAGCGCATGGTGGCGGAGACCGCGCGGGAGATGTATGGCGATCCGCTGCCGGAGATCGTGCAGGCCCGGCTGGACAAGGAGCTGAAATCGATCGTCGGCTTCGGCTACTGCACGCTGTACAACATTGCCCAGCGGCTGGTGGCGAAGTCCCTGGAGGACGGCTACCTGGTGGGCAGCCGCGGCTCGGTCGGCTCCAGCCTGGTGGCGCGCATGTGCGGCATCACCGAGGTGAACGCCCTGCCGCCGCATTACCGCTGCACCTTCTGCCACAAGGGCTTCTTCGATGTGGACAAGCGCCGCTATCACGTCGGCGTCGACCTGCCGGACCGGGACTGCCCCCTGTGCGGCCATCCGCTGACCAAGGACGGCTTCGACATTCCCTTCGAGGTCTTCCTCGGCTTCCACGGCGACAAGGTGCCGGACATCGACCTGAACTTCTCCGGCGAGGAGCAGAACCGCGCCCACCACTATGTGGAGGAGCTGTTTGGGCACGATCATGTTTTCCGCGCAGGCACCATCGGTTCCCTGGCGGAGAAAACTGCCTACGGCTACGTGCTGCGCTATCTGGAGGAGCGCGGGCTGCAGGTCGGCAATACCGAGAAGGAGCGGCTGGCCCTGGGCTGCGTCGGCGTGAAGCGCACCACGGGCCAGCACCCGGGCGGCATGGTTGTCGTGCCGAAGGAGTATGACATCAACCAGTTCACCGCCGTGCAGCATCCGGCTGACGACCTGGAGAGCGACTTCACAACCACGCACTTCGACTTCAACTCGATGCATGACATCCTGGTGAAGCTGGACTGCCTCGGCCACGATGACCCGACCATGCTGCACATGCTGGAGGAGCTGACCGGCATCAACTATATGGATGTCCCGCTGGACGACGTGCAGGTGCGCTCCCTGTTCCATTCGCCGGAAGCCCTGGGCCTCACCGAGGCGGACATCCTGTGCACCACGGGCACCTACGGCGTGCCGGAATTCGGCACGGGCTTTGTGCGCGGCATGCTGGACGAGACCGCGCCGACCACGATGGAGGAGCTGATGCGCATCTCCGGCCTGTCCCACGGCACGGACGTGTGGCTGGGCAATGCGCAGGACATCATCCGCGCCGGACAGGCCACGCTGAGCGAGTGCGTCTGCTGCCGCGACGACATCATGAACTACCTGATCGAGCACGGCGTGGCCCCGGAGATCAGCTTCAAGACCATGGAGAGCGTCCGCAAGGGCAAGGGCCTGACCCCGGCGATGGAGGCGGCCATGCAGGAGCGCAGCATCCCGGAATGGTTCGTCAGCAGCTGCAAGAAGATCAAGTACATGTTCCCCAAGGGCCATGCGGTGGCGTACGTGACCATGAGCCTGCGCATCGCCTGGTACAAGGTGCACTATCCCGCGGCGTACTACGCGGCCTACTTCACGATCCGCTGCAAGGCCTTCGATGTGGCCACGATGATGATCGACCCCGCCGCAGCCCGCAGCCGGCTGCAGGCCATGCGCGCCATGGAAAAGCCCACGGCCCACGAGAAGGAACAGGCCGTGGCCATGGAGATCGTGCTGGAGATGACCGCGCGCGGACTGCGTTTCCTGCCGGTCGACCTGTACAAGAGCTCCGTCAGCACCTTCCAGATCGAGGGGGAAGGCCTGCGCTGCCCCTTCACCAGCATTTCCGGCCTGGGCGCGGCGGTTGCGCAGCCGATTGTGCAGGCCCGCCGCGACGGCCCCTTCCTCTCGGTGGAGGATCTGCGGCGCCGGAGTCGGCTGGGCCAGGGTGCGGTGGATATGCTCCGCGCCGCCGGCGCCCTGGAAGGCCTGGACGAGACCAGCCAGCTGATGATGGATCTCGGCGGCTGACCGTTCATTACAATTGACAAAAGCCTCCGTATGCGGTACACTGATGATACCGGAAAAACTGAACAAGGGAGGCGCCTGACATGAAGAGAATCATTGCACTGCTGCTCGCGCTTGCGCTGGCCATGCCACTGACCGCCCTCGCCGGCCGCTGCGAGTACGCCAACACACAGGCCTTCTGCGATCTGATGGATGCGGAAGAGATCGAGTACACCTGGTACGGCACCGATGACGAGGATGACGAGGTTGTCATCCTGGAGAGCAGCGGCGACGGCATCGGAGACTATGACATCTACCTGTACTTCTACGAGGATGAATCGTCCGCGTCCATGGCTTGCCGCGTGTGGGAGGTCATCACCTACGACCCGGCGCGGTTCAGCGAGGTGGTCGAGGCCTGCAACACGCTCAACGCGTCCTGGCGCTACATCACCTTCTATGCAGACACCAACGACAACACCGTGACCGTCAGCTTCGACGTCGTCACGGTCGGCGGCAGCGCCGCACAGACCTGCTACGGGATGATCTCCCGCCTGGTCAGCATCCTCGAGAAGGCCTACCCGGATCTGGCTCCCTACAATACCAAGTGACGTCATCCCTGCCCGGCCCGCCCGCGCGCGGGCTTTTTGCGTGCCTGCAAGCCTAAGGCCGGTCAGGGCGAAATGACGGCCGGCAAGGATAGATTTGACAATCGGGAAGGGTTGTGCTATCATGCGCACAGCAGCACAAGCTGTTCATGGTTTGCACAAGCAAACGGTTCCTGATTCCTGCATCACGCACAAAATCCGGTATCAGAAGGTGCCGACGGTTCCTGCAATGGGAGCGCCGCGCTTTTTTCAAGCTTGAAAACAACGACAGGAGGTACAAACCATGAAATCCATGACCGCATTGAATGCGATGAAGCGCATCTCCAGTGTGCTGCTCGCGCTCTGCTGCTGCCTCGCCCTCTCCGCCGCCGCGGCCGCAACCGTCACCGACGCCCACGGCAATGAGATCGAGCTGGACGAGAGCCTGCAGGCCTACACCGCCGTCCTGCTGAGCGGCGCGGACAGCGCGGCCCGCAAGGCGGAAACCAATCTGGGCGATCTGTGGACGGACGCTCTGCGCTGGTTCGCCGTCTCCGGCCGGATCAACGAGGCCTTCGACGAGGATGACGCGGCGGCCGGTCTGGCGCAGATCGCGGTGGACGCAGATCACGTGGTGGCGCTGTGGAACGGCGGCAATCTGCGCGCGGATGTGGCCGAGGGCGTGTTCGGCGCGGAACAGCTGGCGGAGGTGCTGCCCTATCCGAACAAGGTCGCCGTGGTGTACATGACCGGCGCACAGCTCCTGGAAGCGCTGGAGGCCGCGTCGCAGGGCCTGCCCTGGACGGAGGAGACCGACGCAGCCTGTGCGTCCTTCATGCAGGTGTCCGGGCTGAAGTACACGCTGGATCTCACGGCTGCCTATGAGCGCGGCGAAGCCTACGGCGATCACTGGTTCCGCGCCGCCGGCATCAGCCGGGTGAGCATCACGGAGGTCAACGGACAGCCCTTCGATGAAGAGGCCGTCTATGCCGTGATCACCAGCAACGCCAACTTCAACGGGATGGACTCTTCCTACGTCTTCAAGGCCGCGGCGGAGGCCGACCAGCGCAGCACCATCACCACGGCGGTGGTGCGGGATGTGGTCTGGGCGTACATTGCCTCGGAGCTGAACAGCCAGATCGGCGACAGCTGCGCGCAGCCCCAGGGACGCATTGTCATCGTGGGAGAATAACAAGCCAGAGGTGAACACCCATGCGGGAAGAACTGAGCCGCGTGTGCCTGGAAATCGAAAAAGCCATTACCGGCAAGCGGGCTGTCATCGAAAAGGTGCTGATGGCGCTGCTGGCGGAAGGGCACATTCTGCTGGATGACGTGCCCGGCGTCGGCAAGACCACCCTGGCCGTGGCCGTCAGCCGCGCGCTGGGACTTTCCAGCCGCCGCGTGCAGTTTACCCCGGATGTGCTTCCCTCCGACCTGACCGGCTTCTCCGTGTATGACCGGGAGCGCGGCGCCTTTGTCTTCCAGCCGGGCGCACTGATCGGCGTGAACCTGCTGCTTGGCGACGAACTCAACCGGGCCTCCAGCAAGACGCAGTCCGCCCTGCTGGAGGCCATGGAGGAGCGGCAGGTGACCGCCGAGGGGACGACATATCCGCTGGAGAAGCCGTTTTCTGTCATCGCGACGCAGAACAGCGTCGGCGCGGCGGGCACCCAGCCCCTGCCCTTCGCGCAGATGGACCGCTTCGCCATCCGCCTCACGATCGGCTACCCCGACTATGAGGCCCAGATCGCCCTGCTGCGCGAGCGGCAGACGGAAAACCCGCTGGAGCATGTGCGGCAGGTTCTCACGCGGGAGCAGTTTGCGGCCCTGCAGCGGGAGACGCGGCAGGCAAAGGCCGGCGACAGCATTCTGGATTACATCACGCGCCTGGTGATGGCCTCGCGGGAGCATGAGGCGGTGGCCGTGGGCATCAGTCCGCGGGGGGCGCTTTTCCTGGACCGGCTGGCCAAGGCGCATGCCCTGATGGAGGGGCGGGACTACGTCACCGGCGCGGATGTGCAGGCTGTGTTCCGGGATGCCTGCACCCACCGGCTGGTGCTCCGTCCTGAAAGCGGCCTCGGGGCGGATGAGGTGCTGGCGGAGCTGCTCCGCAAGGTCGCGAACCCGGAGCGGCGGCTGTGATCCGGCGCTGGGCCCTGTGGGCCGTCTGGCTGGCCGTGGCCGCAGCGCTGGCCTTTTTTGAAAACGGCCTCGGCACGCGGACGCTCCTGTTCTGGTCACTCCTGCTGCCCGCGATTGTGCGGTTCCGGGCTTCCGCCGCATCGCCGCATCACCGGGCCGCGGAGCAGCCGGACACGCGCCCGCTCCCCGAAACAGAGCAAGCCTCTGCGCCAGATGGCGTCCGCGCGTATGTCCCCGGCAATCCGATTCGCCGCATTCACTGGAAGCTGTCCGCGAAAACCGACCGCCTGCTGATCCGCGAGGACAGCCCGTCCGAGGACAGCATGAACACGGAAGCACCCTTCGCCGCGGTCTCCGGCACGGTGCGCTCCGGGAAGGCGGACGGCAGGCCTGTCTGGCTGATCCGGCTGCTGCCTTCAATGGCTGCCGCGCTGCTTTTGCTGGCGATCCTGATCCCGACGGCCCGCGGCGGCCTCCTGATGCTGCTCAACGGCCTGCAGGAGCGCTCCGAAGCGGTGAATGCCTACCGCTATACCCGCTTTGCGGTGCCGGCAGGGCAGACGCCCCAGCTGGCCGGGGGGCTGCTGATTGCCGCCGGCGCATTGCTGGCCGCGTGGCTGTTTCTCTCCTGCAGCAGGCTTCTGGCCTTTTGCATGGCCGCCGGTGTGGCAGCAGCGGAGATTTTCCTGGGCCTGACGCTGCCGCTTTGGGCGCAGGTGCCGTTGCTGGGCGTGCTGGCGCTGATGCTCCTGCCCCGTCCCTTGCCGCTGAAACGCGCCGGGATCGCTGCGGCGGGGCTGCTGGCGCTTTTGGCTGTTCTGGCCCTGCTCTGGCCCGGTGTGGACGCGCCGATTGAGGAGGCCTCCGAGCAGGTTCGCGATCTGTTCGCCCGGGCCACGGGGGAAGCGGAAATCGCGGAAACCGCTGCGCCGGAGGAGCTGACGGAGACGCGCCATGTCAACACGCGCTCTCTGCTGCCGGGGGAGGAGGAAGCCCAGGCCGGGAAGACCTACCGCCTGGTGACCGTGGAGGAGCAGCAGATTTCCCGGCCGCAGTGGGTCGATCTTGTGCGGATCCTGCTGCTGTCGCTGCTGGCCCTGGCGGTGCTGGTGCTGCCGTTCGTCCCGCCGGCCCTGCTGCTGCGGCGGCGGAAGCGGGCTGCGGCGGAAAGGGAAGCCTTCGACAGCGCCGACTGTGCCGCGGCGATCTGTGCGATGTTCAGGCAGATCGGCCGCTGGCTGCGCTCCACGGGCCATGACGCGGGCAATTGCCTCTTCCGTGAGTGGCCGGACAGCCTGGCGGGAAGCCTGCCGGACAGCTATGTCAGCCGGTTTGCCGCCTGTGTGCCGCTCTTTGAGGAGGCATACTACAGCGGCCACGCGATGGCGGAGGCGCAGCGCGAAGCGGTGCGGTCGCTGCTGGAAGAGACTGAAGAAATGCTGTATCGGCGGGCGGACTGGAAGAAGCGGCTGCGCCTGCGCTATGTGGAGTGCTTATGGAACGGATGAAACGATGGCTGGCGGCGCTGATCCTTGCCGTCCTGTGCGGGCTGCTCAGCGGCTGCCGCACCCGCCTCACCGGGCAGCGCCCTGCGGGGGATCTGCCGGCAGCGCCCGGCGAAACCTCGGCCGCGCCCACTGGCCAGGGTGAACAGGCGGATGCCGCCTCCAAGACGCAGCCCATTGCCGGCGATGCCGCGGATCACCCCGGCGAAACCGTGGAGAACCGCGATGCGGATCGCCGTGAGTTCGACGAAAACGCAGCGGTGGAGATCGTCGGGGGAACCGGCAGGTCGCTGAATGGCCCGGGCGAGGGCGGCGGCGCGGATCACACCGGAGCCGCCATGGAACGCTCGGTGCCGATGCTGGACAGCGGCGCCCCGGAAACCGCGTCGCAGACCGTCAGCGCCGAATCCTCGGAGCAGCTCGGCGCGGCGGATGACGCCAGGGAGGCGGACTCCGCGCTGCAATACTACACCGTTTTGCTGGAGGACCGGCTGGGCACCCTGTTCGAGTGCAAGCGGCTGACGGCCTATCTCGAGCTGCCGGAGGCCTTCACGACTGTCTGGCGGCAATCCGCGGAGCATCAGCTGCTGCTGCAGGCCGGCGTGTACGACGCGGCGTCACGCCTGCAGGAGGGCAGCCTCCGCGTGGATGCCGGCTGGGTCGTCCGGAAGGCGCCGGAGCTGATCGTCAAGCTGGTGGACAGCGCGGTGCTGGGCCGCAATGTCTTCGGGACAGCCGCCGCGGAGCAGCTGCGCGCGGAGCTCATGGCCCGGCCGGAATGGCTCGGCATTCCCGCGGTGCGGCAGAGAAGGGTTTTGCTGATTTCCGCAGAATTCCTTGAATCAGACTGCCTGCGCACCGCCGCCGCGCTGATGATCGCCTGCGAGGCATACCCTGAACTGTTCCCGGACATGAACCCGGACGAGGCGCTCCGCCAGCTGACAGCGGAGGCGGCAGGCGAGGCAGTCCCGGGAATCTGGTATCTTTCCGGCCAAGGAGGCAGCTGGCAATGAAAATTCTTGTGATCGACGGACAGGGCGGCCGGCTGGGCCGCAAGCTGGTGGAAAGCATCCGGAAGGCCTGCCCGGACGCTGAGATCATGGCGGTGGGCACCAACAGCATGGCGACGCAGGCCATGATGAACGCCAACTGTGCAAACCGGCTCGCGACGGGGGAGAACGCCGTGATTGTCGTGTGCCGCACGGCGGACATCATCGTCGGGCCTGTGGGGATCGCCATGGCGGACGCGATGATGGGGGAGATTTCGCCCGCGATGGCCAACGCCGTGGCCGGGAGCAGCGCCTTCCGGGTGCTGATTCCCGTCAATCTCTGCAATACCTATGTGGCGGGCGTGAAGACCGGCGCGGCCACGATGATTGACGACGCCATGGCGCAAATCGGGCAGCTGGTGAACGGAGGCGGCCATGAGCAGAGCACGCGGCCATAACGGCTCCGGGAACACCATGGTCGAGCCGATGGTTTTTGCCGCGCTCTTTCTGGCCATCGCACAGGTGCTGCCCTTTGTCACCGGACAGATTCCGCAGGTGGGCAGCGCGCTCTCCCCGATGCACATTCCCGTGCTGCTGTGCGGCTTTCTCTGCGGCTGGCCGTGGGGACTGGTGATCGGCTTCATCGCTCCGCTCATGCGCAGCGTGCTCTTCGGCATGCCGGCGCTTTTTCCGGAGGCCGTGGCGATGGCCTTCGAGCTGGCGGCTTACGGCGCGATCAGCGGCTGGCTCTATCCCCGGCTGAGGAAGAATCGCCCCTGGGGCATCTATCTCACCCTCGTCATCGCCATGGTGCTGGGCCGGGTGTGCTGGGGCCTTGCGCAGATGGTTCTCATGGGACTGACCGGCGGCGAATTCACGCTGGCCATCTTCTTTACGCGGGCCTTTGCAAACGCGCTGCCCGGCATCATCACGCACATCGCGCTGATTCCGCTGCTGGTGCTGGCGATGGAGCGGGCAGGACTCTATGCCAACAGGTGACTTCCGCCCATCGCGAACAGAAAAAGCCCGCGCTCATCCTGTGAACGCAGGCGGGAAAGACTGCGGCCCTCCCCGGAGGCGGCCGCAGTTTTTTTGCGGGAAACGTTCAGATCTTCTTGCTGATGGTCAGCCGGTTCTGGCCGTCGGCATAGGTGTAGCGCATATCATCCATGCTCTTCTTGACCATGAAGATGCCCAGGCCGCCGATCTGACGCTCATCCGAGGGCAGGGTCACGTCCGGATCCGGCTTCTGCAGCGGATCATAGGGGATGCCGCTGTCGATGAAGGTGATCGTCACGGTGTGCCTGTCCGGCGCGACACCGACCTGAATCGTGACAGGCCCCGCCGCCGGCGCGTAGGCATAGCTGGCGATGTTGACATAGAGCTCTTCAACCGCCACATCGATCTGCATCTGCGCCTTCATCGGGCAATCCAGCGATTCCAGGATCCCATCCACGAAGGCCAGCACCTTGTCCAGCTGATCGATGCGAGCCTCATCATGCTTCAGTTCGAACAATTGAGGCTCCCTCCCTTGATAATACAGTCCCAGCATGGTGATGTCATCGAACTGCGGCACATTGCCCGCGAAGGCGTCGATCTCCCGGCGCACCGTGCGCAGCAGCTTTTCCGGGGCGGCGGCCGGATCCTGGTTCAGGGCTGCGAGCATCCGCTCCGCACCGAACATCTTTCCGTCGGCATCCGTCGCCTCCGGTACGCCGTCCGTGTAGACGAACAGCCGGTCTCCGGGGTTCAGCTGGAATTCATGCTCCCGGAAGCGCACGCCCTCCATGGCCGCGACGGCCAGGGAATGCCGGTAGACCACCAGCTCATACCGGCCGTCCTTGCGGCAGATGGCCGGATGCTCGTGGCCGGCGTTTGCAGCCATGCCCTTGCCGGTGGACAGCTCCAGGATGGCCAGCCATACCGTCACGAACAGCTCCGCCTCATTGCCGTCGCAAAGCTGGCTGTTGACGTTCGCGAGGATCTCCGCGGGACTCTTGCCGGTCTGTGCCTGATTCTTGATGAGCGTCTTCGCGATCACCATGAACAGGGCCGCCGGCACACCCTTGCCGCTGACGTCAGCCATCACCATGCACAGGTGATCGTCGTCGACCAGGAAGAAGTCGTAGAAGTCGCCGCCGACCTCCTTCGCCGGATCCATGGTGGCGTAGATGTCGAAGTCGTGCCGCTCCGGGAAGGCCGGGAAGATTCGCGGCAGCATGTCCGCCTGGATCTGCGTGGCAATGCTCAGCTCGGCGCCGATGCGCTCCTTCTCCGCGGTGACGGCCGTGAGGTCATGAATGTAGGCATTCATGTCGCACTCCATCTGCTTCATGGCCGTGGAGAGGGCGCCGATTTCATCCTTGGTGCGTATGCTCAGGCTGGCAAAGCTGGTCTTCGTCTGCGTGCCGCTGTCGTAATAGCTGCTCGCCGCCGAGGAAAGCTGGTTGATCGGCTTCACCAGGATGCGGTTCGCAATCAGGATGTAGATCACGCATAACGCGATCGTCACCTCGAGCATCAGCACCGAGAGGGTGATCAGGAAATCGTTCTCGGCCTTCTTGACATCGTTCATGGAGATGTCGGCGAAGGCGTAGCCAGCCACACTGTGACTGCTCGTGTAGATCGGCACGGCCGCCGAGACCAGCCAGCCGTACTCCGGCGTGTTGGTGATGTAGGCGGGGAAGCCCACCTCCGGGTTCTTGAGGACGGGGGTATTCTGCTCATAGACCGGGTCAAAGTTGCCCGGCGGGCAGGGATCGTCGGAGGCGTCCACCAGATAGACGGTGGCCCGGGTCGGCACATCCACATACAGGATGTAGACGGACTCCACGTCGTTGGCGTCCTGGATGCCCCGCAGCACCGGATAGAGCGCCTGATAGCTCTCGGTGTGCTCAATCTCCGCGAAGGTGGCGATATAGGCATCGTATTCCGGCGTGCCCATGTACTCGCTGCCGATCTTTTGCTCGGTGCTGTCGTAGATCACCGCCACTTCCTGATGCAGGGCTTCGACCAGGTCGCCGTCCACCATCGCGCTGATGGTTCGCGCCAGGTTGGTGGCCTGCGCCCGGTACCGCTCGTCGTTGTTCTGCGAGAAGGTGCGCTGGCTGACGAACAGCGCAACGCCGCCGAGCAGCATGGCCATGACAATGATGATCAATGCGATCTTCCGCCGCAGGGAGAATCTCACACGGGATGATTTCATATCTTCACCACCATCGTATTAAAGCCCTGATACCGTCTGTAGTAGAACTCTCTGGCCTTGCGCTTGATCACGTCCATGCCGACCGCGTTGAAGTCCGCGTGCTCGCCGTCCGCCCGCACGTCGGCAGCCGCCATGCCGAAGGGGTTGAAGGCGACGGCGCTGTCGCGCACGTGCAGCGTGAAGATTCCGTCCTCCCCGGCCACCAGGGTGATCTGAATCATGCCGCTGCGGTCCTGGCATTCATTGAAACCGTTCACGATGATGGCGGAGCACATCTCCTCCGCTGTCATCTGCACGAAGTACTGCTGCTTCATGCTCGCTTCCCAGCGCTCGCAGAAGGCTCCCATGGCGCTGGTCATCGGCGCGATCTCCGCGGTGCTGTCGTGCAGCAGTGTCCGATAGACCCGCTCCGGCGCGATGGTATCCGGCGGCTGGCCCCGGCGGCGAAGGAAGATCAGGAAGATGCCCAGCGCGATCAGCTCGGTGACGGGATAGAGCAGCCAGAACCACCGCTCCCCGACGAAGGAGAACAGGACGGTCACCGGCAGCAGCACCGCCGCACCGCGCAGCGTCGTGGAGAGGAAGGCCGGCAGCTCCTGCCCCCGCGCAAGCCGGAAGCCGGCCAGCAGCGCGCTGGTGCCGCCCAGCATGGTGCCGATGCAGAACATGCGGATGGCCCAGCTGCCGAGATTCACCGCCTCCGCGTCCGTCAGGCCGAAGAGCCGGCAGATCAGCGGCGCGATGATCGCCATGACGACCGCCGCGGCCAGCCCCACCAGCAGCGCGGCCCGCAGGCCGAGACGCTGCAGGAAGCGGCAGCCTTCGGCGTTGTGCTCGCTCTGATAGGTGCTGAGGATCGGCTGCGAGGCCTGCGACACGGCGCCGTAGAGATAGGCGTAGAAGTAGCTGATGTTCTGGATGATGTCAAACACCGCCACACCGCGCTCGCCGGCCATGCGCATCAGGATGTTGTTGCACAAGAGGATGTGCACCAGGGAATAGATATAGGAAGCGCAGGAAGAGAAGCCGGTGCGGAAGACGCGGATGACGCCGCTGAAATCCGGCTTCAGGGGCAGCAGGCGCAGGGAGGACTTCCGCACCCGCAGGAAGATCAGCTCCAGCGCGCTGGTGATCAGCACGCCCGCCATCGTCGCGATGCCCGCTCCCAGCACGCCCATGCGCAGGACGAGCACCAGCACGATGTTCAGCGCCACGTCGCTGATGTTGCCCACGGAGGCGGACAAGCTGGCCTCCTTTTCCAGATCGGCGTTGCGCATGTAGTACGCAAGACTGTAGGAGATGAAGAACAGCGGCGCGCTCATCAGCAGCAGGCGCACATAGGTGGCGGTGGCCTCGAACAGCGCTTCATTGGCGGGATCGGCGCCCAGAAGGACCGCCAGCGGCCGCAGGAGCACGTTGCCCAGGGCCGCGATGCCAAGGCCGATCAGCACCACCGTGGTCATCACGCCCTGAAAGCCCGCTCTGGCCTCGTCTTCCTCGGCGCGGGCCATCTGCCCGGCATAGCGGATGGAGCCGCCCAGGCCGAAGGAATGCATGATGACATTGTACACCATGAAGACCGGCAGGGCAAAGGCCATCGCCGCAAGACCCACGAGGCCGATGCTGTTGCCCACGACGACCGCGTCGGCCACGTCGCTGGCCGTCAGCGTCAGCGCGGACAGCAGCGCGGGCAGATACTGCCGCTGGAACATCTTCCGCGTGAAGAAACAGTCATCCGCCCGGGCCGCTTTGGACTGACGCCTCTCGCTCATACTCTCTCACCTGCATACATATTGATGCGGCCGCAGGGCCGGAAGCGGGTTTTCATCTGCCGCAGCCCCGCAATCCCCAGATCCTCCTCGAAATTGATCAGCCGCACCCGCTCGGGCAGCTGACGGGCCAGGGCGGCCCGGAGATGTTCCGCAATGCCCGGCAGGTTCTGCCTGGACTTCATCAGGCAGCAGTCGAAGGTGTCCTCCGTCAGCGGATAGCCCGCCGACACCGCCCAGGGGGTCCCGTCCAGCCGCAGGATCACGCCCTGCAGCCCCAGCGCCGTCCAGGAGGCATACATCTGATCCATGAAGCGCCTGTCCGTGATGCTGCCCTCCGGGGAGGAGCCGGGCTTCCACTGCGCCGCGATCTCCTGCACCAGCGGGAAGAGCGCTTCCGTGACGGGTTCCGCCGTGACAGCGTGCTCCCGCTCCAGGTGATGGTAGAGGTTGCGGATCTTCACAAAGGGCGCGCCGCTCATCGCAATCATATCCTGCCGCTCATACAGGTACTCGCTGTCCTCCGGGGCTTCGCGGAGGACGAAGCTGTCCGGAAAGTGCTGCCGCAGGAAGGCCGCATCCTCCTCCGTCAGATAGTACAGCGCGCGCAGTCCGCCCTTCAGCAGCGCCTCCACGCAGTCCCGCTTGCCCTCCTCGCTGCCCACGGGGAAGAACCAGGCTCCCTCGCCCTTCCAGCAGCTCCGGACGGTGTAGACTGCCTCGTCCGCCGCCAGGCTGAGCCCCATATCCCCCTGCCACAGCAGCAGGGAAGCGAAGGCGTGGGCGCTGTCGCCGTGGCCAAAGCGCGTGTACAGCGCGTCGATGAGCGCCCTGTCGCGCAGTGCAGCCGGCCGCGTCTGCTCAAGATTCAGCATCTACCCGATTCGCCTCGCTTTTGCGGCAGTGATGAAGCGCTCCGCGCAGGGAAAGCAATGCAAGCCCTGCTCCGGCCGGTCTGTCAGCCGGGCCGAGATCAGCTCCCAGCGCTCCCCGGCAGCTGTCTCATAGATGATCTCATAGCCGTAGAACGCGCGCAGAACCCGGTCGATCTCCTCCGCAGGCGTACCCTCGCGCACGGTCCAGTCTGCTTCCGCCGGGCAGGGCCAGTACTCCGCCCGGGCCGCGTCCTGGGGAATGGCGTTCTCCCAGAGCTGCGGCAGCTCCGCAATCAGCCGGGTCACCATCGCGGGGAGGAGCGCCTGCTGCTTTGCCGTCAGCGTTTCAAGATTCTCATCGGGGGCGACCGCTACGCCCTCCTGCAGCAGGATGTCCCCTTCGTCCAGCCCGGCTGTGATCTTGTGCATCGTCACGCCACTTTCCGGGAGCCTGCGAAGGATGGTCACCGGCATCGGCCATGCGCCTCGGCCCACCGGCAGCAGGGCGGGATGGATATTGACCATGTACAGATCGTCCCGCACCGGCAGGCGGTGATAGTACCCGCCGCACAGGAGCAGCTCGCAGCCTTCGTCCCTGAGCGCTGCCAGATCGGCGGCGGTCATGCGCGTCTTCTGCAGCGGCAGGCCCCGGCTCCGGGCGAAGGCGCACACCTGCGTGTTGAACTCGGTCACATTGTCCGTCTCGCAGGTGAATATGCGAAGAATCTCGCAGCCTGTGCTTTCCAGCGCCGGCAGTGCGGCGGCAAGCAGGTCGATGCCGACATACGCAGCTTTCATTTTCTCTCTCTCCGATTTGGTCGCGCCGCTGAGCCGGTTTCTGCCGGGCTGCCGCGCTGAAGGGCATTCTCTGGAAATCAATATAACACAGAAAGCAGGGCGGCGTCAATCATTCCCAGCAATTTCCTGCCGCAGCGCAGATACGGGACGTCCGCGAGTCTGCGCGCGATAGTGGACAGTTTGCGCCGGCCTTGTTGACGGGGCGGCGCACTTCTGCTACCTTTTCTCCGGCGGCGCTGAGGCCGCATGTCAGGGAGGAAGACGCATGAATTGGAAGAGAGCCATAGCCTTGCTGCTGCTGCTGCTGATCGCGGCCGCGCATCCTGTCTCCGCCGAGGAGACTCCCGCAATCCGTTCCGGTGATGTCCTGTGCTTCGGGGAGCCGGACGAGGCGTGCGGCTTTGAGGGCCGCTGGCTGGTCCTCGACAGCGGGCATACCAGCATGGGGACGGAGGGCCTGTTTCTGCTGTCGCTGGACCTGATCGGCGGCGACGGGGGCGAACCGCTTCTGTTTCGGGAGCTGGAGGAGGACGTTTCCGTTTCCTTCTCCGACCGGGGCGAGCGCTACGCGGCGGCGCATCCGGGCGTGACGGCCTGGCAGGGCAGCGATCTGCAGCGCTGGTGCGGGCGCTTCCTCGCGGAACACTTCACGGAGGCCGAGCAGGAGGCCCTTTTGCCGACATACAAGTCCGACGCGGGCATCGCGATCCCCGGCTTCGGCGTCGCGCTGCCCGGCGCGGCTGGCGGCACAGTGGATTTTGACCCCGCTGCGGACATCCTGAACGGCGACAGGCTCTTCCCGCTCTCCGCTGAAGAGGCGGTGCAGGAGGCGTACGGGCTGGGGGAAAATGCCGCCCGCGTGGCCCTGTACCGCGGTGCCGCCGCCGGCTACTGGCTCCGTTCCCCGCACATTGACACCTTCCCGCTGGACGTGGGCTTTGTGTTCTCCTTCGGTGCGGTGATGGACTATCCTGTCAACGCGAAATCCATGTTCAGCATGGAGACCTACGCCCGCCCCGCCTGCAACCTGAGCCGCGGCAGCATCAGCGGTCTGGAGCCGCTGACTGAGGCGGACGGAAGGACCGTCTGGCGCGTGAGCTTTCAGGACGGCGAACCGAACAGGCGCCCGTACAACCTGGCATTGCCCGATCCCGGAAATGTGCCGGACGTTGTCGGCTTCATCCAGATTGCGCTGGTGGCGGTACCGCTGCTGCTGATCCTGCTGGTGCTCCTGATCCTCTGGCGGATCGTCCGGAGGGTGCGGAAGGGGCGCTGAATTCTTCAGCCGGGAAAAGTACAGCTTCCAGCCCGGACAGATCGCGCAGCACCGCGTCCGTGAACGGCGCCAGCTCCTCCGTGAAAGGGATCAGATCCGGTACCATCACGCTGAGCATTCCGGCGGCGCGCAGGGCCCGGACACCGGCAGGGGAGTCCTCGACGCCGGCGCAGCAGCACGGTTCCAGACCGAGGCGGCGGGCCGCGGTCAGGTAGATCTCCGGGTCGGGCTTGCCGCGGGTGACATCGGCGGCGGTGACAATCTCCGCGAATTCGCCGCCAAGGCCGCACAGGGCGAGATACTCCCGAATGACGTCCGGGTCATTGGAGGAGCAGATCGCCAGGCGGAGCCCGCGCTGCCGGAGCTGCCGCAGCGTCTCCCGGACAAAGGGCTTCAGCGGGACGCCCTCCCTGCGCACATGCCGGAGGGTCAGCTCCTTCCAGTCCCCGAGGAAGCGCTCCATATCCATCTCCGGATACCGTGCGGCCAGCACGGTTTTTGTGTGCGCCCAGGTCGTCCCCAGCAGGGAGCGCCAGACCGGCTCATCCGGCACAAAGCCCTGCAGCTCAATGGCCCGGGCGCCGATCACATCGCCGAGCGCCTCCGTGTCGAACAGCACGCCATCCATATCAAAGCATACGGCTTCAATCATCGCTTTCTCCATATTTCATTCTGAAATCGTGTGTCAGTCCGGCTGAAGATAAGCCGCGGCGGCCTCCTCGAACAGGCGCAGCGCAGCGGCGGGGCCGGCATCGATTTCCGCCCCGGCGCGGTCCGCATGGCCGCCGCCGCCAAACCTGCCGCAGATCGCGGCGGCGTTCAGCCCGGTGTAGGTGCGCACAGAGACGCGGCAGTGCATCGGATGGGTTTCCCGCACGACGATGCCGATCTCCGGGCCGCGCACCTGGTCAACCACCAGATTCAGCCCTTCCATGCGCGCGTCCTCTGTGCCAAGGCGGCGCATGTCGTCATGGGTGAACATGCAGCCGAGCACCCGCCCGCCGCAGGTATAGTGGAAGCTGTTCATCAGAATCTGCTCGACGGCGATGCGCTCCGGCGTCTTCTCCAGCGCGTGGCGGCGGGCAATCCGCACGATGTCCGCGCCGTCCCGGGCCAGCGTGGCGGCTGCCTCCAGCGATGCGGCGTTGGTGGAATACGTGCGGAAGCACTGCGTGTCCGTCACAAGGCCTGTGTAGAGCAGGTCGGCGAGCTGCTGCGTGACCGTCAGCCCCATCGCGCGGATCAGCCGGTAGATCAGCTCCGCACAGGAGGAGGCCTCCGGCACCACATAGCGGAAATCGGCCTCCATCTGATTCTCGTGATGATCGATGCACAGGGTGATGTGCTCGTCCGCATAGCTGCCGAGGCGTTTCGCGCTGGCTGTGTCCACCGCGATGGCCGGGGCCCCGGGCTGCGGAGCGAAGGACAGCTGCTCCGTCAGATCCCGGTAATTGTCCGGCACCGGGTCGCAGCAGAGCGGCTCGCAGGGGATGCCGATGCTCCGGAGGGCCAGCGCGAGGGCGTAGGCCGACATGACCGCGTCGCCGTCGGGGGTCTTGTGGAAATAGATGCGGTACGCGGGATAGGCGCGGAGCTTCTCCGCCATTTCCTGCAGGCTCAGATCCATAGGCACACCTCCGTGCTTCCGGTGCTTTTCCGATAAAACATATTGCGGGAATCAGTCCGCGGCGGCCTCCATGGCGGCGATGGCGGCGCGGATGCCGTCCACGGCGGCGCTGGTGATGCCGCCTGCAAAGCCTGCGCCTTCGCCGACCGGGTACAGGCCATCGATCTCCTCGGCCATCCCCAGCTGATCCCGCAGGATCCGGACGGGGGAGGAGGAGCGCGTCTCGACGCCGGTCAGCACCGCGTCGGGCATTGCGAAGCCGCGCAGGCAGCCGTCCATCCGGCGAATGCCGTCCCGCAGATCGTCGCAGAGCCAGCGGGGGAGAATCGCGTCCAGCTCGGCCGGCGTGACACCGGGGCGGTAGCTGGGGGCCACATCGCCGAAGCCGGAGGAGGCCCGCCTCAGGAGGAAGTCCTCCACCCGCTGCGCAGGAGCAAGAAACCCGCCGCCGCCGGCCCGGTATGCGGCCTGCTCCAGCGCGTGCTGAAAGGTGAAGCCGCTGAGCGGATGATCGTCGCCGAAGTCCTCGGGCCGGATGCCGACCAGGAGGGCCGCGTTGGCGTTCTCCCCGTCGCGCGCGTGCTCGCTCATGCCGTTGACCGCTACGCCGCCGGGCTGGCTGGCCGCGCAGATCACCTGTCCGCCTGGGCACATGCAGAAGGTATAGACGCCGCGGCCGTCGGCAGTGTGCACATTGAGCTTGTAATCCGCGGCTCCCAGCGCGGGGTCGTCGGCGAAGGCTCCCCACTGCGCACGGTTGATCAGCCGCTGGGGATGCTCGATGCGCACGCCCAACGCCAGCGGCTTGGGCACCATTCGCACGCCGTCGAGGAAGAGCTGCTGCATGGTGTCGCGGGCGCTGTGGCCGATGCAAAGCAGCACGGTGTTCGTGTCAATCTCCTCTGTCCCGGCGGCTGTGCGCACCCGAACGCCCTCCAGATAGCGTCCGCGCAGCCGCAGACCGGTCAGGCAGGTGGAGAAGCGCACCTCGCCGCCCAGCGAGATGATTTCGCTGCGCAGACCGGCCACGACGCCGCGCAGCCGGTCGGTGCCAATATGGGGCTTCTGCAGGATCAGAATGTCCTCCGGCGCGCCGTGGCGGACAAAGGTCTCCAGCACAAAGCGGATGTAGGGCGATTTGATGCCGGTGGTCAGCTTCCCGTCGGAGAAGGCGCCGGCGCCGCCCTCGCCGAACTGCACATTGCTGTCCGGATCGAGCGTGCCGTCGGTTTGCAGGCGGAGCACATCCCGAGCGCGCTCCTCCACGGTCTTTCCGCGCTCGATCAGGATAGGGCGCGCCCCGTTGCGGGCCAGCATCAGGGCAGCAAAAAGACCGGCCGGCCCCGCGCCGACGACCACAGGGCGCTGCCGGAAGCTGCAGCGGACGCGCACCCGGGGATGCACATCCTGCACGCGCTCCGCCACGCCGGGCTTCAGACCGCGCAGCACGGCAGCCTCATTGCGGAACTCCGCCTCCAGCGTCATCACGAAGTGGACGTCCCGCTTATCGCGCGCGTCGACAGACCGCCGGAAAACCCGCACGGAAAGAAGTGCTGCCTGCTCCGCGTGAAGGCGGCGCAGCACGGCCTGCCGCAGGTCGTCATCCGTATAATGCAGGGGAATGGACAGGTTGGGAATGCGCAGCAAATGGAACACCTCGGTCAGGTTCAGGCATTATTTGGTTTCGAACTCCTTCATCCGCCGGGCGCGCACCTCCGGCCGCGCGACGGAATAGCCGAAGAAGCCGAGGACATCGCGCGAGCGCTGATACAGCCCGTGAGCATAGCTCACCAGCTCCGTCTCCTCCAGGTGCAGCGAGCCGTCGGCATGCATCAGATCCGCGCGCACCTCCACCGAGACAATCTCGCCGATGAACATGTCATGGCTGCCGAGATGGAGCACCTGCCGCACCCGGCAGCCAAGATGGGCGGGGAAGCCGTCGGCGGCCGGCGCCCACTGCAGGCCCTCCATCGGTCTCGCCCGCAGGCCGCAGTCGGCGAACTTGTCCGTGTCGCGGCCGCTCTTCACGCCGCAGTAGTCAAGAATCTCGCAGCGAGCTGTGTCAACCAGATTCACCACAAACTCCCCGCTGCGTTCAATGATCCCGTGGGAAAAGCGATCCGGCCGCACGCTGATGGAAACCATCGGCGGCTCGCTGCAGACCGTGCCGACCCAGGCCAGCGTGATCGCGTTGGGCCTGCCGCCGGCCTCGGCACAGGTGACCAGCACCGCCGGCACCGGGCTGAGCAGGGTGGAGGGCTTGAAGGCCGCGTATTCCGCCGGCACGTAATTGGTCCCGTGTTCCATCGCCAGAAAACCTCCATTTTCCACATTGCCAATTTTCCTGTTTCAGTGTACAATGTTTGCGGCCATTTGTCAAACGTGGCCGATGACGCACGCTTTTCGGGGAGGACAGCTTGAAGTATAAACCGAAGCATATGAAAAGCCAGTGGGGCCGCAAGCTCGGCCGGGCGCTGATCTTCCTGGCTGTCGCGGCGGTTCTGGCCTGGCATGTGATGGAGCCGCGCATGATCACCGTGGATACCCGCACGATCACGGACAGCGACTTCTCCGACGACATCCGCCGGCTCCGCATTGTATATCTGACCGATGTGCACATGTCCGCCTTCCCCTGGTTCACGGAGCGGCAGGTCAACGCTGCCATCCAGCGGGTGAACAGCCTGAATCCCGACCTGGTGCTGCTGGGCGGTGATTACGCGACGGACACCGTCTCCGCCACCCGCTTTTTCCGCAATATGATCGACGGCACCTTCACCCAGTTCCGCGCGACCTACGGCGTGTGGGCGGTGTTCGGGCAGAGCGACACAGCCGGCGGGGAGCAGGAGCAGGTGGACGAGCTGACGCGGACCATCAGCGCGGCGGGCATCACCCTGCTGCGCAACAGCACCGCCAGCGTGCGCATCGGCAACGCGACGGTGTACATCAGCGGCCTTGCCCCCGGCGCGGGGCGTGAAGAGATTCAGGCCCTTTCAAAGCAGCGGCAGCAGAGCGATTTCGTGATCCTCCTCGGCCACGATCCCGCGGTGATCCAGGAAGCCATGAAGGCCCCCGACGCCGGCGGCGCCCAGGGCTGGTTTGATCTCGGCCTGTTCGGCAAAACCCACGGCGGGCAGCTGGCGCTGTTCGGCAAGCTGCTGAACCTCTCCAATGTGGAGGACCGCTACCAGCATGGCTGGCTGACGGAGAACCGCATCCCGCTGCTCACCTCCAACGGCCTGGGCACGAGCGTCGTCCCCCTGCGCTTCCTGCGCCCGCCGCAGATACACCTGATCCAGATCCTGAGCAAATAACCCGAAGCCCATTCGGAGGTATCCATGACAAAGCGCAATCCGATCATCTCGGTTCAGCATGTGACCTATACCTATGAGGAGGCCGCCCATCCGGCTCTGGAGGACGTGAGCCTCGACATCGGTGAGGGCGAGTTCGTCGCGGTGCTAGGGCACAACGGCTCCGGCAAATCGACCCTGGCCAAGCTGATGAACGCCCTTTATCTGCCCACGGAGGGCAAGATTTTTGTCCGCGGCATGGACACGGCAGACGACGAACGCCTCTGGGACATCCGCCGCGAAGCCGGCATGATCTTCCAGAACCCGGACAATCAGCTTGTCGCCACCGTCGTGCGGGAGGATGTGGCCTTCGGACTGGAGAACATCGGCGTACCGCATGACGAGATGGTGCGCCGCGTGGACGAGGCGCTGGCGGCGGTCCGCATGACGGACTTTGCGGAGAGCGCCCCGCATCTGCTCTCCGGCGGCCAGAAGCAGCGCATCGCGATTGCGGGCATCCTCGCCATGCAGCCCGGCTGCATCATCGCCGACGAGGCGACCGCCATGCTGGATCCCTCCGGACGGCGGGAGGTGCTGGACACCGTCCGCTCCCTGTGCCGGGAGAAGGGCATCACGGTGGTGTGGATCACCCACTTTATGGAAGAAGCCGCGCAGGCCGACCGGGTGGCGGTTGTCTCCGACGGCAGGATCCGCCTGGAGGGCACGCCCCGCGAGGTGTTCAGCCGCGTGAATGAAATGCGCCAGATGCACCTGGATGTGCCGCCCATGGCCGCCCTGGCCGCGGAGCTGCGCGAGGCCGGCATGCCCCTGCGGGCGGACATTCTCACCGTGGAGGAAATGGCGGAGGAGGTGACCAGACTGTGTCCATCGAACTGAGAAACGTGACCCATACCTACTCCGCCGGCAGCGCCTTCCAGTCCACCGCGCTGCGGGACGTCAGCCTGAAGATTGAGGACGGCGAGTTTGTTGCCCTGGTCGGCCATACCGGCTGCGGCAAGTCCACGCTGGTGCAGCATCTGAACGGCCTGCTCAAGCCGACCAGCGGCCAGGTGCTGGTGGACGGCGAGGATCTCAACGGCGCGAATGTGAACCGCCGCGAGCTGCGGCAGCGCGTCGGCCTGGTGTTCCAGTATCCGGAATACCAGCTGTTCGAGGAGACGGTGGCGAAGGACATCGCCTTCGGGCCGCGCAATCAGGGCCTGCCGGAGGACGAGATCGACGCCCGAGTTCGCCGCGCGATGGCGCATGTGCATCTGGATTACGGAAAGTATGCCGGCCGCAGCCCCTTCGAGCTCTCCGGGGGGCAGATGCGGCGCGCGGCCATCGCGGGCGTGCTGGCCATGGAGCCCTCCACCCTGATTCTGGATGAGCCGACCGCCGGTCTGGATCCCCACGGCCGTGACCGGATCCTCGGCATGCTGCAGGAGCTGCACCGCGACGGCACCACCATTGTGATGGTCAGTCATTCCATGGACGATGTGGCGAAGCTGGCCACCCGCGTCATCGTGATGGACACGGGCACCGTCCTTCTGAGCGGCACCCCGCGGGAAGTGTTTGCGCAGCGGGAGGCGATGGACAAGGCAGGCCTCGGCGTGCCGGCGGCCGCGAGGCTCTGCGCCGCGCTGCGCGAACGGGGCGTGAAGCTGCCCTCGGAGCTGTATACCCCCGATGAGCTGCGCGAGGCCATCCTCCGCCTGTGGAAGGAGGGTCAGCCATGCTGAACAACATCACCATCGGTCAGTATTACCCGGTGAAGAGCTGCATTCACGACCTCGATCCCCGGGTGAAGATTCTGCTGACCATCGCGCTGATCGTGGCGGTCTTCCTGGTGCACTCCGCGATCGGCTATGCCCTGGTGCTGGGCTTCCTGTACCTGACCTGCCGCCTGGCGCATGTGCCTTTCAGGATGCTGCTGAAGGGGCTGAAGCCGCTGCGGTGGATTCTCGTGCTGACCTTTGTGCTGAACCTGTTTTTCGCCGCGGACGGCGACATTCTCCTGCAGTGGCAGTTCATCACGATCCGCAAGCAGGGCCTGCTCAACGCGCTGCACTACTCCCTGCGGCTGCTGTTCCTGGTGATGGGCACGTCCCTGCTGACGCTGACCACCTCGCCGATTCAGCTCTCCGACGGCATGGAGATGCTCATGTCCCCGCTGAAGGTGATTCACTTCCCCGCCCACGAGCTGGCGATGATGATGTCCATCGCATTGCGCTTCATCCCCACGCTGATGGATGAGACGGACAAGATCATGAAGGCGCAGATGGCCCGCGGCGCGGATTTCGAGAGCGGCAATCTGATTGCCCGGGCAAAGGCCATGGTGCCGCTGCTGGTGCCGCTGTTCGTCAGCGCCTTCCGCCGGGCCGGGGATCTGGCCATGGCCATGGAGGCCCGCTGCTACCACGGCGGCGAGGGCCGCACCCGGCTGCGCGTGCTGAAGCTGGGGCGCGGCGATCTGTGGGCGAGCCTGGCTGTCGCCGGTCTCATCGGACTGATCATTGTGGAGGGCATTGTCCTCCCCGGAGGCCTGTGGTGAGCCGCATTCTGCTGACCGTGGAATATGACGGGACAAATTACGCCGGCTGGCAGCGGCAGCTCAACGGCCTGGCGGTGCAGCAGGTGCTGGAGGAAGCACTCAGCCGGGCCTGCGGCGAGACCATCACCGTCACCGGCGCCAGCCGCACGGACGCCGGCGTGCACGCCCTGGGGCAGCGCGTCCATTTCGACACGGCCAGCCGCATCCCGCCGGAAAAGTATCCTTTCGTGCTCAACACCCTGCTGCCGCCGGACATCCGCGTCCACGCGGGGCAGGCGGTACCGCCGGATTTCCATGCCCGTTTCCTCGCGGCAGGCAAGCGCTACACCTACCGCATTGTGAACAGCCGCCACGGCAGCGCCCTGCTCCGGCATACGCATGTGCATGTGCCTGTGCCGCTGGACATCGGCCTGATGCGCGCCTCGCTGCCTGCACTGACCGGTACGCATGATTTCGCGGCCTTTCAGGCGGCGGGAGGCACAGCGAAGACAACTCTGCGCACGATCCACAGTGCGGAGATCGTGCAGGACGGCGCCGTCTTCACGCTGACGGTCAGCGGCAACGCCTTCCTATACAATATGGTGCGGATCATCGCGGGTACGCTGATCGAGATCGGCCACGGCAAGCTGTCTCCGGACGCCTTTGCCCGGGCCATCGAAAGCGGTGACCGTCTGGCCCTGGGCCCCACAGCCCCGCCCCACGGGCTGGAGCTGACAGAGGTATTTTATCCCGAGGCAGCCTTCACCGATCCCGCCGGTCTGCGCTGGCATCAATAAGGACATGCGGCAGGCCACGTTTGCCGCGCTGAGAGGAGAGACAGCGTCATGAAGCTGACCGGAACACAGACCCTGGAGACCAGCCGCCTGATTCTCCGCCAATTCCGCGTGGAGGACGCGGAGGCCATGTATCGGAACTGGGCCTCCGATCCGGAAGTCACCCGCTATCTGACTTGGCCGCCGCACCCTGACGCCGGGATCACCCGCATGCTGCTGCAGGACTGGGTGGCCCGCTATGCCGACGGCAGCAGCTTCAACTGGGCGATTGTGCCGAAGGAGGAGCAGCAGCCGGTCGGCGGCATCTCGGTGGTGCGTCTGGACGCTGAGGCCGGCATTGCGGAGATCGGCTACTGCCTGGGCCGCGCCTTCTGGGGCCGGGGCTTCATGCCGGAAGCTCTCCGGGCCGTGATTGATTACCTGTTCGACACGGCGGAGGTGAACCGCATTGTCGCCACCCATGATGCGCGGAATCCGAATTCCGGCCGCGTCATGCGCAAGGCAGGCCTGCGGTTTGAGGGCGTGATGCGCGGCGCCGGGCGCAACAATCAGGGCGTGTGCGACGATGTGGTCTATGGCCTCCTCCGCACGGACCGCCAGCCGGAGACAAAGCGGGAGAAGGCTGAAGTCACCGTGCGCTTTGCCCATGAGGCAGATATCCCGCGTGTAAACGAGCTGCGCCGTCAGGTGAAGGAGTTGCACGCGGCGGGCAAGCCGGAGGTGTTCAAGCCCGGCTTTTCCCCGGAGCTGGCAGACACAATCCACGAAATCTTCGCGGACGAGCGCAGGCAGATCGCTGTGGCCGAGGTGAATGGCAGCGTCTGCGGCTATGCGGTGCTGAACCACATCACGCGGCCCGAAAACCCCTTCATGCATGAGCGGGACTTCCTCGACATCGACGAGTTCGGCGTGGACGAGCAGTACCGCCAGATCGGCGTCGCCAGCGAGTTGATCCGCTTCATCCGCGCCTGGGCAAAGGAAAAGGGCTTCCGCCGGCTGGAGCTGAACATGTGGTCGTTCAACCGGGGCGCCCTCGCGTTCTATGAGGCGGCTGGCTTTTCCACCTACCGCCGATATATGGAAATCCATCTGTAAGGCCTTTGGCTTATTCCCGCCAGTCCTCGGCGAGGATGGCCCAGAGTGCAGCGTCGACCCACTCGCCCTTATTGCGGGCGCAGGCGCGGACGACGCCTTCTTTCTTCATGCCGCATTTCTCCATCACGCGGCCGCTGGCGGGATTGCGCACATCGTGGAGGGCTTCCACCCGGTGCACCTTCAGATTCTCGAAGCTGTGGCGCAGCACCGCGCCGAGGGCCTCCGTCGCCAGACCGCGGCCCCAGCAGTCCCTGGCCAGGCTGTAGCCGACCTCCACGGAGGCGTTCTCCGGCTTCCAGTTCATGTAGCCGATTGTGCCGATGACGTGGCCGCTGCTCTTCTCCTCGATGACGAAGTTGGACGGCCGGCCTTCGCGGTACTCCCGCAGCAGGCAGCGCAGCAGGTGCCTGGAGTCCCCGATGGTGCGATGCGCTTCCCAGAGCACATACCGGGCGACTTCCGGATCGCTGGCATAGGCGAAAACATCCTGCGCGTCCCGCATCACGGCGCGGCGCAGGATCAGCCGGGGCGTTTCCAGCCTGGGCGGATGGGCAAACCAGTCCTCCGGCAGCAGATCGTCCGGCGCGGTGAGCGTGCGCAGCAAGTCTTGCATCGCCAACATCTCCGAAAAAATTGCACAGGCGGGAAGAAACAGCGCCTGCGTTCCGTTTTTGTGATAGAAGCCCCGCAATGGCTTCCGACAGGTGTTTCGACACCCCGGCCGGAAATCCTGCCGCCGCCCTTCATTGACTGCACACATTGGCAAACTTTATTGACAAGCGGGAAGGGCCGGTATAGAATAGGCAGGATTTGACAAGGCAGGTTTGCCGATCAGGAGGGATTCGCCATGATCAGGAATTCCGTTCGCTCCATGCTGCTCGCCGCTGTGCTGGCGCTGTGCGTGCTGCTGGCTCCGCTGAGCCCCGCCCTGGCGGCCGAGGGCTGGCAGGAGCTGCAGCTTTTCGTCATTTCGCCGTACGCAGAGCCGGTGCAGGCGGAGCCGATCCCCTATGGACAGGACCAGGCGTTCTGGGCGCAGCTGCCGGCAGGAACAGACTTCAGTCTGCTTTCGCTGTTCCCGGTGTTTCCCGACGAGCGGCCATGGTCCTTTGCGCCGGAGGATCCGGTTATGGGCTGGCAGTTTGTGGACAGCGGAGCCGTGATGGATGAGGGCTGCCGGATCACGATCAACGCCTATGATGAGAGCGGCGCCTTTGTCGACCAGTATTTTCTGTATGTTTCCACGCAGCCCATGCCGCAGGAGCAGCAGAGCCAGCAGCCCGTGCCGCCGGCGGAGATTGTCTGCCAGCACGTGACGACGGACGGGCAGGTGCTGGACACGCAGACGGTGAGCGTAGCGGCGGGCACGTCCTACA
>CAMNHF010000021.1 GCA_946538975.1 uncultured Clostridia bacterium | reverse complement strand
GATGAAGGCGTCGTGCTTTTCCGCGGTGATGCCGGTCATCGGCTGGAACCAGTGGGTGAAGTGGGTCGCGCCGTGCTCAATGGCCCATTCCTTCATCGCATGGGCGACCACGCCGGCAATCGCGGGGTCCAGATGCCGTCCGCCCTCGATCGTTTTTTTCAGTGCGCGGTAGGTATCTTTGGGCAGTCTTTCCCTCATGGCGTCGTCGCCAAACACCATGCTGCCGAAAAGTTCGCTCACACCGGTCATCAGGTTTCCTCCTTTGCGGGATTCATTCCCGCTGAAAGAATATTACAGCCGCGGCATGGCCTTGTCAAGCGCGGAAGCGAATTCGCGGCGAAACGGGGACGGGCTGCCAATGGAGAGAAGTGTTTTCCGGGGGAAGGACACCCTTTTCCGGGGGAAAAGGGATTTCCTTCCCCCGTACCCCTATTCTTCCGAAAAGGCCGTTTTGGGGGACGGAAGCGGCTCTGCACTTTTCATTTTGACGGCCTTGTGATACAATGCGTCTGTTGACTTTGATTTCTGTCGGGAGGTGGAAGCGGATGAAGCCGGAGCGCGTTGCATCAGCGGTGCTGGACCGGATGCTGGTGTTTTATCCGGCGCTTGCCTTCCTGTACTGTGAGCAGCTGAGCGAGGCCCTGGGCATGGAGCCGCTGGTGCTGGGGCTTTTGTGTGTGGTCTGCCTGGGCCTCGGCGCCTGGGCGAAGCTGGGCCGCGCCTGGCGGGAGAAGCTGTTGGGGCGGGAGCAGAAGGCGCTGACGGCGGGCGCAGGGGTGCTGATCGCGGCGGGCCTTGCGCTGACGGTGCTCTGGGCGGCGCGGCAGAAGGATCTCCCCAATGCCCCCATCGGCCTGCTGCTGCTCCTCCTGTTCCTCGCTCCGCCGCCGATGTCGGAAATGCTGGAGGGCCGGCGCGCGGCAGGCAGGATCGGCAAGGTGAAGTACCATTTCCTGCTCGCGCTGCTGGTGCTTGTGCCGTGCGCGGTGTCCGGCGCAGTGCTGCTGGCGCTGGGCGTTGAGAAGACGCCCGGGCACATGCTGAACTACCTGCTCTTCAACGTCATTGAGGTTGAAAACCGCTCGCTGTATTTCCGCGACATGGACGGGACCCGGCCGGCGAAGCTGCAGGCGGACGCGCCGGAGAAGTGGGCCGGAATCAGCCGGAGGCGCGCGTTCCGGCTGTATCAGCTGATCTCCGGGCTGACGGCGGCTGGCTTCACGTCGGTCATCCTGATGCTTCCCCTTTATGAGAGCGTTTCCCAGCCGATGCCGGGCATCATCATCGCGCTGCTGGCCGCGGGCGCGGGCATGCAGGCTGTGAAGCGGCTGTTTTCCCGCAAGCCGGGCGATCCCGCGAACACCCTCCTCATCGGCCTCATTGCGAACGCGGCCGGGCTCCTTCTGCTGCCCAGCCCCGTGCTGATCTGGACGGGCCTGGTGCTGTGCGTGATCGGCGGGAGCATCAGCCTGACGAGCCTTGACGGCATGGAGCGGCAGATGACGTTGGCCGCGCTGTTCTCCGGCATCGACCGGGATTCGTTCAGCCTCATCCGGCATGCGTCGCTGCAGCTGGGCGAGCTGCTGGGCATCACTGCGGCCCTGGCGCTGCATCTGTGCTCGGTCCTCCTCCTGCCGCAGACCACGCTGCTGCCGCTGCTGATCCTCCTGTTCTTCCTCCCTGCCATCGGGCTGCTCTGCCGCTTCCCGGTCACCGAGGACATCGCGGGAAAGCTCAGCCGGATGCTGGCCATCCTGGAAGCCGGCGGGAAGAATCTGCCGCTGGAAAAGCAGCTGCGGGAAAAGCTGGAGGAGCGCGGCCCGCATCAGCCCTTCGGCACGCGGCTGATCAAATCCCTCGTGCGGCTGGCCGCGCCGCACAGGAAGGTCGGATTCGACCGCATCCGGCTGGATCCGGAGAATCCCATCGTCTTCCTGTGCAATCACGGCGAGCTCTACGGCCCGCTGATCAGTGTGGCCTTCCTGCCGGTGCCCGCGCGCATCTGGTCGATTGACCGCGTGATGAACGGGCTGAACGAGGTGACCGCTTACCTCTACAAATACACCTTTTCGCGGCAGAAGTGGCTGCTCCCGCCGCTGCGCCGCCCGATCGCGAAGCTGGCCGCGCGCCTGCTGATCTGGGTGACGGGCGAGCTGGGCGCCGTCCCGGTCTACCGCGACCAGCCCGGCAAGCTGATGGGGACCTTCCGCGCCTCGGTGGAGGCCCTGCAGGCGGGCGACAATCTGCTGATTTACCCGGAGAATCCCAATGCCGAGGGGCAGGATCACGGCTACGAGCAAAGCGGCCTGGGTGAGCTGTTCAGCGGCTTCACGATGCTGGCGCCGATCTACTGGCGACGCACCGGCAAGCGCTGCCGCTTCCTGCCGATGTACGCCAACAAGCACACCCGCGTGATCTCCCTCGGCACGGAGATCGTCTGGGACCCGGACGCCGATCCCCACGACGAGACGGAGCGCGTTGTGCGCGAGGCCCGCGGGCAGATGATCCGGATGATGGAGGAGAGCAGCGCGGCCGGAGAGAAGGGGAGGAAACAGCGTGAATAAGAAGGAACTGGCGCTGGCGGCGGTGGAACGGCTGAAGCAGGCCTACCCGGACACGGTCTGCACCCTGGACTACGACGCGGCGTGGAAGCTGCTCGTCAGCGTGCGGCTGGCGGCCCAGTGCACCGACGCGCGGGTGAATGTGGTCACGCAGGAACTCTTCGCGCGCTATCCCACCGTGGAGGCGCTGGCGGCGGCGGAGCCGGAGGACATCGAGGCCATCGTCCGCCCCTGCGGGCTGGGCCCCAGCAAGGCCCGCGACATCTCCGCCTGCATGCGGCGGCTGCGGGACGAGTTCGGCGGCCACGTGCCCGACGATTTCGAGACCCTGCTCAGCCTGCCCGGCGTGGGCCGCAAGAGTGCGAACCTGATCATGGGCGACGTCTTCGGCCGGCCCGCGGTGGTCTGCGACACCCACTGCATCCGCCTGTCGAACCGCATCGGCCTGGTGGACGAGGTGCGCGATCCGGCGCGGGTGGAAAAGCAGCTCCGCGCCCTGCTGCCCCCGGAGGAGAGCAACGCCTTCTGCCACCGCCTCGTCGATCACGGCCGCGCGGTGTGCACCGCCCGCACGAAGCCTCGCTGCGCCGAATGCGCCTTGGCGGACATCTGTGAAAAGCATCTCTGACAAACGAAAAGCCCCCGCCTCGCAGCCGGCGAATGAACCGGAGAGGCGGGGGTTCTGTTTGCGCAGTCGCTACCGAAGGATCAGATAGAGGCACATGGCCAGCAGGCCGACCGCCAGCAGCAGCAGGCCAAAGGAGACGGTGCCCTCCACGCGGCGGCTCTCGGCGTCCGCCCGCACGCGGTTTTCCTCCAGCACGGCCTCGTAGTCCCTGGACAAGGGGTGCCGCTTCAGCACGGTGCGGTTGAGGAAGGCCGACAGGCGGTTCAGCGCCCGGCCCAGGTGGTGTACCAGGGGATGGGCATGGCTGCTGTGGGGCCTCGCGGCACGCAGCACGGTGCCGCGGACGGCCAGCACGCAGCGCTCGGGCAGCTCGGCCAAGGCGCGGGTCACGGCGGTGCCGGCGGCGGGCAGCCATTCCCTGACCGGGCGGCTTTCCGGGATGTCGGCGGCGAAGCGGGTGACGGCGGTGACAGCCGCGGGGATCCAGCGGCGGACGGGGCGGCTGTCCGGAATGTGCTCGATGGGGCGCACGATGGCAGCGCTGACCGCGACCAGACCGCGCAGCAGCGGCCGGTACAGGCGATCCTCCATGTCCAGCCAGGCGGGCCAGCGGTTGACATAGGCCCCGTCCCGCATCAGCAGCCGCCGGACGACGAGGAGATAGACCAGGGCGCCCACCGCGATGGACTCGGCCGCGCCGATCAGGTTCTCCGCGGAGAAGTAGGCAATCGGGCCGTGCGCGTGCTGCCCGAAGAAGGCCATCGACCGCGCGGCGCAGGGGCTCATCAGCGCCTCGCCGAACAGCCCAAGGAAGGGCAGCGGCAGCGCGGCGAGCACCAGTGCGGCGGCGGAGGGCAGGCTGATGTACGTTTTCGCCATGCCGTCGTAGACCGCCTGCACCTCCGCGTCGGCGTTCTTCTCCCAGAACAGGCAGATGTACAGCTTGGTCATGTAGGCGACGGTCAGCCCGCCGCTGAAGATGAACAGGTATTCCAGCGCCTTGAAGGGCACGACGGACGCGCCGCGCTCCGCGAGCACCCCGATGTATTCGAGGATGCCCTCGTGCAGGAGACTCTTGCTGTTGAAGCCGCTGCCGATGGGCGGCACGCAGCCGATGGACAGGGCGCCCAGCAGGAAGCAGGCGTGCAGCAGGGGCTTCCTCCGGCCGAAGCCGCGGATGCGGTTCAGGTTCAGCTGGTGCAGATTCATGAACACCACGCCGGCGCACAGGAAGAGGCACAGCTTGATCAGCGAGTGGTTCATCATGTGCTCCAGCGTGCCGGTGGCGGCCAGGGAGCCGTGCTCGCCCAGGAGGCTCATTGTGGCGATGCCGACGGTGATGAAGCCGATCTGGCTGACGGAGGAGCAGGCGAGGGTGCGCTTCAGGTCGATCGAGAACAGCGCCAGCACCGCGCCCAGCAGCATGGTGACCGCGCCGAGCGCCAGCAGGGCGCTGCCGAAGGTCTCGCTGCCCGCCATCAGCCGGGTGCAGACAATCACCATGCCGAACACGCCGCTCTTGGTCAGCATGCCGGAGAGCAGGGCGGAGGCCGGGGCCGGGGCGACCGGGTGGGCCTTGGGCAGCCAGATGTGCAGCGGGAACAGGCCCGCCTTGGCCGCAAAGCCGAACAGCGTCAGCCACGAGGCCACGGTGATGCGGCCGTCCAGGCCGTGCAGGCGCACCGCCTCCCGCATCTCATCGAAGGCCAGCGTGCCCAGCTCCCGCCACAGCAGGAACAGCCCCATCAGCGTGGTCAGGCCGCCGATGACCGCCACGGCCAGGTAGGTCTGCGCGGCCCGCATCGCGCCGGGCGTCTCCTCCTGCGCCACCCAGGGATAGCTGGTCAGCGACATGATCTCGAAGAAGATCAGCGTGGTGTACAGGTCGTCGGAGAAGAACACGCCCAGCGTCGCGCCCAGGGTCAGCTGGTTGAAGAACCAGTAACGGCCCTGGCGGTGGTCATGGCGCAGGTATTCCGGGGTGAACAGGCAGGAGACCAGCCACATGAAGCTGGCGATGCCCGCGTACAGGCTGCGGAAGCCGTCGGCGCGCAGGTGCAGCCCCAGGCCGCAGAAGCCCTCCCACACGCAGGCGGTCTCCCGGTTCCACATCGACAGGCAGCCGGCCAGCGCCGCGGCGCAGGTCAGCACGGCCAGCACATTGCGCACGCCGGGATTGCGCCGGCCGAAGAAATACCCGGCAGTGCCCAGCAGCATGGGCCCGAAGGCCAGCAGAAGCAAAAGCATGCGGCGCCTCCCTTCCTCAGCCGCGGGCCGCGCGGCGCAGATCGTCGCCCTGCAGGCGGACGGTCAGCGCGCTGGTGCGGTCGGTCAGGCGGGAGACAATGCGCTCGGTATAGCGGCCCTTGAGCTCCTCGATGGTCAGGTTGGTGCTGATGACCGTGGCGCGGCCGGCGGTCAGCCGCTCATTGAGCACATGGTAGATCTGCTCGATGGTGACATTGGGCATCAGCGGCTCCGCGCCCAGGTCGTCGATGAGCAGCACATCGCAAGCGAGAATCTCCTTAAGGCCGCTGTCGTCGCCCCCGAACCAGGCGCGGCGGCACTCCTCCAGCAGGCGGTAAGCGCTCAGCAGCATCACCCGCTGCCCGCGCTCCAGCAGGCGGCGGGCCATGGCGTGCAGCAGGAAGGTCTTGCCCAGCCCGCTCTCGCCCCCCAGCAGGACGGTCTGCACCGGGCTGTCCGGCCAGCGGTTCGCCCACTCCTCGCACTGGGTGCGCACGATGGCGCTCAGCTGCCGCTGGGTCATGGCCAGGCCGGGCAGCGGCCGGTCGGGGATGATGTCCATCCGCCAGCTCTCGAAGGTCTGCGGCGCGGCCTCACTCAGGCCCATGTCCCCGCGCAGCCGGCGGCTGACGGCCTCCTTCATGCAGGTGCACATCTCCCGCACCGGCTCGCCGGTGTAGCCCCGGTCCTCGCAGCGCGGGCAGTCGAAAATCGGATCGAGATAGTTCTCCGGATAGCCGGCCTCCCGCAGGGCGGCGGCGATGCGGCGGTTGGCCTCGTCCATGCGCGCGGGCAGGCTGCGCAGCTCCTCCTGCCGGTGCAGCATGCCGCGGATGCCGCTGTAGATCAGCTGCTGCCGCTCCTCGCGCAGGCGGAGCACCTCCGGGCAGCGCCGGGCGATCTCCGCCTCGCGGCGCTCCTCCTCGGCGCGGTTTCGGGCGCGGCGGGCGGCAAACTCGTCCTCCACGGCGCGGAGAATGTCACTTCGCATCGCCGTACATCTCCTTCCAACGCTGCATCACCCAGTCGGGCAGGCCCGCCTCGTCCGCGCCGCTGTAGTCGCGCTGCGCGTACTGCTGGGCCGGGAGCAGCTTCTTCTGCTGGGCCGGGGCGGCCTTGCTGCGCCAGGCCCTGCGCTCCTCGGCGGCCTGCTCCGGCGTCGTGATGCGCAGCTTCTGATAGGTTTCCAGCAGGCTGTTCAGGTAGGCGAGGGGGCGCTCTGTGCCGGCGGCGTACTCGGCGCAGGCGCGGATCATTTCATCGGAGAAGCCCCACTCGCTCCGCCAGCGGCGCAGCGTGTCGTGGGCCTGCTGGCCGGAGGGCGTCCTGCCCCAGCGCAGCCCCAGCTCCGAGAGCAGGGCGGTCTCCTCCTGATACTGCTGCAGGTAGGCCCGCACGTCCTCCTCCGTGGCGAGGCCGCGCTTCTGCCAGGCCTCCAGCAGGGCGATCACGTCGTCCAGGGTGCAGCTCCGGCGGCCCCGGGCGGCGCTCTCCGCGGCCAGCTGGATCACGCTGTCCGGGTAGAGGCTGCGCAGCTGCCCGTAGTACACGGCCTGCACGGCCTCACTGTAGGCGGTGTCCGGCATGCGCAGGGTGCGCAGCAGCTGCCGGACGGGGGCGGCGCGGTCGTCGGAGGCGGCAAGGGCCCGCTCCATCTGCTCCGCCGTGGACGCGCGAACGCCTTGCTCGTGCAGGCGCTTCAGCACCGCGTCCAGATAAGCGAAGGAGGGGTTGTTCGTCTTCACGGTGGCCGCGCAGGCCGCCTCGACGGCCTCGAAGGTGAAGTGCCACACGCTGACCCACTTGCGGTAGAGGTTGATCTCGTCCTTGGTGGCCGTCCGCCGCCGCCCGCCCAGGTGCCGGACGATGGCGCTGGCCTCCTTCTCGGCCTTCTCGTCCATGGCGAGCAGCTCCATCGCGGCCTCCACGGTCAGGGCGTTCTCGTCCTTCAGGCGGCTGGCCGTCTTGTTGCCGGTGGTTTTGAAGGAGAAGTTCGGCCCCGCGGTGTTGATCAGGTGGCGGATCATCACGATGACGACCTCGGCGGGCAGACCCATGGCCTCCACCCACTCGTAGGCGAGGGTGGTCTCGGCGCCGTGAAGCTGCCGGCGGTCGCCGAAGCACTCGCACAGGGATTCCGCGAAGGCCATGTAGGCCGGGTCGCTTTCGCGGCCGGGGTTCATCAGGCTCTGCTGCAGCACGGGCAGATAGCGCCACACCGGCGGCTTGTCGCTGATGCGCCGCACCAGGCCGTGGAACTCCCAGTGGCGGAAGGCGTTCATCACCTGCTCCTCCGTCAGGTTCAGGTCCCGCGCCATCTGCTCCACGGACATGCCCTCCACCGGATGATGGCACTGCATCAGCCCGTACAAATAGACGCGGACGTGGTCGCCGTTCGCCGCGGGGAGATACTGGGTGATGAACATATTCTCCACCGGCGTCGCATCATAGATCGCCGCCTTGTCGTCAAACCCGAAGATGGCCATGCCGCTTCCTTTCCCGGCGCCGGGGCCGTATTGCCCGCCGTATTGTCAGTCCATGATTTCGCTCGCGTGCTGCCGGCACCACTGGAAGATCTCCCGCGCGACGGGGGCGGCCGCCGTACCGCCGGACTCGCCGCTGCCGATATCCTCCACCATGACGCACAGCGCGATGGGCAGCTCTTCATCGTCGTTGAAGCCGGTGAACCAGCCGTAGGTGATCGCGCTGCCGTCCTCCGTGGAATCGGAGGTGCCGGTCTTTCCGCAGATCGTCATGCCGCCGGCGGAGGCGCGGCTGCCGGTGCCGCCGGTGATGACGCCCCGCATGTAGTCCTTCAGGATCGCGGCGGTTTCCAGGCTGACCGCGGTGCGGTACACGGCCGGGGTGAAGCCGAGCCGCTGCGCGCCGCCCGCGCCGGTGACCGCCCGGAGCAGCCGGGGCTCCTGCATCACGCCGCCGTTGGCGATGCCCGCCGCGATCATGCACAGGTGCAGCGGGGTCGCGCCGACGCTGCTCTGGCCGAAGCCGCTGGCCGCCAGCTCCACTTCCTTCTCCGCCTTGTCCGGGAAGCGGGAATTCATCACGACCAGATCGCGGAAGAGGAAGTTGTCGCCGAAGCCGAAGTCCGCCGCCGCCTGGGCCATGCCCTGCTGCCCGACGCGCACGGCCAGCGTGGCGAAAAGCTTGTTGCAGCTCTTCACGAAGCCGGTGCGCAGGTCGATCAGCCCGTGACTGCCGCCGCTGTAATCGGTGACGCTGCCGCCCGCAAAGGGCAGCGCCCCGTCCTCGCAGTCGAAGACCAGCGACTGCGCGTCCTCCAGCTGGCTGAGGGCCGCGGCGGCGGTGACGATCTTGAAGGTGGAGCCGGGCGGGTAGACGGACTGGGTGACCCGGTTCCAGAAGGGATGGCTGCTGTCCTCGGTCAGCTGCTGCAGGTAGGCGCTGTCGCTCAGCCGCATCGGGTCAAAGCCCGGGCGGGAGACCTGCGCCAGCACCTCGCCGGTGCGCCAGTTCATCACCACCGCGGCGCCGCGCTTGCCCCTGGAGGCGGCGTACAGGTCAAAAAAGCGGCTGATCTCCGTGCACAGCGGGGCGCTGATGGTCAGCGTCACATCATCGCCGCGGCGGGGCTCGCCGTTCCACAGCGCGGAGAACAGCTCCCACACCGGCGCCTGAAAGCCGTACAGATACGAGGTCTGGAAGCTCTCCACGCTGCTGCCGACCTGGCCCTGGCTGTCGCCCACCAGATGGACGACCGCCTCCCGCGCGGCCAGCTCCGCCTGATACACCCGGCTGCCGTCCGCATCTGTCCAGGCCAGCGGCGTCCCGCTGCGGTCCAGGATGCTCCCCGCGATGACGTTCTCCTTCTGCGCGCGCACGCGGGGATTCTTGCTGGAGGCGAACCAGCGGTTGCTGTAGTTCAGCATGCAGTAGCCCGCCCACAGGGCCAGCGCGCCAAAGAGCAGGATCAGCCCGATGGCCAGTAGTTTGGTCTTGAGCCGTTGTGCCCGCATTCCCCGGCACCTCCATCAGCACTCTCCATCAGCACTCTATATGAAGTGAAGCCCTGTCAGCGCGCGCCGTCCTTCAGCCGGGCCGCCAGCTTTGCCGCCAGAGCGTCCCAGCTGTCCAGTTCGATCAGCGTGATGCTGCCATAGGGCGCGTCCAGCAGCACCTCGATGCTCTTGCGCCAGGTGCGCAGGCAGCCGAGCAGGGCGGCGGAATCGTGCCGGCGGCGCTGCTCGATCTCCTCCAGCATCATCCCGGCGGCCTCCTGCCAGCAGGCGTTCAGCATGAGCAGGACGGGCCGGGCCGCGTCGGGCACCGGCGGGCGGATGACATCGGCCCGGGCTGCCGCGGCGATCTCGCCCTCCAGCAGCGGCTGGAAGGCCTCCCGCAGCGCCTCCTGATAGGTCACGCGCACCGGCACGCCCTCCGCCCGACGCATCAGCGGCAGCAGCATGGCCATGAAGCTCAGCTCGTCCTCGCGCAGCGGGTTCGCGCACCGCAGTACCAGGTTCAGCCTGCTCATCGGGTCCAGATCGCTGCGCAGCGCTTCCTGCGCGCGCTCCACGGCGTCGTCGGCGCGCATGGTGCACAGTGTCTTGAGCACGTCGTCCTTGCTGACAAAATGATGGTAAAAGCCGCCCTTCGAGCCGTGGAGCACATCGAGAATGTCCTGCACGCTGGTTTCTTCGTAGCCGCGGCTGCAGAAGAGTTCTTCCGCGGTGCGCAGAATCTGCTGCCGGGTCTGGTCGCCCTTGCGCATGGTATCGCCCTGCCTTTGATGCTTGGAATCATGGGAAAAACGCGGTTCCGGGGTGTTATGCGATGGGCCGGGTGACCTCCAGCAGCCAGCGGCCTTCCTCCTCGGGGAGGCGCGGCAGCAGCTTCTCGCGCACCAGCTCATGGTATTCGTTCAGCCAGGCCTTCTCACAGGGCTCCAGCATTTCGGGCACGATCGCCTCCAGATCGAAGGGCACCATGGTCAGGTATTCCAGGTGCAGGAAGCGGCCATATTCGTTGGTCAGCGTCTCGCACACGACGGTCAGGTTCTCCAGCCGGATGCCGAACTTGCCCTCCAGGTAGATGCCGGGCTCGTCGCTGGTGACCATGCCGGGCTCCAGCACCGCGGCATTGCCGTTCTGGCGCCAGCGGAAGCCCTGCGGCCCCTCGTGCACGCCCAGCACGTAGCCCACGCCGTGGCCGGTGCCATGGTTGTAGTCCATGCCGATGCGCCACAGCGGCTCACGGGCGAGGTAATCCAGGTTGAGGCCGGTGCAGCCGTGCTGGAAGCGGGCCGCGCCCAGGCGCAGGTGGCCCTTGAGCACCAGGGTGTAGAAACGCTTCTCCTCATCGGTGAGCGGCCCCATCGCGAAGGTGCGGGTGATGTCGGTGGTGCCCTCCAGATAGTGGCCGCCGGTGTCCGCCAGCAGGAAGGAGCGCGGCTGAATGACCGCATTGCTCTCCTCTGTGGCGGAATAGTGCACGATGGCGCCGTGGGGGCCGTAGGCGATGATGGGGGAGAAGCTGGGCTCCAGGTAGTGCTCCTGCTCGCGGCGGAATTCCTCCAGCTTTTCCGCCACGGACAGCTCGTCCATCGGCGTGCGGCCGATCTCGTGCTTCAGCCAGTACATGAGCCGCGTCACGGCGACGCCGTCCTTCACATGCGCCTCGCGGATGTTGGCGACCTCGGTGGGGTTCTTGGCCGCCTTGGGCAGTACGGTGGGGTCGGTCTTCGGGAGGACGCGCACGCCCTCCGGCACGGCCGCGAGGATGGCGCTGTTGACGACGGCGGGGTTCAGCATGACGGTGCTGCCCGGCGTGAGGCCGCGGACGTAGCCGTCGATGCCGCCGTAGGGCCGGATCTCCACGCCGTCGGCCTCCAGATGGGCGCGGACGTCCTCCGGCAGCACGGCGGGATTCAGGAACAGAATGGCCTCGTGCTCGGTGACGGCGCTGAAGGACAGCACCACCGGCGTGCAGGCGACGTCGTTGCCGCGGATGTTGTACAGCCAGCAGATGTCCGCCAGGGAGGCCAGCACAAGGGTGTCAGCCCCGGCCTTCGCAATCTCCGCGCGGACGTGGGCCAGCTTCTCGGCGCGGCTCTGCCCGACCAGCTCCGCGGGCAGCTCAAACACCGGCTCGGCGGACATGGGCGGCCGATCCGTCCAGCTCTCGCCGGCCAGATCCATCCCGCAGGCGACGGACGCGCCGTGCTCCTCCGCGATCCGCTTCAGCCGGTCATACAGCACGCCGGAAACCGTGCGCCCGTCAAAGCCCAGCACCTGGCCGGCCTGCAGCTGCTCCGAAAGGAAGACGGTCAGCGAAGGCACATCCGGCTCGCCCATCTTCATCAGGTCGATGCCGCTGCCCTCCAGCTGCTGCGCAGCCTGCAGGAAATAACGGCCGTCGGTCCACAGGCCGGCCCATGTGCCCGAGACCAGCAGCGTGCCCGCGCTGCCGGTGAAGCCGGACACGTGGCTGCGGCATTTAAAGAAATCTCCGACATATTCGGAGCCGTGAAAATCGTCCGTGGGCACCAGATACCAGTCCACGCCGTGCCGGGCCATCGCTTCCCGGAGCTGTGTCAGTTCTTTGCGCATTTGTTTCCCGCCTTCCGCCCCCCAGGGGCTTCTATTGTGAACATTGGAATTATACCGCAACGCCCCTGAAAAAGCAACCGCCGAAAAGGCGTGGGGAGGCCGCGGTGATTCTGGTGATTCTGGGGGAAGGGAAGCCCCTTTTTCTGAGAAAAAGCGGCTCCCCTTCCCCCAGACCCCCATCCTCTCCGGAAAAAGCAGCGCGGGGGCTGGCTTTTTTCATGAATGCGCGGACAGCCGCCGACATCCGCACCAACCCACACTATGCGACAGCCTGCCCTCCATTGGGCAGCAAGCCTTGCGACCTGCGAACTACGCAGCCCTGATCCCGTGCCCAAAAGCGCTCGCAGGGGGTCTGGGGGGGGCCCACGCGCAAGGGCCCCCCCAGGACCTTTTGCTACTTTTCGGTCACGAAAAGTAGGACTACAACGAATCACGCAACAACCCGTTCACCGCAATACCCTGATTCTGATCAAATCAACCCTCTCTGTGAAAGAGGGGGGGCCATCCCCGCCCTTCGCGGAAAGAGAATCATCCACGCGGGGTGCGGGTGCTGTCCCATTAGCGCCGGTCTGCCGACTCCTGCCGACTTGCCGCCGAGCGCTCGCGATCTCCACAAATCGGGTGATTGACAAAGCGCGGAAAATGTGCTATCATCCCCTTTGCTGAAAAGCACGTGTGCCCGTAGCTCAGTTGGATAGAGTGTCAGACTCCGACTCTGAAGGTCACAGGTTCGAATCCTGCCGGGCATACCACCAAAAACCGCCGATTCCAGAAGGTTTCGGCGGTTTTGCTGTTCCAACGGAAGCATGCGCAGATCTGCTGATCGATGTTCGGATCATATGCAGCAAAAAGGCCCGCGTGCCTTTTTCGCACGCGGGCGGGTCTTTGTCACCAGGAATACCCGTCGATGGCGGCCTCCAGCGAACCGGCGCCGCGCTCGGCCAGGCTGATGAACTGCAGCACCTTCTCGGACCAGCCGGCGATGATGTTGGTCTTCGGGCCGTGGAACTGCTGCGTGCCGTAGCCCATCAGGTCGATGGCGTGCACCCAGATGTCCCGGCCGCTCTCCCGGCGGTACCGGTCGGCGCAGGTCTGCACCGTCGTCTTGTACCACGCGGTCTCGCCCATGTTGCACATGTTGTCCGAGATGATGATGAGGCGGTCTGCTTTGACGCGGTCATGGATCATCTGGAGGAAGGGCAGATCCATGTTGGTGCCGCCGTTGGCCCTGGACAGGTGGGTAGCCGTGTACAGCATGCCCTGCCGCCTGGAGACGGGCTCCTGCTGGATCCGGTCGTCGAAGGTGTAGAAGATGCTGTTCTGGCAGATGCGGTTTGCCAGCAGGCCCAGCATGGTGCCGATCTCGGCGCAGCGGACCGTGGAGTTCGCGCTGACAAGGCTGCTCATGGAGCCGGAGCAGTCCACCGCAATGACCGTCGTGCCCTCCAGTTTCTCCATGTTCCCGATGGACGCCTCCGCGGCGGCTTCCAGCGCATCAAGGGCCCTGCTCCCGGCATTGGCCGGCAGGTTCTTGTAAGCGGAGAGGAAGCGGAACGGGAGCTGGCGGGAGGCGCGCACGGCCTCCGGGGACTCGATCTGCGCAAACACCTTCTCAATGTTCGACGGCTGCGCGCTGATGATGTTCCGGAGATTGCGCAGCAGCGCCATATAGCCGACCTTGCCGCTGTCGATCAGCGCCTCCCAGGTCTCGCGGGTGTTGCCGTTGGCGGACAATTGCGTCTCCCAGGTCAGCGGGGGCGTCAGCCTGTCCTCCAGCAGGCGCTTCCACATCGCGGACTGCTCCTCGCTCTGCGGCTTCGGGCGTGTCAGGCAGAGCACATCGCGCATCTTGAGCGCATGGCTGGTGCCCTTGTACTTGGCGAGCGTGTACTCGTCGAAGGTGAGGAACACGTCCTCCAGGCCCTTGCGCAGCGCGTTGGGGATCGGCTTGCCGAAGGTGGAGAGATAGAAGGACAGAATCTCGGTCGCGTCGTCGCCGCGCTGCACCACGCCGCGGACTGTGTTCCGCACGAAGGGCTTGCCCGCCGGCTCATGCGCCAGATAGCAGACCAGCACGTGGGACACAGAGCGCATGTTGAACACGCGGCGCGCATACACGGCCAGCTTCGACACGAACTCCGGATCCTTCCGGATGACGGGCTCCAGCGTCGCGATCAGGCCATCGGAGTTGTCGCCGTAGAACTTCTCCTCCCGGAAGAAGCTCGTCAGCACCTGCGTCACCAGCTTCAGCCGCTCCGGCATGGCGTAGGCCGCATGCCCCTCGGCATTGGTCGTCAGGATCGTCTGCGACGGCTTGTTGAACTTTGCCATGATGATGTCCCTCCTTCTGGCAAAAAATGAGAAAACAGGCGTGCCGAACGCCGTGAACGATCTCCGCAGGGAGAAGCGTTCATCGCGGTGCACGCCTGCCATCTGATCCGGAAATGAAGCGGATAAAATCGGCGCGGGTGTATAGCGCTCTGCCAACTGAGCTACATCCTTCCCTTGCGGGCCGGACGGCCGGAATCGAACCGACGCCTCTCGATTAAAAGTCGAAGTAACCCACACCTGCAATGCCGCTTCAATGGTGATGCGCGGCCTGAGCCTTTCACGCCGCGCAGCGTGTCCAAGACGGAGTCGAACCATCACCCGCCCCACGCCGGACGGGCGCTCTGCCCTGTGAGCCTTTGGACAATGGCAAGCGGACAAAATTGGCAGCAGGGTAGGCGTGTGGAGCGGGTCCTGACCAGTTGAACGAGATCTGCCCTCTTGCGGGTCAGACCGCCGGACTCGAACCGGCATTTCGCCCTGGAAAACGATGTAACTGCTGCCTGCAGTACCGCTTATCCAAAGTTTACCACACAACCGGCCCAAAATCAACGGCTTCCCGATGAGAATTGCATGAGAACCTTCCAATCCCTGGATCTTCCGGCAGCACGCGGGGACGGCGGTTTGCGGTACGATCTGAAAAGGCCCGCGCTTTTCTGCGCGGCTCATGGGGGAGGACGGAGAAGGGCTGAAACACAAAAGGCGGACAAAAGCGACAGCAGTATTTATGCGCTCTGCCTGGTTAAACTACACCCGGCCCTTGCGGGACAGGCGGCCGGATTCGAACCGGCATCTCATCCCCCCGAAGGAACTGCTGTCTGCAGTACCGCCTGATGAAAAGCTACCACAAGGGAAGAAAACAGGCAAGAGCCGGACGATGAGAATCGCATGAGAGTGCCGCTCGCGGCTCATCAGGGCGCTCTTTTTCCGCAGCGGGGCTGTATCGGCGGCGATCTTCCGAAAAACGACATATTCCCGTAAAAAAATTGTAAGATTTTCGGGGTTTTGGCGGCGTTTCACTTGACATTCCGCCCCTTTTGCGAGTACAATAGCCTTGGATTATTATCACACCATGCCTGAACCGGGGATGGAAGGGAGGAAGGGCGTGCGAGCGCCCGTCTGCAAGATGAAGCGTATCATTTCAAACCGGCCCTGCGGCCGCTGGATTCGGAGAGGTCTGCTGGCGGTTCTGCTCACCGCGCTTTTTGTCTGCCTGGTGAGCGTGGCCTGCGCGGATGAGATTCCGATCAAGGTCGGGATGAAGATTTCGCCCAACACCTTCACCGCGCCCGGGAAGACGACGGTTTCCATCAGCATCTCCAACACGACGGACCGCGACCTGCCCGGCCCCATCACCCTGTATTACCCCAACAACGAGCAGGTGGAGGACTTCGGCGAGGTCATCCTGGCCGCCGGCGCCACCAAGACCTGGACCGGCACCTGGGACGTGACGCAGGATCAGCTGGAGGCCGGCCGGATCGCCTTCCGGATCAACTACTCCATGTACACGGATGACGGCGAGATCAAGAACCGCTCCGCCAACCTCCCCCAGGAAGTGATTTTCAACGGCGTGGTGGCTTCCGTGGAGGTCAACCGCAAGATCACGCCGACCATGGCCGGGCGGAATCAGGAGGTCTCCGTCACCTACGAGATCGTCAACACCGGCAATGTGGACATCACGGACGTCACGATCGTGGAGAGCACGGACATCGCCAAGTCCAGCGCCCGCGTGGGCAATATCGTGGCCGGCGCGAAGGGCACCCACACCTTCACCACCAAGATGGGCTCCAAGGACAAGACCAGCAGCGCGACGATCACCTACAAGGCCGGCGGCGCCACCTACTCCGTGACCAAGGAGCCCGCCGTGATCAAGTACGGCGAGATGCACCTGAGCGCCACGCTGACCGCCGACAAGAAGGGCGGCCTGGTGGGCGACAGCGTGAAGCTGACCCTGCAGCTGAAGAACACCGGCAAGGTCAATTATGAGAACATCACCGTGTCCGACGGCACCCTGGGCGATCTGTGGACCGGCCAATCCGTGCCCGCCGGCGAGGTGCTGACCCTGGACACCACCGTGCCCGTGGAGCGCACCACCGATTATCAGCTGATCATCACCGGCACCGGCGCCGACGGCAGCAGCGTGGAGACCGCCACCGGCCGCGTCACCGTCACCGCGGTGGAGCCCAGCCAGATGCTGAACCTGCTGGTGGACGCCTCCGTGGATCAGGAGCAGGTCTATTCTGTCCCCGCGGTGGTCAAGTTCACGATCAGCGTCACCAACACCAGCTCCAGCGACGTCAGCAACGTGGCCGTGCAGGCCAACGGGCAGACGCTCTACACCTTTGCCAGCCTGCTCGCGGGGGAGACCAAGTCCTTCACGCGCGAGGCCAGCGTCGTCATCGACAGCGAGATCAACTACCGGGGCGATTTCCAGTTCGCCGCCGTGGCGCGGAATATGCTGAACGAGTCGGAGACCTTCTACAGCAACACGGTCCGCATCGAGAAGATCAACCCCACGCCGGTGCCCACCGATGCCCCGATCGTCACGCCGCCCGCCCCGCAGTATGAGGATCTGCCCACGGCCGAGGATCTGCCCACCTGGTACCGCGAGGCCGGCACCGCGCTGAACTGGGCGACCATCGTCCTGGCTGCCCTGGCCGCCATCGGCCTCATCATCGTCATCATCGGCTTCATCGTGCGCGCCGTGGACCGCAGCAGGGAAATCCCCGCCGTGGACAACCTGGACCGCATCAAGCTGCTGGAGAAGAAGACCGGCAGCGAAGAGGACGGCGACAGCGGCGAGGAGACCAAGGCCTGATCGGCCGCCGCAACCTTTCCCCTGCCGGCCCCGCGTCGGCAGGGTTTTCTCTTTCAGATTCCGCAGGGACGGAGGAATGCGATTGCTCACCTGTACATGCAAGAAGTGCCGCCGGGAGGTGCCCGCGGGCAGCCATTGCCCCACCTGCGGCGCCGCCCTGCCCGCGTCCCGGGCGCACCTTCTGTGGGAGGAGGAACACCTGCCCATCGCGGACTGGGCCATCTGGAACAGCGCGGCCCGCGTCGTGCTGCCGGTGGCCCTGGTGGTGCTGGCGGCCGTCGTCGCGGCGGAGGCCCTGCACGGCGGTCTGGCGGCTGTCGGCGAGCTGCTGCGCGGGCCGCTGCTGGCCTCTCTGGCGTGGCTGCTGGGCGGCTGCGCGCTGCTGCTGGCCCTGGTGCTGCTGCTGCGGGGGAGGGACATCCAGCGCTGCGTGATGGACAGCCGCGGCGTGGAGATCACCACCCTGCTGCCGGAGCCGAACCCGGTCAAGCTGCTCCTCCGGGGCTGCGCGCCGCGGGTGGAGCCGGCCGGGCCAGGGGAGTACCCCGCGGTGGCCGTGCAGCGCCTCAGCTGGAAGGACGTGGCCCGGGTGCAGCTCTGGCCGGAGAAGCACCTGATCCTGCTCTACGCGCCGCGCTATTTTCTGCGGCTGGCGATCCCCTGCTCCCTGCTCACCTGGGCCGACGCCCTGGACTGCGTGCGCGAGAAGCTGGGCAAAAAGAAAAAGGTCCGCCTGCCCGCTTCCCTGCGCACTGCGGCCAAACCCGCGCCGAAGCAGCCCGCCCGCCCGAAGCGCCCCGCGGGGCCGGCCGCCGACGAGCAGGATCTCCTGACTGACATCCGCTCCATGAACGCGGAGCTGGAGCGGGAGGACAAAAAGGAAGCCGCCCGCAAACGAAAGGAGGACAAAAAGGAAGCCGCCCGCAAACGAAAGTGACACCGACCACCTCCGCCATGAAAGGAGTCTCCCATGCTGAAAAAGATCGCGTCCTTCACCATCAACCACGACACCCTGACGCCGGGGATGTACGTCTCCCGCATCGACCGGAACTGCGTGACCTATGACCTGCGGCTGAAGACGCCCAACCGCGGCGACTACCTGGGCCAGGGCGCCCTGCACACGCTGGAGCACCTGATCGCGACCTGCCTGCGCTCCTCCGACCGCGCGGACGAGGTGATCTACTTCGGCCCGATGGGCTGCCGCACCGGCTTTTATCTGATTCTGGCGGACACGGTGTCCCGCGCGGAGGCCCTGCGGCTGACCCGCGAAGCCTTTGCCTTCGCGGCGGCCTTTGAAGGGCAGATTCCCGGCGCCCGTCGGCGGGAGTGCGGCAACTACCGCGGCCATGACCTGCCCGGGGCCCGCCGGGAGGCGCAGGCCTACGGCGCGGTGCTGGCCGGTTGCAGCGCGGACACGATGGAATACCCCGCGTGAGCGGCCCTGCGGAGGGCGGGACACGCGTTTTTTCCGCTTTTCATGCAATCTGGTGTTGATTATGAACAAATTGCTGATTGCCAAGCGGGGAAAAGCAGTGTATAATCATCAATTGGATGCGCATCTGCCGGTGCAGCATTCGCCAGTGCAGCATTCGTAAACTTCGAGGAGGAATCTGATGCCTACCACTTCTTTTGATAAGGAATCCATCAAGCAGTCGATCATCGGCAAGCTGCAGCGCTACAATGGCCGCACCGTGCAGGAGGCCTCTCCCCAGCAGATCTACCGCGCGGTGGCCTCCACCGTCCGCGATCAGATCATGCAGAAGTACATGGTGGCCCGTGACGAGCGCCGCGCCAGCGACGCCAAGCGGCTCTATTACCTGTCCGTCGAATTCCTGATGGGCCGCAGCCTGTACTGCAACATGCTGAACCTGGTCTCCACGCAGGTCTACAAGGATGCCCTCAGTGAGCTGGGCATCCCGCTGGAGAGCGTGCTGAAGGAAGAGCCGGAGCCCGGCCTGGGCAACGGCGGCCTGGGCCGCCTGGCGGCCTGCTTCCTGGACTCCCTGGCCTCGCTGGATCTGCCGGCGATGGGCTGCACCATCCGCTATGAGTACGGCCTGTTCCGCCAGAAGATCGTGGACGGCCAGCAGGTGGAGCTGCCGGACAGCTGGCTGGAGAACGGCAACCTGTGGGAGATGGCCGTGATGGAGGACGCCTGCGAGGTGCACTTCGGCGGCCATGTGGACATCTTTGAGGATGAGAGCGGCGCCCAGCACTTTGTCCACCGCGACTACTACACCGTCGAGGCCGTGCCCTACGACGTGCCGATCGTCGGGTACAACACCTCCACTGTGAACACCCTGCGCATGTGGAGCGCGCGCAGCCCCAAGCGCATCGACCTGAACGCCTTCGGTCAGGGCAACTACGCGCAGGCCGGCGAGGAGCGGGCGATGGCGGAGGTCATCTCCAAGGTGCTCTACCCGGAGGACAACCACTACGAGGGCAAGATGCTGCGGCTGAAGCAGCACTACTTCTTCACCTCGGCCACGCTGCAGTACATCATCCGCGACTTCAAGAAGCAGCACGGCAATAACTTCGCCCTGCTGCCGGAGAAGGTCTGCATCCACATCAACGACACGCATCCGGGCATGGCGATTCCGGAGCTGATGCGGCTGCTGATGGATCAGGAAGGCCTGGGCTGGGACGAGGCCTCCGCCATCGTGCAGAAGACCATCGCCTACACCAACCACACGATCATGGCCGAGGCGCTGGAAAAGTGGCCCGAGGACATGGTGCGCCAGCAGCTGCCCCGGATCTACATGATCCTGGAGGAGATGAACCGCCGCCTGTGCGCCCGCCTGTGGAATGTCTTCCCCGGCGAGTGGGACCGCATCGGCCACATGGCCATCATCAGCTACGGCCAGGTGCACATGGCCAACCTGTGCGTGGCGATGTCCTTCTCCGTCAACGGCGTCAGCCAGCTGCACGGCGACATCCTGAAGGAAGAAACCTTCCACGATTATTATCAGGTGATGCCGGAGAAGTTCTCCGCGATCACCAACGGCATCACGCACCGCCGCTGGCTGATGAGCTGCAATCCCGAGCTGACCAGCCTGATCTGCGAGGCCATCGGCACGGACTGGATCCGCGAGCCGGAGCGGCTGAGCGACCTGCGCCCCTTCGCGGACGACGCCGCCTTCCGCGAGCAGTTTGCCCGCATCAAGCGCGACAACAAGGTTCGCCTGGCGAAGATGCTCAAGGACCGCCAGGACACTGTCATCGATCCGGACTTCATGTTCGACGCCCAGTCCAAGCGCCTGCATGAGTACAAGCGGCAGATGATGAACGCCCTGCACATCCTCGTGCTGTACAACCGCATCGTGAACGATCCCGGCCTCGTGATGCAGCCGCGGCTGTTCGTCTTCGGCGCGAAGGCTTCCCCCGGCTACTACCGGGCCAAGCAGATCATCCGCTTCATCAACGCGCTCAGCGTGCTCATCGCGAAGCATCCCCGCGCCAGCAAGATGCTGCAGGTGGTGTTCCTGGAGAACTATGACGTCTCCTCCGCGGAGATCCTGATTCCCGCCACCGAGCTGAGCGAGCAGATCTCCACCGCCTCCAAGGAGGCCAGCGGCACCGGCTGCATGAAGTACATGATGAACGGCGCGGTGACCATCGGCACGATGGACGGCGCGAACGTCGAGATGGCGGAGCAGGTGGGCCTGGAGAACATCTACATCTTCGGCATGCGGGCCAACACCGTGCGGGATATGTACCGCGAGCGCACCTACAACCCGATGACCATCTTTGAGACCAACCAGGAGATCCGCCAGGCGATGACGCAGATGATCGACGGCACGCTGCTGCCCTCCTCCGCCGCGCCGCTGCAGGATCTCTATCACAGCCTGCTGGTGGGCAGCGACGGCAGCATGGCCGATCCCTACTTCGTGCTGAAGGACTTCGGCTCCTACTCCATGGCGCAGCGCCGGGTGATGGCCGACTACGCGGATCAGGACAAGTGGCAGCGCATGGCCGTGATCAACACCGCCATGTCCGGCATCTTCTCCTCGGACCGCACCATCCGCGAATACAACGACCTGATCTGGCACCTGAAGCCGCTGAAATCCAAGTAAGGACACCGGGCGGTTGCCGGAATGCGGCAGCCGCCCCTTTTTATCGGAAAGAGGATAGCCCATGCTCCTGCACGATTCCCACCAGCCCGGTTTCCGCACCCCCATGGGCCCGGCTCCGGCCGGCAGCCGCATCAGCTTCAGCGTCCGCTGCGACGATGCGGCCGCCATCATCCTGCGCATCTGGCACAACGATGAGCACGACTTCGCCATGACCTTCGACGGCCGGGATCTGTGGACCACCGCCGTCACCATGCCGGAGGAGCCCGGCTGGGTCTGGTATGACTTCATCGTCTATCACCCGGACGGCCACACGGTTCGCTACGGCGCGCCGGACGACGGGCTGGGCGGCGAGGGCCGGGTGTACGAGCAGGGGCTGCACTCCTGGCAGATCACGATCTACGATGCCGCGTACAAAACGCCGGCCTTCCTGCACGGGGCCACGATCTACCAGATCTTCCCCGACCGCTTTTTCAAGGCGCCGACCGCCGGCGCGGACCAGCGCACGGACCGGCTGATCCACCGGGACTGGAATGAGGACTTCTTCTTCAACCATCCGGACGGCATGCTGGACAACGGCTCCATGGACTTCTGGGGCGGCACGCTGAACGGCATCCGGGAGAAGCTGCCCTACCTGCGGGATCTGGGCGTCACGGTGATCTACCTGAACCCGGTCTTCCAGGCCCACTCCAATCACCGCTACGACACCGGCGATTACACCCGCGTGGATCCCATGCTGGGCACGGAGGAGGAGCTGCGGGAGCTGTTCGCGGCGGCGAAGGAGCAGGGCATCCGGATCCTGCTGGACGGTGTGTTCAGCCATACCGGCGACGACAGCATCTACTTCAATCGCTTCGGCCACTATCCGGAGATCGGCGCCTGGCAGGGGGAGCGGAGCAAGTACTTCCACTGGTACACCTTCGAGCACTTCCCGGAGAAGTACCGCTGCTGGTGGGGCGTGCGCTGCATGCCCGAGCTGCGCAAGGATGAGCCGAGCTATCAGCGGTTCATGTTCCGCGGCAAGGACGCGATCGTCTCCCGCTGGCTGGAGGCCGGCGCGTCCGGCTGGCGACTGGATGTGGCGGACGAGCTGCCCATGGACTTCCTCCGCAAGCTGCGCAAATGCGTCAAGAAGACCGATCCCGAGGCCGTGGTGCTGGGCGAGGTCTGGGAGGACGCCTCCAACAAGGTGGCCTATGGCGAGATGCGCTGCTACTGCACCGGTGACACCCTGGACAGCGTGATGAATTACCCGCTGCGCACGGCGATCCTGGACTTCGTCACCGGCCGCTCCACCGCGCACGACCTGGTCCGGCTGATTCACCACCAGGCGGAGGTCTATCCCGTGCCCTTCCTGTACTCCCTGATGAACCTGATCGGCAGCCATGACCGGGCCCGCGCGCTCAACGCGGTCATTGACCGGGAGGGGCAGGAGCTCTCCAAGCGCGATCAGGCCGCAATGCGGCTGACGCACACCGAGTACAGCCTGGCTGTGAAGCGGCTCAAGACCTGCTTTGACATCCTGTTCGCCCTTCCCGGCTGCCCCACCGTGTATTACGGCGACGAGGCCGGTCTGACCGGCGGCGCGGATCCCTTCTGCCGGCGGCCCTATCCCTGGGGCAGCGAGGATGTGGAGCTGCAGCGCTACATCCGCGGCCGCATGACGCACTTCCGCGATTCCGATGTGCTCAAGTACGGCCTGTGCGAGGTGGAGGCCCCCGACGACGACACCATCGTGATCCGCCGCACCCTGGACGGCACGAAGGACGCCCTGGGCCGCCGCACCCGCGTGAAGGGGAAGGAAGTCTTCCACATCCACCGCTGAATGCCTTTCTGATCTCTCTGGCGGTCCCTCCCGGGGGCCGCTTTTTCGTATGCAAAAACCGGCCGCAATGGCGCGGCCGGCGTGGTAAATCACAGGTTCGTGAAGGTCACGAATTTTTCCTTGGGCGGGTTGCAGCGCTCGGCCTTCACCTCTTCGAGGGTCAGCATGCGCTGGTTCTCCGGGCCGGGCTGCATGTGGCAGCGGGCGGTCAGCCGGATGAAGTTCCGGGTGGAGGGCTTCGTCGGCCCCTGGCAGAGCCAGCCGATGGGCTGCACGTCGTTGGAGCAGCAGGTCATCGCGTAGCGGGCGAAGAGGTACACGCCCTGCGGGAACTCCCGCTGGGGGAAGGCCTGGCCCACCATGCGCACCACCTTGCCGTCGTAGCGCTCCGGGTGGTCCATCGCGTCCAGGTACAGGATGCCGAACTGCTCGTCGGTGACGTCGATGATGTCCGCCTTCATATCATAGGGCAGATCCTCGTCGGTGACGCCGTCCTCGGTGCTGCCGTCCAGGTTCTCAAAGAGGATGTTCGCCGAGGGATTCAGCGCCCGCAGCTGCTTGCGCCAGCTGCTCTTGTTGAAGGCGGGGCCGCAGCGGTTGATCAGGATCAGGTCGGCGTCCCGCATCGGATCGGTGATCATCTTGCGGATATTGGTCATGTAGTTCTCGAAGGTGGTGCCGTCGGCCAGCGTGATGACCTGCACCCACTGCCAGTAGGGCGGCAGGTTGAGGGCGCCCAGCTTCTCCATCGTCCACATGGTGTTGTATTCGACGATCACCCGCTCGGGGCTGTACTTCGCGTTCAGCTCCTTCAGACGCAGGCTGGTCAGCTGCTCCGCCTCATCCAGCACCACCAGATCGGCGTTGGCGCGGTTCAGCAGCGCGGCGGCGAGCTCCTCCTCGCCCTCCTCGCAGCAGAGGATCAGCGTCTTCTGGCCGGAGGAGAAGCCCTCGTCCTCCAGCATGCTGCGGATCATCGTGGTCTTTCCGCTCTCCAGGAAGCCGGCGATCAGATAGACCGGAATGATGTCTTGCTTCATCTTGTTTCCCCTTTTGCGGCGGAGCTTACTGGATGTTGAACAGCCGGCGGATGGCGTCTTCCTTCAGGCCGGCGCCGATCACGCAGAAGCGGCCCGTGTAGTCGGCGCTGCCGTCGCGGAATTCGGTCTCGCCCGGCACATGGTCGAACTGGAACCATTCGCCCGCGGCATTCTGCAGGATGCCCTTGGCGCGCAGCACGCTGCCGTAGGCGGCCTCATCGGAGAGGGCCTCCAGCTTCGCGGCGATGTCATCCTTCTCGTAGCGCTTCGCGGTCTGCACGCCGACGGTCTGGAACACCTCGTCCGCGTCGTGATCGTCCGCGCCGTGGTGGTGATGATGATGGTGGTGATGGCCGTGGTGGTCATGGCCCTCGTGATGATGCTCGTGCTCGTCATCGTCATCATCGTCGCCGTGATGGTGATGATGCTCGTGTTCGTCGTCATCATCATCGTCGTCGTGATGGTGATGATGCTCATGCTCGTCGTCGTCATCATCGTCGTGATGGTGATGATGCTCGTGCTCGTCGTCGTCATCATCGTCATCGTCATCGTCATCGTCTTCCATGGGCGGGAATTCAATGGGCTTGCCGTTCTCAATCACGTCCAGCACGAAGGCGGCGTCCAGCTCATCCCAGGGCGTGGTGATGATGCGGGCCTCCGGATGCACTTGCTCCACGATGGCGCGGGCCGCCTCGACCTTCTCGCCGGAGAGCAGCTGGGTGCGGCTCAGGATCACGGTGGAGGCGCTCTTCACCTGGTCGATGAAGAATTCGCCGAAGTTCTTGAGATACATGCGCGCCTTGCCGGCGTCCACGACCGTCGCGCTGCCGCCGATCACAATGTCGGGGTGGCGCTGCTTGCACTTCTCCACGGCGGAGAGGATCTCGCTCAGCTTGCCCACGCCGGTGGGTTCCACCAGAATGCGGTCCGGGTGATAGGTTTCGATCAGCTGATCGACCGCGTCCTGGAAGTCGCCGGCCAGCGTGCAGCAGATGCAGCCGGCGCTCAGCTCGGTCACCGTGATGCCGGAGCCGGCCAGAAAGCCGCTGTCCACGCCGACGTCGCCGTATTCATTCTCCAGCAGCACAACCTTTTCGTCCTTCAGGCTGCCGCCGAGCAGTTTTTTGATGAGGGTGGTTTTGCCGGCCCCGAGGAAGCCGGAGATGACATTGATTTTGACCATGGTTTTCGCTCCTTACTGGTACAGTCGCCGGATGCAGCGGAACTGCGCATCCATCTTTCATTATACCACGCCTGTCAAGGGATATTCTGACTTTTGCTGACTTTTTTCCGGTAAAAACAGCACAGCTCTTTTGCCCCGAAAAAAAACTGCCCGGGCTCATGCCGGGCAGTGGGCGCCTTTGGGGAAATCAGAAGCCGATGCCGGCCACGAAGCAGCTCTCGCTGCTGACGCTGCCGGTGTAGCCGCTGCCGGCCTGCGCGCTGACGGTCAGCCGGATGCTCTGCCCCAGCATATCGCTGGTGACATAGAGGCTGGAATTGGTGCTGACCAGGCCGCCGCTGCAGTACCAGGCGTAGTCCACCTGCAGGGTGTTCAGGTACAGGTTGGGATACAGCTGGGTGCCCGCGGCGACCGTGGCAGGCAGCACGACGGTGCCGCTCAGCGCATTCTGGCCGGGATTGGAGGCAATCTGGCTGGTGCTGGGGCTGAGCACGGTCCCGGAGAAGGCGCCCGTGCCCATCGCGACGCAGTACAGCTGATAGCCGGCGTCGGCGTTCTGCACGGTGTAGTAGCTGCCCGTGCCGACCTGCTGGCCGTTGGAGCGGTACCAGCGCACCTCCGCCGTCGCGCCGCTGGGGGAGACGATGGCGTAGACCGTGCTGCCGATCGTGGGCGAGGAGGTGCTCAGCTGCACGCCGCTCAGGTACTGGTAGGGCGCGGCCGCGGTGACCGCGTTCGTGTAGGCGCTGTACGCGGTGCCGGTGGTGGTGCCGGTGCCGGTGACGATGACCAGCAGGCGGCGGCCCGTGTCGGAGGCCTTCACCTGGTAGGAGGTGCCGGTGGACAGCAGGCTGCCCTGGTCATTGAACCACTGGCAGGAGTAGCTCGCGCCGCCGGGCGTGACCACCGCCGTCAGGGTCTGGCCAACCGTGGGATTGGCGCTGCTGACGGACACCGAGGTGATGGTGGTGCTGACCGGCTGATAGCTGGTGGTCAGGTACTGGTTCATCATATAGCCGTACTGGCCGTTGATGCGGATATAGTCCCAGGTGGTCCCGTGCTGCAGCACAGTGACCTCGCGGCCCACGGAATAGCTGCCCAGGATGGCGAAATTGGTGCCCGCGCCCGCGCGCAGACGCACCGGCTTGCCGTTGGCGCTGGTGATCCAGGCGGTATAGCCGGTGGAGGGCTGCGGGGTGGCCGGCGCGGCGCTCTCGGTGATGTACTGCGCCATCATGTAGCCGTCCTGCGTGCCCACGCGGACATAGTGCCAGGTCGAGCCTCGGCTGAGAATCTTCACCGAGGTGCCGACATTGTACAGGCCGATCACGTTGTCCGGGCTGACCGCCGGTGTGGCGCGCAGCCGCACGCCCCGGCCGTTGGGGCTGGTGATGCGGCCCGTGTCGCCGCTGGAGGTGCTGCCGCCCGGGCCGACGGTCAGATAGGAGCTGTACATATAGCCGTACAGGCCGTCGGGCGTGCGCACCTGATACCAGCTGCCCGTCTGCCCGAGGACCGTCACGGTCGCGCCGTTCTGATAGCTGGCCAGCGTCGCGGACGAAAAGCTGGGCTCGGCCCGCAGCCGCAGCCAGCCGCCCTTCACGGTGCCGATCTGATCCGCCAGCGCGCAGCTCAGCGCCAGCGCCGCCGCCAGCACAAGCGCCAGCGCGGTCATCAGCTTGCGTTTCATTCTGATTCCTCCCCATGCCGCGGTCGCCCGCGGGGTTTCCCTGTTGGTTCCATCCATAAGACGAGAGAAGACCGTGCTTTCTTCCCGGGAGAAAGTGAATTTTCGCTTGCGTTTGTGTGACAATTGCAAGTCAGCCCTGTTTCACCCGATGACAATGCCGCCGTTGACCGGCAGCACCTGTCCGGTGATGAAGGCGGCCTCCGCCCCGCAGAGGAAGAGCACCGCCCGCGCGACCTCCTCCGCCTGCCCGATGCGGCCCAGCGGCGTCTCCTCAGCCAGCGCGGCCAGGTCCGCCTGCGTGAGATGGCGGTTCATCTCCGTGTCGATGACGCCGGGGGAGACGCAGTTCACGCGGACGCCGGAGGGGCCGGCCTCCTTGGCCAGCGCGCGGGTCAGCCCGATCAGGGCGGCCTTGGAGGCGGAGTAGGCCGTCTCGCAGGAGCCGCCGGTCTCGCCCCACATGCTGGAAATCTGCACAATGCTGCCCTGGCGGCGGCTGATCATCTCCGGCAGCACCGCGCGGGTGCACAGGAAGGCCCCGCGCACATTCACCGCGAAGAGGCGATCCCACTCGGCGGCGGTCATGTCCTGCAGAAGGCCCGTCCAGCTGATGCCCGCGTTGTTGACGAGGGCCGACACCGGGCCGAAACGCTCCCGCACCCAGCCGAAGGCCGCGCTGACCTGCTTTTCGTCCGCGACGTCGCACAGCTGCCAGGCGGCGTCCCGGCCCTGCCCGCGCAGCTCCGCACAGAGCGCTTCGGCAGCGGCGGCGTTCTTCTCGCAGAGCACCGCCACCCGCCAGCCCCGGTCCGCGAACAGGCGGACACAGGCCGCGCCGATTCCCCGGCTGCCGCCGGTCACCACCGCCACTGGGGCCATGGGCATCCTCCTTCTGCTTCCGCTGTCATTCGATTGAAATGAAAAACCGAAATGAAAAACCCCTCTCCACTGTGACGGAAAGGAGTTGTTCGTGAGGCCTGATCAAACAGCGGCCTGAGCCTTCACGAGACGCTTCGCCAGACGGGACTTTTTCCGATTGGCGGCATTCTTGTGCATGACACCCTTGGTCACAGCCTTGTCGATCGTGGAAACCGTGGCGCTCAGCTGGGCGGCGGCATTGGCGGGCTCAGCCATGGCAGCATCAAGCTTCTTCAGAGAAGTCCGCACACCGCTCTTGACCATGCGATTGCGCAGGTTTTTCTTTTCGCTGACCTTGACACGCTTCTTCGCGGATTTGATATTCGGCAACCTGATTCACCTCCTTAAGCGAATGGCGCTGGTAATATCGCAACACATCATACCATGGACAGGGCCAAAATGCAAGTGTTTTGAAAGATTTTCAGCGCCGGGGGAGAAATGAGCGGAAATGCGCAGCTGCCCGCCCCGCAGACCGTGATTCCCCGGCCCGTCCGCGCGTCTTCCGCAAAGCCCCCTTCCCAGAGAGCGGCCTTTCCGGAGAAACCGGGTTCCGTCACATGGAAATCCCTGTCCCCGGATAGGATCTGTTCCGCCGGAAGGCGTGCGGGAGGCGGCCGCTGAAGCCGCCATCTGAAAAAAAGCGAAAAAAGGCCTTGCAAAGAATCTGAATTTGTGCTATATTAGTCTGGCCGTCAGAAATGATGGTCATGGGGCATTAGCACAGTTGGTAGAGCGAACTATCCATTGTGCACTCCCAGCCCTGAACATCGAGATCCGACGAGATGTAAAATATGGTCGGAAAACCAACCAAATGGGGCATTAGCACAGTTGGTAGAGCGAACTTTCCATTGTGCACTCCCGGCCCTGAACATCGAGATCCGACGAGATGTAAAATGTGGTCGGAAAATCAACCAAATGGGGCATTAGCACAGTTGGTAGCGCGCTACATTCGCATTGTAGAGGTCACCGGTTCGAATCCGGTATGCTCCACTCCATGGAAACCCTTGCAAACACTGTGTTTGCAAGGGCTTTTCCTTGCCTGTAGGCAGAGATGATGGCTGTGCTCTGACAGATGCAAATGTTTAAAATGGTATATTTCACAGACCGTCTATAACATTGTCAGACGAAGCATACATTCCGCACTGCATCGGCTGGTGAAGTATGCACAAGATGATGCGATAACACATACAACTTTACACACCACTGGTGCGGTGGACAGGGTAACGATCCAGAAAGATAAAAATACATAAGCAGAACAAAAAACAGCCGACCGTTTTTGAGCGGGCCGGCTGAAAGACAGGATGTATATTGGGACGGAGAACGGGAGGCTTACTTGATCGCGCCGCCGCTCACTCAACCCTGGAAGAGTACTCTGCCTATTTCCTCCGAAACTCCAGATTCCTCCGCTGCCGCCTGTTTCCATGGCCGGGAATTGCGGGGCCAGTCACGATTGCCATCATGTATACGCGCAGCGGATCACGGAGCTGATCTGTGTGGAGAAGTATTCGCCGGACGCG